>CAJXRC010000010.1 GCA_913058405.1 uncultured Colwellia sp. | reverse complement strand
CTATCCTCTTCGTCGGCAGCGTCAGATGTGTATAAGAGACAGCCCATAATGTTTGCCCGGTGATAAAGCTTGATTTTTCTCCTCCAAGGAATTCAACAGCATTGTAGATGTCTTCTGGGTAGCCAACACGGTTAATAGGAGCCGCTTTAGACCAGGTTTTTGCGTAGTTTGGATCTTCAATTTTGGTTCTTTCAATTTCAATGGCACCAGGTGCCACACAGTTTACACGGATGTTATATTTACCAAGCTCAATGGCGGTAGAGCGAGTTAGCATTTCAATGCCGCCTTTTGATGCGGTATAGTCAACTAAATTAGGGAAGGGTACTTTATTACAACCAGAGCCAATGTTAACAATTGCGCCTTTCACTTTATGTTTAATCATGAGTTTGGCGACAGATTGTGATAATAAAAAGCAACCTTTTAAATTAGTACGAATAACTTTATCCCAGCTGTCTTCTTCTAACTCTAAAAAAGGAGACCACGTTTGACAGCCAGCATTATTGACTAATAAGTCTGGTGCTTTGTTGAATTTATCTTCGACAGCACTGATGAATTGATTTACATCTTCGCTCAAACCTACATCACATCGAAGGGAAAAACCTTGCTGACCCAGTTTTTCTATTTCGGTAACAACATCATCTGCGCCAGCAGCATTACCTGCATAATTGATGGCAACGTTCCAGCCATTTTGTGCTAAGCAAATAGCTAGCTCACGTCCAATGCCTGAACTTCCACCAGTAACGATAGCGAGTTTGTTCTCAGTTGTCGGTGCAGTAGTTGTAGATAAAGTATTTGTCATGGGAAAATCTCATTGTGGCTTCTTAATAGAGTAACTATATCGATAGTCCCCCTTGTTTCGCTAAGTCGTAAATGAGAATTTTCTGATACTAAATTAACATCCGTTGATTTTCATCGATAGTTATCGGCGCTAATTTCTCGTTAGCACAAAGAAGGTGAGAGCTTGATTATTCAGGTGAATCATTGCGGGGAAGTTACTTTAAATGGTGTTTTCAATGATAGACATGCACGTTAAAAAAATACCATTCAATAGTCAACCATTGAGTAGTGCAATAAGAGACGTTCGGCCACTATAGTGATATTAGATGTATTGTGTATATTTATTTGCTGAAGGATTTTTAATGTTGTCTCACCCTTATCAAGAGTTTGCTCTGAGTTTATCTAAGATAATTCCAACAGAAAGAATTATTACTGATCATGCCAAACGGTTGGCATTTGGCGTTGATGCGAGTTTTTATCGGTTAATACCACAAATAGTGATAAGAGTTGATGATGAAAATGAACTTATTGAGGTGATGAAAAAAGCTAAAGCGGTCAAGCTTGCTGTCACTTTTAGAGCCGCGGGCACGAGTTTGTCTGGGCAAGCGCAATCAGACTCGATTTTAATCATGTTAACCAATAGTTGGCGCAACCATAAAATCAATGATCTTGGATTGAAAATCACTTTAGGTCCAGGTGTTATTGGGGCGGATGCTAATAAGTATCTGCTACCTTATGGACGTAGGCTAGGCCCAGATCCCGCATCTATTAATACTTGTAAAATTGCAGGTATTGCAGCAAATAATTCAAGTGGTATGTGCTGTGGTGTATCACAAAACAGTTATCATACCCTTGATAGCATAAGGCTGGTATTACATGACGGAACAGTACTCGATACCGGCGATACATCTAGCAGGGCACACTTCAAACAAAGCCACGAGACATTACTTGAAAACTTAGCTGAACTTTCAGCTAAGACTAAACGAAATAAAGCCTTAAGTGAATTAATCAGACACAAGTACCGATTAAAGAATACCACAGGTTATGCGATTAATTCCTTGGTTGACTTTGAAGACCCTATTGATATTTTAGCGCATTTAATGATTGGCTCTGAAGGAACATTGGGCTTTATTTCGTCGATTACTTACAACACGGTTATTGAGCATAAATATCGTGCCAGCTCTTTAGTACTATTTCCAAATATCGATATTACTTGTCGTGCGGTAAGTGCCTTAGCTGCTGAAGATGTTTCAGCAGTTGAATTGTTAGATTATCGATCATTAATGTCAGTTCGAGATATGGAAGGGCTGCCTGACTTTATTCATGAAATGCCTGAAGGTGTTGCAGCCTTGTTAATTGAAACACGAGCAGCAAATAAAACGTTACTTGAGCAACAAATAGCCAACTTAACTACGGTATTAGCCCGGTTTGAACAGACTAATAGCATTAAGTTTACCGATAGTGTTGATGAATACTCAAAACTTTGGGCAATAAGAAAACAAACTTTTCCCGCAGTGGGAGCTGTTCGGGAGACTGGGACAACTGTGATCATTGAAGATGTCGCTTTTGCTGTTGAAGATTTAGCCCAAGGTGTTTCACGTTTACAGTGTTTATTTGACCAACATAACTATGATGAAGCGATAATTTTTGGCCATGCCCTAGATGGCAACTTGCATTTTGTTTTTACTCAAGACTTTTCATCGCAAACTGAAATTGAACGTTATGAAGCTTTTATGAATGATGTTTGTCAGCTAGTGGCGGTTGAATTTAATGGCTCTTTAAAGGCCGAACATGGCACTGGACGTAATATGGCTCCTTTTATTGAGCTTGAATGGGGCAAGCAAGGTTATCAGCTGATGGAAGAGATCAAAGCCTTATTTGATCCCGATAATATTTTAAATCCAGGGGTGCTTATTAATGATGATGAAAAAGCTCATTTGAAATCACTTAAAGCCTTACCTGCTGCGAATGAACTTATTGATAAGTGTATTGAGTGTGGTTTTTGCGAGCCTGTTTGCCCTTCAACAGGCTTAAGTTTTACCCCTCGACAGCGAATTACCAGCTACAGAGAAATTCAGCGTTTACGTAAGAGTAATGAAAACCCAAGTCTACTTGCTGAATTAGAAGCCGACTTTAAGTATCTAGGTATAGATACTTGTGCTGCCACGGGTTTATGTGCACAGCGATGCCCTGTAGGTATTAATACTGGGGATTTAATCCGTGAATTTCGCAGTGAGCGAAATAAAAAACATCAATCACTGTCGAAAGCTTTAGCCAATAAGTTTTCTTTAATAGAGAAAACCACACGTTTTTCTTTGGCAAGTGTTGCAATCGCGCAAAAAGTACTCGGCAATAGCGTAATGTCTTTTGTTAGTAAAGCGATGACAAAGATCAGTTTTAATCGTTTGCCGCTATGGAACAAAAATATGCCATCAAGGGCAAATTATCAGCCGACAACAATTAAGCCTGTTCAAGAACCAGTGAAAGAAAAATCACGACCTAAAGTAGTTTATTTTCCAAGCTGTGCTAGTCGTACCATGGGGCCAGCAGCAGCAGCTAAAGAGCAAGAATCGTTAACTGACGTTACTATGCGTTTGCTCGATAAAGCTGGCTTTGAGGTGATCAGTCCAGATTTTACAGGCCAATGTTGTGGTATGCCGTTTAAAAGCAAGGGCATGTTTACGCAAGCTGAACAAAAGCGTCAAGCAACAGAAAGCCAGTTGAGCAAATTGAGCAACAATGGCCAGTATCCTGTTTTATTTGATACTAGCCCATGCAAATCGATGTTATATGAAGGCGATAATGCTGATAGTTCACTTAACATATATGAGCCAGTTGGTTTTATTGAAGATGTATTAGCGAAACATTTAACCTTTAATGCTACCGATGAAAGCATCATGTTACATGTCACTTGTACTAGTCGAAAAATGGGCTTAACGGATAAAATGATCTCGTTAGCTAATCGATGTGCAACACAAGTGAATATTCCAGAGCATATTTATTGCTGTGGTTTTGCTGGCGATAAAGGATTTACCGTTCCTGAGCTAAATGCGAATGCTTTAGCGTCATTGAAAGAACAAGTGCCAAGCAGTTGTAGTCAAGGGTATAGCAACAGCCGAACGTGTGAAATAGGTTTGTCAGAGCACGCAGGCATTGATTATCAATCAATTATTTATTTGGTTGATAAGGTAACTAATAGCAAGGAAACAGCAAGGAATATAGTTAGATGAACGCACTTTTTGATTTAACAAATAATGTTGCGGTTATTACTGGTGCCAGTAGAGGTTTAGGTCAATATTTTGCACGAGCTTTAGCCAAGTCAGGCGCAGATTTAGTACTAACAGCACGCAATGTTAATGACCTTACTGATATTGTTGCTGAGATATCAAAGCTGGGTGTACAAGTACTTGCACTACCTCTAGATGTAAATAATCAAAACAGTATTAATCACATGGTTGATGAGGCTATTGCTTATTATGGAAAAATTGACATTCTTGTTAATAATGCTGGCTGTAATATACGTAAACCTGCTTTAGAGGTTAGCTGGGATGATTGGGAATTAGTGGTAAATACTAATTTAAGGGGGGCTTTTTTTGTAGCGCAGGCGGTTGCCAAGCATATGGTTAAAGAAAATTATGGCCGCATTATAAATATTGGTTCAGTGACCAGCGTATCTGGCTTTGCGGGTTTAGCTCCGTATTGTGCTAGTCGTGGTGGCATTAAACAATTAACCATGAGCTTGGCTGATGATTGGGGGCAATCAGGCGTTACCGTCAATTGCTTAGCGCCAGGGTGGTTTGAAACCGCACAAAATAAAGTGCTCTATGAAAATGAAGAGTGGCTAAGCTATATTTGTGATCGTATTCCATTAGGTCGCCCAGGACAACCCCATGATCTTGATGGTGCGGTTGTATTTTTAGCTTCAAAATCAAGTGAATATGTAACGGGACAAACACTATTGGTTGATGGTGGCATTAGTACCGGAGCCACGAAGGCAACAGTATAAATAGTAAAATAAACTTTAATTAAAACGTTTAAATAAAGAGAATAGAGCCATGCGAGTTATTGTAATTGGAGCGACAGGACATATCGGTAGTTATTTAGTGCCAAAATTAGTCAATCAAGGTTTTGAAGTATTGGCGGTAAGTCGTCACCAACAAACACCATATAATGATAACCCAGCATGGAAGAGTGTAAAGTCAGTCGCTTTAGATAGGGTGAAGTTAGAAGAATCGAATCAGTTTGGTCAGGCTATAGCTGATTTAGAGCCGGACATTGTTATTGATTTGATTTGTTTTACTAAACAAAGTGCACAACAACTGGTTGAGGCCGTAAAAGGGAAAATCAAACAATTTCTTCACTGCGGTACTATATGGGTACATGGCGAAACAAGAGCAGTGCCATCGGTTGAAGGACAAATAAAGCGTCCTCTAGGCGAATATGGAATAAACAAAGCAGAAATAGAAGAATACTTACATGAAGAATATATTTATCAGCAATTTCCTGCAACGGTAATTCATCCTGGCCATATTGTCGGTCCTGGGTGGATACCTCTAAACCCTGCGGGCAACTTTAATGAGCTATTTTTCATTGATATATCTCAAGGCCATGAAGTTTTGCTACCAAATTTAGGGTTAGAAACCTTACATCATGTCCATGCTGATGATGTAGCAAGCCTTTTTATACAAGCTATCAAACACCGTAAAAATGCTTTAGGAGAAAGTTTTCATGCTGTATCCGACCAAGCACTGACACTTAAAGGCTATGCGTTATCTTTAGCTGATTGGTATGCGCAGCCCGCGGATTTACGATATTTACCTATTAAGGAAATGAAGCATCATCTAAATGAGCAAGACTTCAATGCGACTGTTGAACATGTCAGCCACAGTACAAACTGTAGTAACCTCAAAGCAAAAGAATTGCTGGAATTTATGCCTAAATATAGCTCGTTAGAAGCGATTCAAGAGTCTCTGTTAGAAATTATTTAGTTTATTATTAGGCTTTTTAATAGGTCAAGTCTGGCTGTGATTTCGTTTGATATTATGTAGGGTAGAAGAGTATTATGAGTTCAGCATCAAGTGGGTGTATCAATTTAGTTGCTGATATTGGTGGTACCAATATCAGATTAGCAATCGCTTCTGAAAACAACTGTTTATCAGAGGTTAAAACTTATCGATGTTCGGACTTTTTGAGTTTACATCAAGTTATCACCGAATATATGATAGAAAAGCAGCTGAAAGGGCAAAAAGTTGATGCTTGTTTGGCCATTGCCTGTCCTGTTGATAATGATTTGATTTCAATGACTAACCTGCCATGGAAGTTCTCTCAACATGAATTAAAACAGCAGCTCGACTTAAATAGCTTGTGTTTGATTAATGATTATACTGCCATTGCCATGGCAATTCCTTTTCTTAGCAATGAACAAAAGGTCCAAATTGGTAGTGGTGAGTTTACTGCCGATAAAGCTATTTCTGTTTGCGGCCCAGGAACAGGATTAGGTGTTGCTACATTAGTCCCAATGGGTAATAAGTGGCATTGCCTAAGTGGTGAAGGTGGGCATGTTGACTTTGCACCTGTCGATGAGGTAGAAATAAAAATATTGCAATATTTACAGGAAAGAAAAGGTCGAGTTTCATATGAGCAACTACTTTCAGGGTATGGTTTAGAGCAAATATATCAGGCGTTAACCTCTCTAAACGGCTGGAAAAATAGCCATAGTGTAGAAGCTGATAAATTGTCTGCAGAACAAATTACCGCTCGTGCTATAGCTAGTACTTGCCCAGTTTGTTATCAGGGATTGTCAGTGTTTTGTGGTGTACTAGGTTCATTCGCAGGAAATTCGGCATTAACGGCTAATAGTTTAGGAGGTGTTTATATTGCGGGTGGTATTGCACCAAGATTTATTGAGTTTATTGAGCACAGTAATTTTAGGAGACGATTTGAAGATAAAGGGCGCTTGTCATCGCTTACTAAGCGAACGCCAACCTATGTGATCATTGAACCTCAACCCGGTTTATTGGGCGCTTCAGCTTATTTAAATCAAGTTTAACATCCTGATAAGTATATGTGAGCATCAGCAGAATGATTAGAATAAATATTTTAGTACCTAGATCTACTTTATAACCACAGTTTGATGTAAAGCAATTGTCTAGTTAAATTTATCCTTTACCTTCTGATCAAAACAGCTCAAAATAGCCTTAGTTCTCTCTCCGGAAAATAAACATAAGTTATTGATTTATTAGTGCTTAAAATACTAATGATTGTCTGCTAATTACATGGGAAATAGTGGTTAAGTTTATGAATTTTAATGAAATAAAAAGCGTATTGTTTGTATGTATGGGCAATATCTGTCGCTCACCTAGTGCAGAAGCTGTTTTTAGACATAAAATGAAAGTAAAAGGTTTAGCATTAAAAGTTGATTCTGCGGGCACTGTGGGTGCACATGCTAAACAAAAACCCGATCATCGCGCTCAAAAAGCAGGTGTTGTACGCGGTTATTCTTTTGATGGTATTAAAGCACGTAAAGTTACCGTGCAAGATTTTACCGACTTTGACCTCATCCTGGCAATGGACTATGACAACGTTGCAGAGCTAAAAAAAGTAGCGCCACCAGCGATGCATGACAAAATACATTTAATGCTAGATTTTGCGACTGAACATGAAGAAGAGCAGGTGCCAGATCCCTATTATGGCGGCGCTAAAGGTTTTGAATATGTGCTAGATTTAGTGGAAGCAGCAAGTGATGGTTTATTAGAGAAAATATAAAGAATGAAATAACTCATCGCAACAAATTTTTCATAAAAAAACCTTAGTCAAAAGCTAAGGTTTTTTTATGTGAGTTACGACATGTTATTTACGCGAAACGTGTTTTCACTGAATCGGCTAACAAGCCTAATATCTCTTCACTGACTGTTAAGTCAATACAGGCATCAGTGATACTTTTACCGTAAGTTAACGGCGTGTCAGCTTTTACTGATTGATTACCTTCTTCGATAAAACTTTCAATCATAACACCAAATAAACTGTCTTCACCTTGACTGATTTGATCAGCTATTGAACGCGCTACATCAATCTGTTTATTGTGATCTTTATAGCTATTACCATGGCTACAATCGACCATAATACTTTGTGGTAATGACGCTTTCTCAAGCTTTTGTCTTGTTTCTTTAATATCTGCAGCGTGGTAATTAGGCACTTTACCACCACGTAAAATTACGTGAGCAAATGGATTCCCATGTGTTTGGTAAATACACATTTGGCCACTTTTGTCAGGTGAATACAATACATGCGGCACGCTCGAGGCTTGAATGGCGTCAAGGGCAATTTTAACATTTCCGTCAGTACCATTTTTAAAACCAACAGGACAAGACAGGGCAGAGGCTAACTCACGATGAACTTGACTCTCTGTTGTGCGAGCACCAATGGCGCCCCAACTGATTAGATCAGAAATATACTGACCGGTAACCATATCTAAAAACTCAGTACCAGCTGGCAATCCTAAATCATTAATTTCGACTAATAAATTACGTGCTAGTTTTAAACCTTTGGCCACATGAAATGATTTGTCTAAATCAGGATCACTAATTAAACCTTTCCAACCAACGGTGGTACGTGGTTTTTCAAAATATACGCGCATTACAATGAGTAATTCATTTTTATACTTGTCACGTAATACGGTGAGTTTTTTAGCGTAATCAATAGCAGCGGTTGTATCATGAATCGAACAAGGGCCAATAATGACTAATAAACGTTTGTCGTCACCACTAATAACCGCTTCAATTTCTTTACGACTTTGCATGATAAAATCTGCAGTGGCCGTACTTAACGGAATTTGCTCAGCAAGCTGCGCAGGTGAGGCTAAATTTTCAATTAGCGTAGTGCGTAATTCATCGGTTTTAATTGTCATGAAATTCTAATATATCTTTAGATTAAGTTTGGTTTACTTTGGCTTCTTTAAAGGTTAACAGAAGGCCGCGTATATCGCGCATACATAAAGTAATTTATGCGCGATAACATAGCTAAATTAGTGGCTAATGTGAACTGTTATTGCTAATAAAAGGCAATAAAAACGGAATAACCCACCGATAAATTGATATAAGCTTGTTATTCGTCATTTAATTTAATATTTGTAACGTTGCAAGCCAGTTTCAGCAAGTATCTTAGCGGTAATCTCTTCGACTGAAAGTTTAGTGGTATTGATGAAAGGGATCTGCTCATTTTTATAGAGTTTTTCTACTTCTCTTACTTCCATACGACACTGCCTTGCAGAAGAATATTTACTGTTAGCCATACGACCATCTCTAATATCAATTAAGCGTTGTGCATCTATGGTTAAGCCAAATAGCTTTTTATGAAAAGGTTTTAAAAAACTAGGGATTTTAAGTTCTTCCATATCATCGTCAGTAAACGGATAGTTTGCCGCTTTGATACCATATTGTAGTGCTAAATAGAGTGAACTCGGCGTTTTTCCTGAGCGAGAGACTCCTACTAGAATCACATCCGCTTCTTCATAGTTGGTGACGTTTGACCCATCATCATTAGTTAACGCATAATTTACTGCTTCAATGCGATAATCGTAGCTCTTTTCGTGAATGCTGTGGGTTCTATGGGTTGTAGGTTTGGCTTTTATAGCTAACTCTTTTTCAAGTGGCGCAACAAAGGGTTCGAGAAAGTTATATAGAACAGCATCGCAGCTCTCAATAATTTCACGGTTCTCATTATTTACAAAAGTATGAAACACTAACGCTGGTTTACCCGCGCGGCTGCTTGCTTTGTTAATTCGCTCTTTTGCAGCAAGCGCTTTCTCAGTAGTTTCAATAAACGAAATGGTATGGTGCTCGAATTCAGTAGGGAAAAGTGATAGTAGTGCGTGGCCAAAAACTTCTGAAGTTATGGCGGTACCATCTGAAATGTAAAAAGCTGATCGCATAATTAGTTCTTCTTATCGAATCGTTATTTATAAGTATTGGTGTCGTTTTAAACGTTTTATATCCATCAATGACGCATTTAAGCAATATCACCTTGTTGCTGTGATTTACAATGGAATAATCATTATTTCATTACAGTGCTTTGAATGGAAATAGCTCAAGCACTCTGCAACCTACATCTTGATTGGTGATGGGTATAATGAAAACTTTTAAGTTATATTTTATTTTGTCTTTTAGTTTGTACAACTGGCAGTGTAGAATGTATTTAGCGACAAATAAATAGATAAACAAATAATCAAATTTATTTTTTAATTGGAGAAGTGACGTGCAAGAAAATGTTCTTTGGTATCAAAGCTTAGGCATGAACGATGTAGACCGCGTAGGTGGTAAAAATGCATCGCTTGGTGAAATGATTTCTAACTTAGCTAATGTTGGCGTGCAAGTACCTACGGGGTTTGCGACTACGTCATTTGCATTTAATGAATTTTTAGAACAAAGCGGTATTAATGAAAAAATTTACCAACTACTTGATGGTTTAGACGTTGATGATGTTAATGAACTAGCCAAATGTGGTGCTGTTATTCGTCAATGGATTATCGATACACCATTTCTTCCTCAAATGCAGAATGATATTGAAGCTGCATACGCAAAACTTGCCGGTGACTTCTCTGAAGATGCTTCTTTTGCAGTACGTTCTTCTGCTACAGCAGAGGACATGCCAGATGCCTCCTTTGCTGGCCAACAAGAAACCTTTTTAAACGTTCGTGGTTTTGATTCAGTCATGGTTGCTATTAAGCATGTTTTTGCTTCATTGTTTAATGACCGAGCTATTTCATACCGTGTTCATCAGGGCTATGACCATCGTGGCGTTGCCTTATCTGCTGGTATTCAGCAAATGGTGCGTAGTGATATTTCTGCTTCAGGCGTTATGTTCTCTATTGATACCGAATCTGGTTTTGACCAAGTCGTTTTCATCACGTCAAGCTTTGGCTTAGGTGAAATGGTTGTACAGGGTGCAGTAAACCCGGATGAATTTTATGTTCATAAACCAACACTAGCGAAAGGTAAACCTGCAGTTGTACGTCGCAATATTGGTAGTAAAGCTATTAAAATGGTGTACTCAGATAGCCAAGAGCATTCTAAGCAAGTTGAAATTGTTGATATTGATGAAGCTGATTCTAACCGTTTTTCATTAACCGATGCTGAAGTTGAAGAACTCGCTAAACAAGCGGTTATCATTGAAAAGCATTATGGTCATCCAATGGATATTGAATGGGCAAAAGATGGCTTAGATGGCAAGTTATATATTGTTCAAGCACGTCCTGAAACGGTTAAGAGCCGTGAAAATGCCAACGTAATGGAACAGTTCCAATTAAAAACTGATGACAAAGTAGAAGTTGTTTGTGAAGGGCGTTCAATTGGTCATAAAATTGGTAGCGGTGAAGCGAAAGTTTTATCCTCACTGGCTGAAATGGACAAAATCTTACCAGGTGATGTATTAGTTACGGATATGACTGACCCTGATTGGGAACCTATCATGAAACGCGCCTCAGCGATTGTAACTAATCGCGGCGGAAGAACTTGTCATGCTGCTATTATTGCACGTGAAATGGGTATTCCTGCGGTTGTTGGTTGTGGTAATGCGACTGAGCTTATTAACGCTGGCGATAACATAACAGTTTCGTGTGCTGAAGGTGATACCGGTTTTATTTACCGTGGCAAACTAGATTTTGACGTGAAAACGTCTGAAATTAATGATATGCCAGAGTTACCACTTAAAATCATGATGAATGTTGGTAACCCAGACAGAGCTTTTGCTTTTGCCCGCTTACCTCATGCTGGTATTGGTTTAGCGCGCTTAGAATTTATTATCAATAAAATGATTGGTATTCACCCTAAAGCACTGCTTAATTTCGATACTCAGCCTGCTGAATTACAAGATGAAATTAATGATATTATCGTGGGTTACGAAAGCCCTGTTGAGTTTTATATTGCTAAGCTAACTGAAGGTATTTCTACGTTAGCAGCAGCATACTCACCAGAGAAAGTGATTGTGCGTATGTCTGATTTCAAATCAAATGAGTATGCTAACCTTGTTGGCGGCGAAGCGTTTGAACCACATGAAGAAAACCCTATGATTGGTTATCGTGGTGCTGCGCGTTATATCTCTAAAGATTTCAGAGATTGTTTTGCCCTTGAATGTGAAGCGATAAAACGTGTTCGTAACGACATGGATTTAACTAATGTTGAAGTAATGATCCCGTTTGTTCGTACGTTAGGTGAAGCTGCAGCCGTTATTGATATCTTAGCTGAGCATGGTTTAAAACGTGGCGAGAATGGTTTACGCATCATTATGATGTGTGAATTACCATCAAACGCGCTATTAGCTGATCAGTTCCTTGATTATTTTGATGGATTCTCTATTGGTTCAAACGATTTAACTCAGCTAACGCTTGGTTTAGATAGAGACTCAGGTTTAATCGCGCATTTATTTGATGAGCGTGACCCAGCGATAAAAATATTACTAGCGATGGCGATAAAAGCCTGTAAAGCACGTGGTAAATACGTAGGTATTTGTGGTCAAGGGCCTTCAGATCACGAAGACTTTGCTGCTTGGTTAGTAGAGCAGGGTATTGATAGTGTTTCGTTAAACCCTGATACAGTCTTACCTACATGGTTATACCTTGCTGAGCAATTAGCGGATAAAAGCTAGTAAGCTATTATTTTGCTGAGACTCCCTTTGGAAGTAAACACAGTGATGTGATTATCTTTCTTAGGACATTAAAAACACGTTAACCTTTTAGGAGGTAACGTGTTTTTTTATGTCTCTAGATTAATGGAGACGTTTATTGATCTATTTTTTCTACTGGCCATTCACCCTAACGTTTTTTAACGTGCAAGTTCAGTTGTGACGAATGGCTTTTTAGAGCAGGGAGATGCGCCCTTGTAATGAAATAAGCTCTGCTGTTGGTCGACATGAATATGACTCAAACTAACGCTTTTTGCATCAGTACGGTGCATACAAGCAGACAAGTGACTCTTGTCGGGTTGATGGCTTTGATGATAACGTGCTAAGTCAGCCACGTTCTTCATTGGCATTCGATTTGCCAAAGCAAGACGAGACGTACTGACTTGTTCAAATTCAACCGATGATGAAGTAAAAGGACTGTTTAGTTGTATTTGAGTTAACTGCTCGCCACTCCATTGCCAGGTTTGTTGCACAAACTGGCCATGAACATCGTAACCAAAGGCCAATAAACTAAATGAAGCATAATCATGTAGTGTTGATTGCAGCAATTCTTGATGCGCTTCTTGTATTGTCTTCTTCGCTGATAATGCTTTGACTAATAACCCACGGCTTATTAAAGGTCCTTGAGGTTTAATGCCCTGATAGTAATTTAACAAACATAAACTCAAGCCAAACTCATTAGTGCTTATCCAAGTACCATTTCCATCTGGATCAATCGGCATTAAGGTTTCAGTATTATTAATAGTGAATTGCTGAGGTGATAATGCCATGCTACGACTGCGTTGTTCGTCGCGATTGAAAAATACATGATAAGCATTGTTATCAACCAACCAACTTACGGTGCACATGTGTCACTCTTTTGCTGTTGGCTTCGCAAAAACGTCGCTGTGGTTGGTGCCACGCCAAGTTCATCGTTAACTTCATGCCCTAAAAACTTCGCAATGGCTGCCATGAGTGCTAAATGGTGCGTTAAATGACTCGAAGCAAAGCATAATTCTCGTCCCAGTGAAGACGCCATTTGTGCGGACTGTTCACTACACACAGATACTTCACTTTGAACTGTCGTTGTCAAGGTGAGTAAGTCTGCATCAAATGTCACAAGCCACTGGTGTATCACGTTTAATTCAATGAGGCCTTCACTGCGCACTGTTTCTAGCGCCAGTCCTCTGCGGCGGATATCGTAATTAATCTCTTTACGGTTATCACTGTTCATAATAGCCATATATACGTCGAGAATATGACGTAAATGTTGGCCAATTGAGCTATTAAATAATGGCTTAGGCGCCATCATATAGGCTTCATCACTAAGGCCTGTGATAAAATCTATCATTTGTTCTAATGATTCGATGCTACCGCTAATTATTTTATTCATTATTCAATTCCGACTGCAAATGTGTTTGATGTCGTAATGGGTACATCCCATACAACACTGCTATTGGCGCTAAACACCAATAAAATAAAGCTAAGGTATTATCCGATTCACCCATCATCATTAATCCTAATGACAACAGGGTAAAAAACACAACAAGCCCTCTTTGAGATAAATAACTTTTCATTATGATAAAAGCTAACGGTTGCTGTGCATTAGCGTCATCAAAAAATTGTTTGTTAAAACTTAGCCTAAAAAAAGTGGTTAAAAAGGCAATAACAATAATGCTCGCCAACAAAATGTAATGATCGGTATTGCTGTTGACGCTGCCTCTTATAACCCATGAGAGGGCATATAACACTATGGCTGAGTAAAATACATAACGTTGATTTAACTTATCTATGGTGTTTTTAATTCCCCAAAAAATAATGCTTAACGTTATCGTTAATCCTACGACTAACAAGCCGAGATCCATTACATTGTTATCTGTGATGAAAAATAGCGTTAATACCCAAAAATAACTCTCACAAAACAGAAACACTCCATCGATGGTAAAGACTACTTTTTGTCGCCAATCAATTATGGCTGCTTTGTCTATTGGTGTTAGCTGACTCTCGTTATAACTAACTCGTCGACATAAACCAAAATATGCCGCAATAGAGAGTAAAGTACTAATAGCCAACAACCACAGTGTTTGTTGCTGTGCGAGAAAATACCCACCCATCAAAATGCCAATTTTTAAAAATACAACGATAACAATTTGAAAATTACCGAATTGTTTTCCTGTTTTATTTTCTGTTTGCTCACCTGTTTGAGACTGAGTCATTGCACTAAATAGAGTACGTTGGGTGATCCAATAAAAACAACTGTAAACACCGTTAAGTAAAGCAGTTAATACAAATACTGAAACGCTAGACTCTATGACAAAAGTTATTAGGATTAAACTAGCAACTAGGGCTATTTCAGCGACAAAAGAACCAAGTAAAATAGCACGCCAATGCTTTCGGTCATAAAGAGCTTTCCAACCCATAAGGGCAACCATAAAACCAACAGCTGTTAGAGCAATAAAGGCACTAATTTCAGTTAATTGATAACCTTGTTGCCATAATAAAACAGGAATAAAAAAGGGCAATAAACCTATCAATAGTGAATGAATGCCGGCAAAACGATAAAATAGGCGAGCAACCTCCGTCATTAAAAGATATCTGCCTGACTAATATCAAGCTGTTCCAGTTGTTTAAAGTAAGGTGTTAAATCTTCTTTTTCGCCAAAACGTGGGTTGTCATGCATTTTCAAATAGGGACGTGAATTTACTTCTAAAAATATGCATTTTTGTTCGGTATAGTCTTTGGTGATATTGTGTTCAAAAATAACATCTATACCTAATATATTGGCATCAAACATGTCCAATATATCTAAAAATAATGCGTTATTTTTCTCAGGTATAGTTGTTTTATCAATTGTTTGAACAATACCACCCGGCGCCAAAGAGATTCGATAAAACAAATTAACAATTTGATGTTCTGCGGGAATATCATTTAAGGTTAAGTTTTGTTTTTTCAAATACTTAATCGTAGTAGCGCTTTTATTCAGTGGATAAATGCATGGAAATATTCCCATAGATTCACGTACAATATTTTCTTGATCAATCAGTTCATTAATTGTCGTTTTTCCATCACCAGTTACAAAAGGAGAAAAGCGCTGAATTACTGACATAATCTGACCTTTAATGACTACGACGCGATAGTTTTTACCTTCCAAATATTGTTCAACTACTGTGGTTGGCCACCACAGTTTAGCCAAAAATATGGCCTTGTATAATTCTCTATAGCTAGTAATAGGAAAGTGACTGCCGCGCGAAAACCCACTTACATTGGGTTTAATAACCAATGGAAACCCATGTTCTTTAGCAAATTGATAGGCAACCCAAGGATTAAAGAATATTTTACCCTTAGCGTGAGGAATACTGCCTTTTGAAAAAACATCACGCGCCTGTTCTTTAGAGCGACAGCCCTTGCGAGTTTCTAACGAATTGTAACTGCTACATCCACCCATGAATTTTTGACTGATCCACGCGTAAATAATTTTCTTAATGGCTTTCATTGCCAACCTCATTTTCTTTTATGGTATGTTGACGCATCAACCCTAATTTTCTGAAAAATATTGCCTTATGAGGCTGATTTTTTGGAATTTGTTTAGTGACATTAGCCAGTGCGTACATGGCGTTAAAAACGAAACGTATGTTATCAATGCTCCGGCGATGCTGACACAATAAGACTAGCGGCATAGGTACAAATAAATTAATCTCTATTACCTCAAACTGCCCAGCCACTAATGCTGCTATCGAGTCAGCTCTGACACCTAAACGAGAAATCTTAAATTGTCCGATTTCACTTGCGTGTTGAGATATTTTCTCAAGTTGCTCGGGCGATAACGTCGGCGTAATATCATGGTATTGCGTAGTTTTGTTGTAAATCCCATTGATGGGGAATTTATCTGTACTGGTATTCTTTACCTGTGTCACCGATAACACGGCGTGTTTGGTCAAGTCTTTATGATTAGCGATAGTGAAAATCTCAAATTCAATTGCACCACGCGCGGCCTCTTGCACTAAGTACCGCATCTTATTCGATTTGCGTTGTAAGCGTGATTGCTGAATCTGCAGTAGATTGTCAGCACGAGATATCCCGCGTGAATTTTGTCCCCATTCGGGTTTTATAAACACAGGGAACTCTGTTGGCTCACGTGTACCATCATCAACCCATTGTTCTAAACGCCACTGACCAGGAATAAGACGATCGATATCTAATTTAGAAAATAATCCCTTACTTTCATTGAAGTAAGGGGCATTTAATCGAAAGTAATACCAAGGTTTAACGCACAATCGGATGCATGACACGACATAGCTTAAAACAAGTAATATTCGAATAATCATCTGCTGATATAGCCTTAATTATTGGTTAATTGTATTGTCGACGTAAAATAGTGCCATTAAGGGCCGCTGAAATAAGTCCTAAAATAAAGATAGATACTGCTGCATAAAACAGTGAACCACCATCGCTTACGCCGTTGTGCAATACCTCAATACCTAATGGTGTAACTAAGTGGAAAAACATTGCACCCGCCATAACACCAGCGGATAACAAGCCGCCAAGCGTATGAATTAATGCACGTGAAGGTACATTTTTTACTAAATTAAGCTTTTTTACTGCCCAAAAAACAATAGGTGATAACAGTAATAACGATGCAGATAATTCAAATATGCCAACAGCAACAGCACCTTGTTCTACAAACCACTGTCCAAGACCTAGATTGATCGTTTCTTGCATCCAAACGCCTATTGTTCCGAAAATGTGCTGTGTATCAGGGTGACCAGAAAATTTATAAGGCAATGAAGATAAAAATACCTTACAAGTCCATAGGACAACGACCCAACTAAAAATGGTGATACTACGATTTTTCATAATTACTCTCTATCTCTATTAGGTGGTTATTTTAAAAGTGCTGGCCAGTTATTGTCGGCTTCAATGATGAATTTTTCAGCATCTTTTAACCAGTCAGCTTTAACTGCAGCGTTATAGTTTAAGTAAAGTTTATTATTGATAATTGTCCATTGTAGAGGATCACCACTTGCTGTACGGCCATCTGCAGCAGCCCAAGCGCAATAACCACCGTATTGTGGCGCATACTTTTCTGGATTCGCTTTAAAAAGTGCTAAATGGGCTTGTGAACTGAATTGCCAAGTTGCCTTTTTGTATTCAAAGCTATAATCGCTATCTCCTTTTACCGGCTTACCTTGTTCGAAATAAGCGACAGTGTCGTAACCTGAAACGGCAAGATCACTGAAATACTCTGTATATATTTCTGATTCAGCATGGGCACTTGTGGTAAATAACAACAAACAACTAATAAGGGTGAAAGCGGTAAAATTTTTAATGATCATATTCATGTTAGATTCTCTTAAATTTTTAATAGTAACGATTGGGCATATAGATAGCCGTTTACGTCTTTTTCTTTCAATCTTTTTAATTTTTTGTGATATTAATTCAATTAATTGAATAATACGGCAATCAGAAATACGTGTTGATAGCGTTAAAAAGTCCACAGGTTAGTAATAGAGAATCATCAACTTAACTAAAGCATGTCATCAACAATTTTGTTCTTACCCATTAAATTGTACTGAAAATATCTACTTTAAGATCAATTTTTTACAAAAAATTGTTGTAAATGCTCAGGGCGCGCCATAAAACTTATGCTGAAAAACATCAGTTTCTATATTGGTAGATAAAGTGTGGTGTAATAATTTATGAATTATAAGTATTGCTGTATAAAAAGAAGTCTTGATTTAGTCTTATAAATAAATATTCATTTTTCACTAATATTATTGAATATCGGGGTCTAAATGGAGTAAAAATTCATTTTTAACATGATATACTCGATACATTGTCCTGTTTAAAAGAAAAGTTAAGTCGTTATGCTTCCCCATATTAGTCATCAAAATCATCTCCCTCCTTTATATGACGATTTTATTAGTTCATTAAAAGATAAAAACTTTACTGGTGATATTAATGCCAGTTACAGCGCTAGGCTCTCAGTCGCAACCGATAACAGCATTTACCAACAGTTACCGCAATTGGTTATTCAACCGCGTACTAAAGCTGATATTGTTTTACTGGCAAAAACAGCCAGTGATGTGCAATATCTCAGTATAAAATTCAGTGCACGTGGAGGCGGTACCGGCACAAATGGGCAAAGTTTAACACCAGGTGTTGTGGTTGATTTATCTAAATACATGAATGAAGTATTAGAGATTAATGTGGATGAAAAGTGGGTACGAGTCCAAGCGGGTGTAGTTAAAGATCAGCTGAATGATTTTCTACGTCCGCATGGCTTTTTCTTTGCCCCAGATCTCTCTACTTCGAACCGAGCGACTGTTGGCGGTATGATTAACACTGATGCTTCTGGGCAAGGCTCGTTAGTTTACGGAAAAACTTCAAATCACGTTTTAGCTCTAGAGTCGGTACTTGCGAATGGCGAAGTTCTAAATACTGAGCCAATGACGTTAGCGCAAGCACAGGACTTAGCTCAACAAAGCAATATTGGCGATAGTCAAACACAAACTCATGTGAGCTCTGATTCAACTTTCCATGCAACTTCTCATGCAAGGATTATGGCGCAAGTACTTGACTCATGCATTGAAAATCGCGCATTAGTACTAAAGACATTTCCACGCTTAAATCGCTTTCTAACAGGATACGATTTAGAAAACGTATTAAAAACAAATGATGATGGTGATATTACTGGCGTTGATTTATCTCGCTTGATCACTGGCTCTGAAGGTTCATTAGCCTTTGTTTGTGAAGCAAAGTTAAACATTAATCCTATACGCGTTGCTAAAACACTTATTAATATCAAATATGATAGTTTTGATTCCGCACTACGCCATTCTCCTGCATTGGTTGAAGCCAAAGCTACCTCGGTAGAAACCATTGACTCAAGAGTATTAAACCTCGCGAAGCAAGATATCGTTTGGCATAGCGTTAGTGATTTAATCACCGACGTGCCAGGAAAAGTCATGGATGGTATTAATGTTGTTGAATATAACGGCGATAGTATTGAAGGCTTAGCAGAGCAAGTTAACGAGCTTACTTCAGTGCTAGATGCTTTGATAAGTAAAGATAGCTCGGATAGCTCAGATAACTCGGAGAATTCATCAGAAAGTCGTGGCGTCATTGGTTATCAGGTGACTTCAGATCTTGCCAGTATCAACAAAATTTATGCGATGCGTAAAAAAGCAGTTGGGCTGTTAGGTAAAGCTGAAGGCAGTCAAAAACCGTTAGCCTTTGCTGAAGATACCGCAGTACCGCCAGAAAATTTGGCTGATTTCATTGCTGAGTTTCGAGCACTTCTTGATGGTTATGAATTAAATTATGGCATGTTTGGTCATGTTGATGCTGGGGTGTTACATGTACGTCCAGCCCTTGATATGTGCGATCCTGAGCAAGAAAAGTTATTACGCATTATTTCCGATGAAGTCGTCAAACTAACCGCCAAATACGGTGGTCTTATGTGGGGCGAGCATGGTAAGGGCTATCGCAGTGAATATGGCCCAGAATTCTTTGGTGAGCACTTATTTAACGAGCTAAGAAGAATAAAAGCCGTATTTGATCCGCTTAATAGAATGAATCCCGGCAAAATATGTACACCATTTGATTCCAATGAAAAATTAGTGAGCGTTGATGATACTAAACGAGGCTCTTTTGATAGACAAATCCCTGTGACAGTTAAAGAATCTTTTACCGCTGCTATGGATTGTAACGGTAACGGCTTGTGCTTTAACTATGATGCTGATAGCCCAATGTGTCCGTCGAGTAAAATTACTCGAGATAGACGTCATTCTCCTAAAGGGCGAGCTGGTTTAATGCGCGAATGGCTACGTTTATTAGAGAAGCAGGGCGTCGATATTCTCAAACTAGAAGACAATATAAACACATCAAAAAGTATTTGGTCGATTAAAGAAATCGTAACAAATGCTGCTGATAAACTTCGTATTAATTTTATTAGTAAACCACAACAAGATGAAAATGGTAATGGTGATTTCTCCCATGAGGTGATGGAGGCTATGCAAGGGTGTTTAGCGTGTAAAGCCTGTGCAAGCCAATGTCCTATTAAAGTCGATGTACCTGATTTTAGATCACGTTTTATCAATATATATTACTCACGATATGCAAGACCATTAAAAGATCACCTTGTTGCTAATGTGGAGTTACTTGCACCCTTAATGGCCAAAGCCCCTAAAATGGTCAATGCGGTACTAAATACTAAGCTTTATGACAAATTGTCAGCCAAAACTATTGGTTATGTGAATACGCCTTTGCTTTCAGTGCCTACGTTGAAAAAACAAGTGAAAAAAGCGGGTTTCTCTGGGTTTGATTTAAGTAAGTTACAAGGGCTAACCGCACTACAGCGCAAAGGTTATGTATTGATAGTGCAAGACCCCTTCACCTCATTTTATGATGCCACTACGGTAGAAAGTATGATGAGTTTAATTAAAAAATTGGGTTTAGAACCGATTTTATTACCTTTTAAACCAAATGGTAAAGCGCAGCATGTTAAAGGGTTTTTAGCGCGTTTTGCTAAAACAGCAAAATCAAGCAGTGACTTCTTAAATCAACTTGCAGCACTTGATATACCTATGTTGGGAATGGATGCTTCCATGGTTTTATGTTATCGCGATGAATACGCGAAAACCTTGCAAGATAAACGTGGTGACTTTTCTGTATTACTTGCTCATGAATGGTTATTAAGCTTTATCAAACAAGACACAGCGTTTAAAGAAGCATTAACTGCATCTGAGCTTTCAAACACTAAGGCGTTTAAACTTTTCTCTCATTGCACCGAGAAAACGGCCTTAGTAAATAGTGAAAATGAATGGCAATCGATTTTTGAGCACTTTGGTTTAACCTTAGAAAAAGTTAGTGTTGGTTGTTGCGGCATGGCAGGTACTTACGGCCATGAAAAAACTAATCTGGAAAACTCTAAAGGTTTATTTGAATTAAGCTGGCAGGCGAAGCTAGAAACCCTAGCGAGTGAACAAGTCTTAGCTACAGGTTTTTCTTGTCGTTCGCAAGTGAAGCGTTTCAGTGATTTAAAAGCCAGACATCCTGTCGTAGCACTATTGGATTCTTTAAGTTAAAGGTCAGAAAAAGTAAATAATATAGCCAAACCACCTGAAGATCCAGATTGATTTAAGTAGCTTGGCTATAAGATTGCACTTATTGGACAAGACCATGATCTTGCTCAATAAGTGGTAATGGTAAAACTTGATATATTTGTATTTTGTTTTTGGTTTTACAGAGTGATTTATGTCAGAGCAACGCTTAGTGCTATTATTGAAAATTTCTATTTGCATCGGAATATCTCTGATTCTACTCGGGATTTATTTACACTCATTTAGTGATTATATGGAGTCACTTGGCGTAACTGGTATTATTATTAGTGCTATGTGCATTGCCTTTGGTTTGATATTTTCCTTACCGACAAAAATGTATCTAACTTTTCTTTTAGTCAAACGTGAAAGTGAAGCCAAAGAACAATAAAGACAGTATTCGTTAATTTACTTCATCTATTAGGAATAAATACACATATTGGTAAAGGCATACTAAAAGAGCTATATACTTGTGTGCCAATTCATCTCATATCTTCAAGCAACTCCTGTCTAAAATCGTTTATAAATCCTGTTGAAAGCTCCATCCTTAAGTAGTTTGACGATATATCGCTATATATCATTAAAAAAGCCGCTATTACTGCTACCTAAAGCTAGGTTTTCGTGTAAAATCAATCGCATTTTTATTATTTAACTTAGTCTATTGGTAAATGGCTTACTTAGCTGGCCTTTTTTCATAAGAAAAGCTTATTTAACGTCGTTTATTTACCCGTTTTAGAGGACATCATGAACTTAGACACCACCACTATAGATAGCATTGTAGCGCAGGCAGAAATTGCCATTGCACAAGCATCAGACCCAACAGCACTTGACCAAGTGCGTGTTAACTTTTTAGGGAAAAAAGGTTTATTCACCGAGCAAATGAAAGGTTTAGGTAAATTACCGAAAGAAGAAAAACCTAAAATGGGACAAGTAATTAATATTGCTAAACAAGCAGTACAAAAATTACTAAACGAACGTGGTGAATTATTACGTGCCCAAGAGATCAAAGAAAAATTAGCGGCAGAGTCTATTGATGTCACTTTACCAGGTCGTGGCACGCAAATAGGTGGTTTACATCCGGTAACTCGTACGATTGAACGAATTGAAAGTTTCTTTGGTGACTTAGGTTTTGAAGTTAAAGCCGGTCCAGAAGTTGAAGATGATTATCATAACTTTGATGCCTTAAATATTCCTGAGCACCATCCTGCACGTCAAGACCATGATACTTTCTACTTTAATCCTAAATTAGTATTACGTACGCAAACGTCTGGTGTTCAAATTCGTACTATGGAAGTTGAAAAGCCGCCATTACGTATTATCTCTCCGGGCAAAGTATATCGTAACGATTATGACCAAACGCACACACCAATGTTTCATCAAGTTGAAGGCTTGATGGTAGATAAGGATGTGAGCTTTACTCATCTTAAAGGTATTTTGCATGACTTCCTGCATCATTTCTTTGAAGAAGAAGTAGAAATCCGTTTCCGTCCTTCTTATTTCCCATTCACTGAACCTTCAGCGGAAGTCGATATTATGGGCAAAAATGGTAAATGGTTAGAAGTATTAGGTTGTGGCATGGTTCATCCTAATGTTTTACGTAGTGTTGGTATAGACCCTGAAGTTTATACAGGTTTTGCTTTTGGTATGGGCGTTGAACGCTTAACCATGCTGCGTTATGGCGTAAATGATTTACGTGCATTCTTTGAAAACGATCTTCGCTTCTTAAAACAGTTCAAGTAGGAATAACTCATAATGAAATTTAGTGAATCTTGGTTACGTGAATGGGTTAATCCTGCACTTTCTTCTGATGATTTAGCGCATCAAATAACAATGGCTGGCTTAGAGGTCGACGGTGTTGACCCAGTAGCAGGCGAGTTTAGTGGTGTTGTCATTGGTGAAGTAGTCGAATGTGGCCCACACCCTGACGCAGATAAGTTACAAGTAACAAAAATTAGTTTAGGCGATTACAGCTCTACTACCGTAGAGAAAGGCGAGTTAGTTGATATCGTATGTGGTGCTAAAAACTGTCGTTTAGGTTTAAAAGTTGCTGTGGCAACTGTTGGTGCAGTATTACCTGGCGATTTTAAAATTAAGAAAGCAAAATTACGTGGCGTGCCATCTTTTGGTATGTTGTGTAGTGAATCTGAAATTGGTTTAGCCGATGATTCAGATGGCATCATGGAATTAGCAAGTGATGCACCTTTAGGCCAATGTGTTCGTGAATATTTAGATTTAAATGATGTCACTATTGATGTCGATTTAACGGCTAACCGCGGTGACTGTCTAGGCCTTAAAGGTTTAGCTCGTGAAGTAGGCGTATTAAATTCTTTAGAAGTCACTGAGCCAACAATTACGGTCGCAGTACCAACAATTGATGATGTTATTACCATTAATATTGAGGCTAATGAAGCATGTCCTCGTTATTTAGGTCGTGTTATTAAGGGTATTAACCCTAACGCAACCACGCCACTTTGGATGGTAGAAAAACTTCGTCGTTGTGGAACACGTTCAATAGACCCTGTTGTTGATGTTACTAACTACATCTTACTTGAATTGGGTCATCCAATGCATGCCTTTGATTTAGCCAAACTAGACGGCGGTATCAATGTACGTTTCGCAAATAAAGACGAAAAATTAACATTATTAGATGAAAACGAAGTCACGCTAAAAGAAGGGACTTTAGTTATTGCGGATGAGAACAAAGCATTAGCCATGGCAGGTATCTTTGGTGGCCTTGATTCAGGTGTTACTAGTAATACGACAGATATCTTTTTAGAAAGTGCATTCTTCGCGCCGTTAGCTATCTTAGGTAAAGCCCGTCAATATGGTTTACATACTGATGCGTCACACCGTTACGAACGTGGTATTGATCCAACGTTACAGCATGATGCGATTGAGCGAGCAACTGAATTATTACTCGCTATTGTTGGTGGTCAAGCAGGACCAGTTGTCGAAGCAAAATCTGATGCTGACATTCCGCAAACAAAAGATGTGAGCTTACGTCGCAAGATGTTAGACAGTCGTATTGGCCATCATATTGCGGATGCACAAGTCAGTGAAATTCTTACACGTCTTGGTTTTACTGTTAATACAACAGGCGAAGACGTAGCGAAAGTATGGCAAGTGATTGTGCCTGCGTATCGCTTTGATATTAAAATTGAAGTTGATTTAATTGAAGAAGTTGCTCGTATTTTTGGCTATAACAACATTCCAAATATTGCGCCAAAAGCAACGTTGAAAATGTGTGAACAAAAAGAAGCTAATCTTTCTTTATCGAATTTAAAGCAAGCTTTGGTCAATCGCGATTATCAAGAAGCGATCACCTACAGTTTTGTTGACCCAAAAGTTCAAGCATTATTGCATCCTGGACAAGAAGTCATGACGTTACCTCATCCAATTTCTTCTGAAATGTCGGTGATGCGCTTAAGTTTATGGACAGGGTTGTTACAATCTATGGTTTATAATCAAAACCGTCAACAAGGGCGTGTTCGCTTATTTGAAACGGGCCTACGTTTTGTTCCAGACGAAAATGCTGAAAACGGTGTTCGTCAAGAAAACATGATTGCGGGTGTTATCAGCGGTCAACGCGTTGATGAACATTGGAGCATGGAAAAAGCAGCGACTGATTATTACGATATTAAAGGTGATGTTGAAGCTTTATTAGCGTTGACTTGTGATGCACAAGGTTACGAGTTTTCAAAAGCTGAAGTTGATGCTTTACATCCAGGTCAAACAGCGAAAATAACTAAGAATGGCGTTTTTGTCGGTTGTGTTGGAACATTACACCCTGAATTAGAAAGGAAATTAGGCTTAAACGGTCGCACATTAATTTTCGAACTTTTATTGTCTGAAGTTTTGGTACAAAAAATCCCTGAAGCCAGCGATATATCTCGCTTCCCAGCCAATCGTCGTGACTTAGCTATAGTGGTAAATGAAGACGTTGATGCAAAAAAAGTGTTACAACTTATTGAAAAGGTTGGCGGAAATTATTTAATTGATCTAAACTTATTTGATGTATACCAAGGACAAGGCATTGATGACGGTTTTAAGAGTCTAGCTATCGCCCTAGTATTACAAGATACAAGTAAAACACTTGAAGAAAAAGACATCACAGATGTCATTGACAGGGTTGTTGCAACATTAAAAACAGAATTAAATGCATCACTGAGGGACTAAGCAATGGCGCTTACCAAAGCAGAAGTAGCAGAACATTTATTTGAAAAAGTTGGGCTGAGCAAGCGTGACGCAAAAGACATGGTTGAAATATTTTTTGAAGAAATTCGCGAAACCTTAGAAAGCGGTGATCAAGTAAAGCTTTCAGGTTTTGGTAATTTCGACTTGCGTCTAAAAAGCGAACGTCCTGGCCGTAATCCTAAAACCGGTGAAGATATTCCAATTTCTGCCCGTAAGGTTGTGACTTTTCGACCTGGTCAAAAATTGAAAAGCCGCGTTGAAGACGGTAATAGCGAGTAATTAACGTTATTTAGGTAAACTAGTTAATTTACTAGTTAGTCCTAACTTCACGTTCTTACGACGCATACAAAAAACAAACCCGCATGAGCGATAAGCTTTTGCGGGTTTTTTATGCCTTATCGAAAGTAAAACCTAAGTTATACCAAGTCCATTAAGTTATACCAATTCCATTAAATTATTGCTCACTTGTGCTGGTTAAAATACTTCACGACTGCGTTGCTCTCAATCCCAATAGCCAGCTATTACTCAATTGAGCGCCTTGCCCTGATTTATTTTTCCTACGCACAACAAGATCACAAACTTAATGAAATTGGTATTATTTCCCACTCAGCGAGAATTAAAAGGCTTAAAGGCAAGGCACTGATTGAAGAGAATGGTTGTTCAGGAGAATATGCTCCTGCATTCTCTAATAAGCTGCATCCATGCAGCGCCCTTATCAAAATCAATAGCGCTGTAAAAAAAAACAACAAATTGCTGCAAAAGTAATCTCGAAAGATCAACAGCCCCTATTGTTTATTGAGTTTAATCGCCTCACCATGCGTAAAATTAGACTCTTTGGCATTTTTAGCTGTCTTGCTAGCTATTTGTCTAATAAGTGCCTTAGCATCGTCAATAGAGAAGGTTAGTGAGCTATCTATATCAGTACCGCCTTGAAAAGCCAGTTTATTTAATCGTTCGGTTAATTTGTTATTTTTAATTTCAGTACTTTTACCTAAAGCGAGTGAATATTGGTAAAGAGTTTGAGTCGCTATGAGATATTCTTTTTTAGCTATGTGATTTAAAAACTGCTGACGAAGTTGTCGTTGTTCGTGTTTGGTTAGTTTTTTATAAAAAGTCACTAACTGCTGACGTTTTATATAAATTAAATAAGCTAAGGTTAAGACTAAAAAAGTTAAGGCGATAATTAGTAGCGTTGCGATATTAAAATTTAAATTTTTTAGCTCGAAGTTTGATTGTTGTTTTATGAATCCTTGGCCAGAAACGCTCCAAGATGAAGCGGGAATAAGTAATGTTTCGAGTGTATTTGACTGACTGTTCCACCAGTAAATAACTTGCTCAGCTAATATGTAGTTACCTGATTTTTCAAATATATAGGTAAATGACTCAACTCGACTGCCTGACAAGGAACCACGATTAGACTTATCAAAAACTTTCGCCGGTTTATGGTAAATACTAATACCCTCTGCGGTTTCTGTATTTGCTTTGCCTGATTTACTTACCTCACTGATATTGGTTAAGTTGATTTCAGGGATCATCATTGCCGGGGTATCACTTGCCGTGATAGTGATGGTTTGCGTGATTGCTTCGCCAATGCTGTATTTTTTATCGGCGTCAAACTGGCCATCAATGTTTAGAGTCACTTCAGGTGAAACGATAAAATTATCAATGTCGATAAGTGCTTCTGGTAAGCTTATGTTAAAGCCTGCTTCTTGTGTGTTTAGCACGCCTGTGATGATGCCATCATTCTCAGTATTCACTGAGACATCAACTTTAATTTCAGGCAATCGATAAGAGCCAGTAAGAGTAGGGTACAAAGTAATTTCATGGGTTTGTGTCGCCCAGGATTGTCCTTTGATACGCTTACTGCCATTGATAGTCACTATGTTGCTTGCTTGCATAACTACATCAGTCAAGGTAAAGCTTTGTACACGGGTTCCTGTTGCAAACCAACGATCTGTTGCAACTTCAATAGAGACGACCAGCGCTTGCCCCACTATTTGTTGTTCACTTTCGTTGACTGTTAGCGAAATGGTTAATTTCTCTTGGTTAACCAAGTTATCGATAGTTTGCATCGCAAAGCTTGTACTGCTGAACAGATAAAAGCAGATAAACAGGCTGATAAGTGCTTTATTCATCATCGACTCCTTGGCTTTCATTATTGTTTTCTTTAAGCGGTTGCTGGTTTTTTATCTCTTGTTGCATATAAAACTTTTGTGATAAAAAGTGTGCTGGATTTTTTTGAACTTGACGCAACCACATAGCATTTAAACTTGGATCGAGCAGTAGTTGCTCAGCACTTAATTGTTCAATTTCTTGTTCTTTAGGCGCTACTTCACGTTCGGCTCCATCACCCGTTTGTGGCTCATCGCCTAATTCCTTTATTGCCTCACCATCTTCTGGTGCTTGACTAGCAGACAAACGATTAACTTCATCGATAATGGCTTGAACGATGACTATATTGGTCAATGCCGCTGTATTTTGTGGTGCTAACGTTAAGATCTGCTGATATAAGTTCCGGGCTTTAATGTATTCACGTCCATGAGCGAGGGCATTCGCTTTCGCTATTTGGCTGTTTATGGTATTAAATTGTCCATACAAGGTTGCAGCATTTTTATATTGTTCAGCACCATAACTACTATAGGCTTGCCACTGAGTACTTTTAAAGGTGTTACTAGCGTGTTGATAATGACCAAGTGTAAATAATAACTGTCCTTGTTGATCACGGGTCAGCCATAAATCAGCAAATTGTTGCGGTCTAAGATAAGCGAAAAGAGCACTTATCATAATTAGCATAACAATGATGCTGCGCTTATTACGTTTAGTGGCGTTTAACAAAGTGAACCAGCGATTTGAAATGACAGTTACCATTGTAATGTCCACCCTTTTCTAAACCAAAATAAGAAGATGAAAGCGACAACAAAAACCAGCGGATAACCTGAGTCGTGCCATGGCCTTGAGTTATCATCAACAATAACAAGGTTGTGTTTAATGTAATTATTAACGCGCTTTACATCACTATTATCATTACTCATTAAGACCAGGCGACCATCACTTTCGCTGCTAAGTGCTTTTAATTGCTCAAGCTGCATTGGAATAACATCCGTAACGAGCTCATCCTGAGCAATAATACTTTGCTCAGCAGTTGTGCTTTGACCAATACCCCAAACGATAAGTTGCGCAGATTGTGTGGCAAAAAACTCTTTAAAGGCGGTTACTGTGTTGTTAGTCGCACCATCACCAATTAATAAAACAGTGCCAGGAACTGCTGAACTAGCGAGTAAATTATCGGCTAAGGGCAGTATAGTTTCGGGTAACTTGCCAGATACCGGCATGATCTTTTCACTGAGAGCATCAAGAAAGTGGCGGATCATTTCTCTGTCATTCGTTATCGGCATAACCACATGGGCACTTCCGGAAAACGCGATTAATGCTGTTTTACTATCGCCTCTGAGTTCAAGTAATTCGATGACTTTTTGCTTAGCACGTAATAACCTTGAAGGTTGAACGTCACCTTGTTCCATAGTTTTTGATACATCAAGGGCGATAACCAATGGCGCATTATTTTCACTAAAAGGTGATGGTTGTTGATGCCATGTGGGTCCCATCAATACGATACACAAAGGAAGCGCCAAAATTAACGACATTTTTTGAGGAGATAGCCAATGATTATTATTCCCGCTCACCGTTAAATGCGTTAGTACTTGCTTGGACATTAAGCTTCGCCATTGAGCAAGGCTATCGTCCCTTAATGAGAAGGCGCGAATGATGTAGTAAATAATGACAAACGCTAGCAGCCAATATGGCCGTAAAAAGTGGAAGTGTTGCATACTATCGAAAAAGAAGCCTAGTTGATCAATCATGGATCACCTCATTGTCGGCATTTACTTTACTATGCTGTTCGTTTTTCTCACTATTCACTAATGCGCGCTTTTGTTTGTTTAGCAGCAAGCGAATGCGAATATTCACGATAAATAAGGCAATTAGATAAATACTAACAAATAGTATAATAGGATAGTGATGCACACTTACCCTGGGTCTGAAGGACAGCGAGTCAAACTGTTGAGGCTCTAATTCATCTATCTCTGCATAGACTTGTAAAAGTTCATCACTGTTTAAGGCTTGAAAGCTTTTGCCTTGGGTAATGTCAGCCATCTCTTTCAAGACTTCAAGATCTACTTTTTCTTCGCCTACCGCGCTTGGATCACCAATCGCTATGGTGTATATCTTGATATCATGGGCTGCTGCGACTTTAGCAGCTTCAACAGGCGGCACTTTAGAGGCGGTGTCATTGCCATCAGTTAAAACAATGAGTACACGGTTTTGGGTATCAGATTGCTCAAAGACACTAATAGCTAAGCCTATAGCATCGCCAAAGGCTGTGCTTTGTCCCGCCATTCCAATTTCACTTTCATTGAGCAATGCTTGCCACGTTGGAATATCATCAGTAAATGGCGCTTGCAGGTAAGGAGCATCACCAAACAGAATTAGACCTAACCTGTCATGCTCTCGACTTTTGACAAAGGTATTAAGCACATCTTTAACTGCCACCAGCCGATTGACTTTATCCGCTATTTTAGTGGTGTTTTTCGTCTTAGGTAAAGTGAAGTCTTCTACTGACATAGAACCAGATAAATCTACCGCCACCATTAAATCTCTTGCTGATTTTTCTTGGTTTATGGGAGCACCTATCATTTCGGGTTTAGCGATAGCCGTTACAATGCAAAGCCATGAAAAAGCAACAATAATGCGCTGTATATTATTACGGTTAAGTAATACAGCACCACTTTGCGGTGTTTCACCCGTTACATCAACCAAACGAGCAAAGTAGGGCACTTTTATCGAGGACTTACGTTCTTTATACGCAGGTGCAAAGAGGGTTACTAAAACTGGCGCGAGCAATAACACAAATGCCCAAGGGTAAACAAATTCAATCATGTTTTTTCCCCTAAATCATGTGGAATATTGTCGTCAAGTAACTGATGATGTTGAATCCATAATTTGATTTGCTGGCATAGGTTATTTAAGGAATTATTGAATTCGCTATCAGTCAAATCCAGGTTAGGGATGTAGGCGAGTTGTGTTAATAATGCTTCATTTGAAAGAGAAGCACCTGAAGCTGGCCGTATTTCTTTGCTAAATTCGCTGTGCTTACAATGCATATCTAACCAAACAGCCCAAGATTGGCCTGATAATCCTGTGATTTCTTGGCGACGTTTACTTACAGAGGATGAGCCTAACGGCTTGCGTGTATCATGTTGATTAACTTCATGGGCGAGCAGTGCAGTTTTTCTTAATAACGCGGGTAATTGTCTAATATCGTCTTCACTACTTAATGAACACTGTGCCAGCCAAGCAAGGGCTTCACGACGATAAGCATTCGCTTGATAATCTTGCCATGTTTGATAGATTTTTTTGATAATAATTATGGTAAGTAAAATAAATATTAACTGCCAAGCGATCGTTTGAGGCCAAAAACTAATATTTTGCGGAGCGGTAGTTTCTACAATTGCTTCAAGGAGGTAGTTACCCCATGGTTTTTCAAAACTCATATTTTAGTTCCACCTTTACTACCTGTGCTGTGACCAAGGGCTTTACGTAATTGTTGTTCAACCGGCGATATGGTGTCTATCTCAATTAATGGAATACGATATTTTTTCGCTGCTTTGACATAGCTCTCTAACTGTCGGGCAATTTCAGCTTCATAGTTTTTTTGGAAATTTTTCTTTTCAGAAGAAAATTGAATTTGTTGTACACCGTCACTGACAATCATTTGTGACATCTTTGGTAATTTTAATTCTAACGGGTCAAAGATATGGCAAGCAATGACTTCATTATGCTGTCGCAATTGTTTAATGAAATCGGTACTTTTGTCGTTAAAACCATGACCGTCACCGATCAAGATAATCAAACCATTATGACTGGAGACTTTATTCAACGTTGCTAACATCTTGTTATAAGAATCACTATCATCATTTTGTAGTTGAGCACTATTTTCAAGTGATAATTCGTGGTTTTTCTTTAATACCTCTGATAGTAGGTTTACCACATGTTGTTTGCCACGTTTGGCAGGAATGACTTTTGTTTGCTGATCGTTATAAATAACAGCACCAATGCGATCGCCACTATCACTTATTTGCCAAGCGATAAGCGCAGCGAGCTCTGCGGCAATCACTGATTTCATTTTATTTGAACTGCCAAAGAACATCGTCATACGTTGATCGATTGCTAAAAAGACATTCCGTTCGCGCTCTTCAGTAAACACTTTAATATGCGGCTTGCCAGTTCTTTGTGTCACTTTCCAATCCATAGAACGAATATCATCGCCAGGTCTATAGTGACGTAACTCTTCAAAATTAAGTCCGCGCCCTCGAAGTTTAGAGACATTTTTACCACTTAAAGCGCTATTTGCTGGCTGATTGGGGGTAAATGAAAAACCTTTCGCTAAATACTTAAGTCGGCGCAACTCATTTAAATCAGCATAAATCGCTGACGTATCTTTAGTGGTATCTTTAGAATCACCGGTATGCTTTTTTCTAGCATTAGCGTTAGTTTTATTAAGAAGACTGCTGGTGCTCATAGGAACGCCTTAGGCAACTGCCACCTGTTTAAGTATTTCATCAATGACATCATCTGCTGTAATGCCGTCAGCTAATGCGTCATAACTTAATACTAGTCGGTGGCGTAATACAGAGTGAACAACTGAGCGAACATCTTCAGGGTCAACGAAGTCTTTACCTTTTAACCACGCTTGAGCACGAGCACATTTATCAATTGCGATACTGGCTCTTGGGCTTGAACCAACGGTCAGCCATTCTTCTAAAGTAGAATCTTGATAGCGTTCGGGCTTTCTTGTCGCCATGACAATAGCAACAATATAATCAATGATAGCTTGGCTACAATGAATGTTATGAATTTCGTCACGTGCAGTGAATATATGCTCAGGATTAATGTGTTCTACTTCCTGTACGTGTTTTTCCTCGCTGCGTACTAACTTAATTATTTCTGCTTCTGCGGCATCATCGGGATAATCAAGATTGATTTTCATGATAAACCTATCCATCTGTGCTTCAGGCAAAGGGTAGGTGCCTTCTTGCTCGATGGGGTTTTGTGTCGCCAATACCATAAATAACTCAGGCAGCTTATATGTTTTACCTGCTACGGTGATTTGTCTTTCTTCCATAGCCTCTAACAATGCCGCTTGTACTTTTGCTGGAGAACGATTGATTTCATCTGCAAGAAGCAAATTATTAAAAATAGGACCTTGTTGAAAAGTTAAGACAGGTTTACCGTTAACTTCTTGATAAACCTCGGTACCCGTTACATCTGAAGGTAATAAATCAGGCGTAAATTGAACGCGTCCAAGATCTACGGCGAGAGAACGCGCTAATGTTTTGATTGAACGCGTTTTAGCGGTACCGGGCAGACCTTCAAGTAAGATATTACCATTAGTTAATAAAGCGATAAGTAATGAGTCAACAACATGTGATTGACCAATAACTGATTGTTCAATTTGTGCTTTTAGCAATGACAACTGTGCTAAAGCGTTCGATGGTACTTGCGTGTTTTCTGTCATTAGACTATCCCTTTCTATCCGTTAAATTATTACTTAATTATCGACTACTTAGTTATCGACTACTTAGTTATCGACTAGTTAGTGCTTAGCGATTAATTATTACTTAGTTGTTGAGTAAGCCTTTGCATCACTGCTGGTGGTACTATGGGTTGTAATTGAGTTAAGCATTGTTGTGCCAATGGGTTTTTGTGACGAATTTTCATTTCACAAAGAGCATATAGGTGCTGCGGATTATTGCTGAGTTGAAAAGCTTGATAAAGTGCTTCATAAGCGGCACTTGGCTTAACTTGCTCAAGGCTTAAACCATAGACATAAAAATAATGACTATTTTGAGGCGCCAGCTGCGTAGCTATGGCTAATTCTTTAGCAGCATTGATTTTATCTTTTGTCCGTATGAAGGCAAGACCAAGGTTATACGAGAGGCTTGCATTATCTGGGTTCGCTTTTTTGCCTTGTTGCAATGTGCTAATACTTTGTTGGTTTTCACCACGCTGATAATAGACTTGACTTAAATTCAGGTAAGTTTGAGCGAAGCTTTGCTCAATTGATATACCTTGCTTAAACGCTTTTATTGCCTGTTCTGTATTTCCTTGGTAAGCGGCAATAATCCCCATGTTTGAATGCGCAAAACTACGATCTGCATTAAAACGCTGACTTTCAATATACTCATTAAGCGCAGGTGTTAATTGAGCTTGTTGTGACTGCGATAGGTTTTGCCATAAGCTGGTTAAAGCAAAAGCAGCATTAATGCGTACAGCTAATACTTTATCATTCAATAAAGGGGATAATACTCGCCATTTCTCAGCCGCTTGCATACTCTGCGCACCTTCAATTGCACCTAAACGTATATTTTCATCAGCACTTTTTGCTGCTCTGGCAATGGCAATAATGGTATTAGTATTTGAAACACTCGCCATTTTGGTTAATGCGGATGCGCGAATAATACCAGCATAAGAAATAGTTTGAGAAATGCGAGATAATTCGGCAGAAACGCCCTGAAGTTGTTGTTCATTTAATGCTAAGTTGATGGCTGCAAAAACAGGTACGAAATCTTTTTCATCTTTAACCTGCGAGTTAGGATACCAATCGTTAACTTTACTCGCACTCCATTGACTGTTTTTATCTTCATGGCATGTTAAACAAGTATCTGGCGTTCCAAGTTTTTTCGCTAAGTTGGGTGTTGGAATATGAAAACCATGATCACGTCTAGCATCTATTTCCATATAAGTGGTTTCAGGCATGTGACAGTTAACACATTGCGCACCGCTTGAGTTTTCTGGATGTTTATGATGTTTTGTTGAAGCATAGTTATCAGCTTGATGACACTGCAAACAAAGCGTTTCAATGGGAAGTTTTAACTCAGCTGTATGAGGATTATGACAATTGCTGCAAACAACACCTTTTTTGTACATTTTCGATTGTAAGAATGAGCCATATACAAAATCTTCGTTGTAAACTTGGCCGTCAGGGTGATAGTTAGTACTAGAAACTAAATCAAGTAAATAGCGTTCGCCAAAGGCATTACCTTTGACAAAGTCATTATCACTTATTTGAGTTCGCCTGCTATGGCATTGTGCACAAACCAAGACTTGTTGACTATGTTCAATACTTTTTGGCTGTAACGTTTTTTTGTTTTTATCTGTGTTTGCTTGCCACTGCTTTACTGATTTTGATAGGTCACGTGTAAAACCAATATCGCCATCATTAGGTTTTATACTTTTATCGTTTTTAGATAATCCGTCTTGCTGTTGTGCCCAAGTTAAATGATCACTGGCCGCACCGTGACAACTTTCACATGCGACATTTATTTCACTAAACGTTGTGTTGTAAGTATTGGTGGAGACATCAAAGTTTTTATCAACATTAGTGGAATGACAATCGGCACACATGTAATTCCAATTTTGTCCTGTGTTTGTCCAAAAGAATTCTTGATGTTTTGTTGTCATATCAGGGTAGAGGTTAAACCAACGTTGACCGCCTTCTTTTTCAGCACGAGAGTCCCAGGCAAAAGGGATGAGTTGTACTCTGCCATCATCAAACTCAACCATATATTGCTGTAGTGGTGTATAGCCAAAAGTATATTTAATTTGATAGTCATGAAACTTACCATCACTGCCTTTGATATTGACCCAATATTGATTGGCTTTTTTAAAGAAGGTGCTTTGTACTTTTGTTTCTGAGTTTAATTTGTTGTCATCTACAGCCAATGTAGCGTTATTGAAATCGCCTAATACGCTTTCTTTTGTTGCGTGTTTCATCGACATGTCATGATGTGAACCTTGCCAATATTGATAAGCTTGTTCGTGACAATTTACACAGGTTTTTGAGCCAACAAAATCAGTAGCCATAACAACTGCACTAGTCGATATATTTAGGGTTAGTAATAATAAAAGTGTGCTGAATTTAGAAACTAATTTCATTTTATAGATTTTGTCTTTTTTGGGGAAAAGTGAATACATTTATTTCTTACTCAATGCTAATCTGAAGCCAATATCAGCCATACGGACATTATTAGTTGCGCCATCTCGCATAAATACTAGATTTTCAGTGGCAGAAAATTCATAGCCACCACCACGAATAACTTTCATTGCTTTTCGTTCTAGATTTTTTTTATCTCCTTGAAAAGGATTGTGGCTCTGTGTTCTGCTATAGGCCTTTCGGCTCATATCGTCGAGGCAAAATTCCCACAAGTTACCTGTCATATCGTATAAGCCTAGTTCATTTGGTTTTTTAAGCCCTACAGGGTGGCTTTTATTATTGGCATTGTCGGCAAACCAAGCAATATCACCAATATCATTCGAACCACTGTATTGATAACCTTTCGATTTATTGCCCCCTTTGGCTGCGAAGGCCCATTGTGCTTCAGTAGGAAGACTAAACTCTTTTCCCGTTGCCTTGTTCAATCGTTCGATAAAAAGCTGCATGTTAAACCAACTGATATTGTTTACTGCGCATTTATCACAGGCAAAGTAGCTATTATTCCAACCCATTATTTGTTCAAAAATATCTTGTGTTAATTCATATCGGCTAATATAAAAACTATCAAGACTAACTTGATGGGCTGGTTGCTCTCTTTTTCTTGCTAATGAAGAGTCAGATCCCATAGTAAAGCTACCAGCTTCAACGAGAATCATATTCTTCATTAATTCATCATGCATTGCTTTTGGTAAGCTAAATATCCGTTCATTTATTTTTGTTGTGCTTTCTACTTGAGTTGTTGAAGATTGTACTAATGCATCTTCTGTTTTTGCAAAACTGTTAAGACTGATAGATAAAAAGCTTACGGCAAGTGTCAGATTTACTATTGTTTGCAATGAAGAGGGATAAAGTCGAAAGGTTTTATACATAACAGTGTGGATTCTTATTGTAATTGTTTATGAAATACTTATTAAAAGAAAATTATTTAGGGCTTTCTGACCTTTACAGTTTGTAACTCTGTTGCACTTGAAAAAGGTGACAATCCAGGCGCTTCATTCAATATATTGGTTGTCCCAAATGCGAATGAAGCAACAAAGAGTGACGCTTTATCAAGGCAACCCAAAGGGCTATGGCTAATTTTCAACCTAACAGCGTTGAAAATCATTAAAGTAGAGTAACTACATAGCACTCTTTTCGCCTTGTTAACTTAAAAATTAGCCTATAGCAGAGACTAAAATGAAAGATCAACAGACCCTAGTAAACTGTAGATAAATTCTATTAGCTTATGATTATTAATTAACAGTGATAAGGTAATAAAACTAATTGTAATGGTTAGTGATTGAAAAGTAAGAGTGATCGCTATCAAAAGCAGATAGCGATCATATTATTTACTAAAGCAATACTCAGTAAGTACTTAGCTTAAGGTACGAAACTTCCTGGTTTTTGACGCTGAGGAAATTCCTTAAAGGTTGCCTTAAATTGACCTACCTTCACCATTGAAGGCGCCATTAAGAACATATGCTCAGCCCACCAAGTGCCATAAGCAGCTGAATCGTGGTCCATACGTTCATATGGGTCCATTCTTAAGTTAAATATTTTAGGAGCTCGAAGAGAAACCCAAGGGTCTTGCCATACTTTTAGACCGTGTGCACGTTGTTCTTTAAATACCATTTTGTAATCACCATCGCGAATTGCAACAATGTCACCAGTATCAGAAGAGTAAATAAACTCTTTACGTGGACCTGGTTTAGACGTATCTAAGAAGTGCGGTAAAAAGTTATAACCATCAAGGTGCACTTTAAATTTAGTACTACCAATGTTGGTACCTTTTTTAAGCTTACTTTTGATTTTACTATCGCCAGCAGCAGCTAAAATAGTCGGCATCCAATCAATTAGTGAAATCATTTCATTAGATACTTGGTTAGGCTTAATTTTACCTGGCCACTTCACCATCATAGGAACACGGTAACCGCCTTCCCAGTTAGTGTTTTTCTCGCCTCTAAATGGTGTGTAACCACCATCAGGCCAAAGTGCTAATTCTGCACCATTATCAGTGGTATACATAATTATAGTGTTATCAGCAATGCCCAGTTTATCAATTTTGTCGAGCAATTGACCTACATGGCCATCATGTTCAACCATACCGTCAGCATACAAACCTTGGCCAGTTACACCCTCAGACTCAGGTTTTAACCGTGTCCATACATGCATGCGAGTTGAGTTAAACCAAACAAAGAAAGGTTTTTTAGCCGCATGAGCTTTATCAATAAATTTTAGAGCCGCCCCTAAAAACTCTTCATCTACAGTTTCCATACGCTTTTTAGTGACAGGACCGGTATCAGTGATTTTACCGTCGGCAAATGAATGGATAGCACCACGAGGTCCGAAACGTTTTTTAAAGGCAGGATCTTTAGGATAATCAGGATGCTCTGGCTCGTCCTCAGCATTCAAGTGGTAAAGGTTACCAAAAAACTCATCAAAACCATGGTTAGTCGGTAAATGTTCATCTTGATCACCCAAGTGGTTTTTACCAAATTGGCCAGTCATATAACCAAGAGGTTTCAATAACTCAGCAATGGTAGGATCTTTTTTATTTAATCCTTCTTTAGCACCCGGTAGCCCAACTTTAGTCAAGCCAGTTCGAATTGGATGTTGACCAGTAATGAAGCCAGCGCGACCTGCGGTACAACTTTGGTCGCCGTATGAATCAGTGAAGATAATCCCTTCATTAGCAATCCGATCAATATTAGGGGTTTTATAACCCATAATGCCGCGGTTATAAGCGCTGATGTTAAATGGACCGATATCATCGCCCCAGATTGCCAGAATATTAGGTTTTGCGGTGTCGGTTGTTGCTATTGCTGCACTGGATGCAGCAATTAAACTTAAACCTAAAACCAGCTTTTTCAACTTGTTTTTAGTTACCATGGGTTTTCCTTATCACTATGGATGAGTATATTGTTTGATGCATAAACTTAACAATATGATAATTATTATCATTAACGATATTACATTATTTACTTGATAAATCTAGCATTATTGAAATACGAAAAAGGGTAATAAAAAGTTCAATGAGAATGAACTTTATTACCCTTTTAAGATATTTTTAATGCAAAAACTTATCGGTTAGGACTTAGTTGTTGCAGTTGCTTTAAAGCTTTTTGCGTTCTGATACTCTTATAACCAATATCGCTAGCACTTAAACTAGAACCAGCTTGGAAAGGGTAACCGTCAATAGTTGACATAAATGCAGATACTTGTTGCTGAATAGGAACAAATAACCACATATTGTCGGCATACCAACGCACATACATCGCAGATTCTGTTGAAGCTGTTTCAAATGGGTCAGCATGTAAATTGGTAATTACTGGCCATGCAGGTGTTCTACGATAAGCCGTATTGATAGCGCCTTCTTCAACAGCAAAAGAAATTTTCCATTCATTCCAGCGAACAGCGTTTAAATCACCAGCAGCACTGAAGTATAATTTACTTAGTCTAGGTGAATTTTTTTCTTTACCTTCAAAGAAAGGTTTGAAGTTATGGCCATCAGGGTGAATTTTCCATTTTTTACCGTTAGCTTTGTAACCTTTTTTTAGCTTGCTAACTATGTTTGGCTCACCTGCTGCGGCTAAGAGGGTTGGCATCCAATCTTCATGAGACATCATGTTATTGAATTTACTGCCTGCTTTAATGGTACCAGGCCAGCGAACTAGCTGAGGTACACGCATACCACCTTCACGAGTAGTCCCTTTTTCTCCGGCAAATGGTGATGTACCACCATCAGGCCAAGTAAACTTCTCTGCGCCGTTATCTGTTGAATAAATAACAATGGTGTTATCTGCTATTTTTAAATCATCTAATTTATCAAGCAATATACCAACATGATCATCATGCTCAAGCATACCATCGGCAGTTAATCCTACACCTGATTTACCACGGTATTTTTCTTGTAAACGAGTCCATACGTGCATACGGGTTGAACTATGCCAGATAAAGAATGGCTTTTTCGCTTTGTGCGCTTTATCAATAAATTTCAGAGTACCTGCTATGAATTCTTCATCCGCAGTTTCCATACGTTTACGTGTCATTGAACCCGTGTTTTCAATTTTACCATCGGCAAATGAATGGATAACACCACGTGGGCCATATTTTTTATGGAAGGCTTTATCTTTAGGGTAATAGTAGGTTTCAGGCTCTTCTTCAGCATTTAAATGATAAAGATTACCAAAAAACTCATCAAAACCATGATTAGTCGGTAAATGTTTGTCTTGATCACCCAAATGATTTTTACCAAATTGCGCTGTCATATAACCTTGTTCTTTTAACAAGTCCGCAATGGTTGGTGTCCAATCCGGAATACCATGTGTTGAACCAGGCATACCTATGGTTAATAAGCCGGTTCTAAAAGGTTCTTGACCTAAAATGAATGAAGCGCGACCAGCAGTACAACTTTGTTGGGCATAGTGATGAGTAAATAAAGCACCTTCATCAGCAATACGGTCGATGTTAGGTGTTTGATAGCCCATCATACCTTGGTTATAAGCACTGATATTGTAATAGCCAATATCATCACCCCAGATAGCTAATACATTAGGTTTTGCCTTATTAGTTGTTGCTGCTGCGCTGGTGGCAATAGCAAGTAAACCTATTCCTAATGCGATTTTCTTAAGCCTGGTATTCATTTCCATAGTATTTCCTTTATTTACGATAAAATTTGAATTATGAGATTGAAAAGTTCAATAACGCTATATCATTTATCCGTTATAAGTTTGCTAAGTACAATCTCAACTTTAGCCTCAGAATTAACCTAGTCAAATTATTTTGTAGTATAGAGCTCTTCATTTGTCGACTGAGATTAAACCTCAACGATACAAATATTAGTGCTAATTGAATTGGACACTCATTTAAATTATGCAATGTCGTGGTTGTTATTATTCGATTATATTGATTCATCAAACATTTAAGTATGCAATTTCCGAAAGGATATTGTTATAGTTGCTTTGTTATATCAACGGGATGGTATCGAGAAAAGGACTTTGCATCACTAATGAACCTTCAAGGTAAAAATCACAATCATCATAAAATAAGGGGAGTATCGACCTCTGATATTGATGAGCTCGCCCTATTTCAAGAGAATAAGAACCGCCGTTACACCCAGTTATATTCAGGGCAATTACAAGGAGACTATCTGGAGATAAATTTAGGCAAGTTACAAGTTTTCCGGGAGAACCTTAATGTAGGCGCATTAATAGAAGCGACGCCCGCGAGTAACTTTGTGCCTTTCGCGGCATTACTTTCGAATAGAGATGATTCAAATTTTTGTGGTAAACATATTGAACAAAACTCTATTATTCAAGCGACGGGCGGGGATTGGGATGTCACTTTTAAAAACCATTTAAGCGTGATCTCCGCCGTTTTTGATAGAGAGACATTTGCCCATGATATTCACCTGCTCACAGGCGAAGAAATCCCAAATTACTGGCTAATTAGTAAAGCCTGCCTGACAGAGCCTCTTGCATTAGCTCAATTTGCGAGGGGAGTAAATAATATTATTAATGTCATACAAGCGAAACCTGAAGTTATAAAAACCGAAAATTCATTACGCATGATAAATGATACAATTTTAAGACTGGCATTTAACGCGCTTAAAGTAACAACTCCTTGTACTGAAAAGCGAGTAAACCAATCGAAGCGTTGTGAAGGCGTGCGTCAAGTCATGGACTATTTGCACAGTTATGGAGAAAGTGTTCCAACAATTCCTGAGCTTTGTAAAATTGCCAAACTAAGTGAACGAAATCTACAATATGGCTTTAAAGAGTACTTAGGGGTAACACCTATACGTTATTTAAGGTTGTTGCGCTTAAATGGGGTCAGGCGTGACTTGTTAATAAATCGGAGTGATAAAAACAAAGTTGTTGACGTAGCACTTAATTGGGGGTTTATCGAGTTAGGTCGATTTGCACGTGAATACCGTCAACTTTTTAAAGAACTACCTTCTGCAACCCTTAAGAAACTTAACGAGTAAAACTCATCAGAAAAATTAGTGGGTTAATTGTTATGTGTTAAATCGTGCAGATAATTTGTTGTGAATACCCCATAGTGTAAGCTTCTTGAAATATAACAATGCATATCCCGTTACTTTGGTTAATTTAGTATCTTACGGAAAGTGCATATTATTCAACAAGGTAACATGATAATTTATTAAAAATTATTTTGCTCTGATGATGCACATTTTAATATGCATATCATTGCCCAAAAAACTAATGATGACGTCTCTTTCTATTCGGGTAGAGCTTGGTAAAGTAAGTTTGTAACTATTTAACTGTATTTAACCGGGTATATTAGTATTCTCATATTTTTTAAATTGTTAACTAACAGGTAATAAAGGATTATTAAAAATGATGACAGTGAAAACAAAAAACAAAAGTTACCTTGGATTAGTATTATCCACAACAGCGCTTTTAAGCAGTAACGTTGCATTAGCGCAAGCGGATAAGCCAAAACTCATCTTACAAATTACCGTTGATCAATTACGCGGAGATATGCCAACTGCCTATTTAGACAAAATGGGTAAAGGTGGTTTTAGATACCTGTTAAATGAGGGATTGGTGTATAAGGATGCACATCATAATCATGCTAACACTGAAACAATCGTTGGGCATGCGACGCTTGCTACAGGTGCTTTGCCAGCTGTTCATGGCATGATAGGTAATGTGTGGTTTGATGATAAGTTGCAACGTTTAGTCTATAACGTTGAAGATGCGAATTACCCTTTGTTATCAGCAGATGCGGGAGTGAATCAAAAAACAGAAATTGATCCCACGCAGCGCACTGCAAAGTCTTCTGGCCGTTCTCCCAATAATATCCAAGTGTCTACATTCAGTGATGAATTAAACATTGCTTCTAACGGTAAAGCTAAAGTTTTTGGTGTCTCAGTAAAAGACCGAGGCGCCATTTCTATGGCTGGTCATATGGGCAAAGCTTTTTGGTTTTCAAAAAAATCAGGGGAGTTTGTTACCAGTGAATATTATTATGATAAATACCCTGAGTGGGTATCAAATTGGAATGCCGCAAAGCCCACTAAAAAATACCATCAAAAGCCATGGCAGCTAAGCCAACCTCAAGCTAAGTACGTTTTTGCAAAACAAGATGATCAAGCCTGGGAAACTAAATTCCCAGGTTTTGGCCGAACTTTTCCGCATCAATACGGCGATATGACAAATGCCTATTTTAATACTTTTCTAACCTTAAGCCCTGCAGGAGATGAGCTAACGTTAGATTTTGCTAAAGCCGTGGTTAATAACGAACAACTGGGGCAGGACGATATTACTGACTATTTATCAGTAAGTTTCTCATCAACAGATTATGTTAGCCATATTTTTGGACCTTCAAGTTTAGAAGCTGAAGATAATATGCTGAGATTAGACCGTACGTTAGCCAAGCTAATTACCTTTATTGATAAAAAAGTAGGATTAGAAAATACCCTTATTGTGTTATCTGCCGATCACGGTGCCGCTGAAGTACCGGCTTATTTATCGTCATTAGGTATGAAAACTGATGTGGTTGCTCCAAAAGAATGGGACAAAGCGCCAAGTATGAAAGCCCTTAAGAAGCAGTTTGGTTTTGATACTGCGCTTATTAAAAGTTACTTTCATCCTTACATATACCTTGACCGAGACTTAATTGCTGAACGTAAATTATCCCTTGAACAAGTTCAAAAAGCTGTTGCTATGGAAGTTTCAAAATTTGATGGTGTTGCGCTTGCAGTAACTAGCTCAGATATCGAATCGGGTAATACCCCACAAGATTACTTACATACATTAGTCGTTAATAATCACAGCCAGAATCGCTCTGGTGATGTATATGTTGTACTTGAAGCTCATCGTTTTGTTGCCGATATGGAAGGGTTAACTGTGGCTGCAACTCATGGTTCACCTTGGGGCTATGATACTTTTGTACCGCTAATTTTTGCAGGCTTTACTATTGATGACGATAAAGTTTATGACCGTGTGAGTACTACCGACATTGCCGTAACGCTATCGGCAGTTCTTGGTATTAAAGCGCCTTCAGGAGCTCAAGGTAAAATACTTAAAAAGGTACTTGATTCAGATTAATACTAAAGCTTACCAACAAACATAGCTCTAGTAAGGGCTAATAAAGTATATCCATTGAATAAGCAGAATAACTTAACCGTTATTCTGCTTTTTTATTTCAAAAAGTAACTTCGTGATTGTAATTAACCTGAACTCTGGATAATGAGTGCTTGATGTTTAAGTAAAATCAAAAACTTAGATTGTTACGTATAAGAAGTAATGCAATTAAAGTAGCTATAAGCTTTATCAATGTTTCTTTTTATTCAATTATTAAGGCAAAACGTTTATGAATAGCTGGCTATTTATCGACGCTTTAACGCTGATAATTGGATAAAGAGGAATGTTGAGCAAGTGCTGCTTATCCAGCGTTCAGGTTACTTAACACAAAGATCAACAGACCCCAATTACATTAATTAATTGAACAGTTCAGTCCAATCCTTAATCCATAAATTTTTAACTCTTAATTTATCCCTCTAAAATTATTCCAAATACGGCTGCATTGCTCAACAATATCATCCTAACCATTAAACCATTAAACCATTAAACAGTTATTAGTTAACTCGTTTTGCCTCGTCCATTACCACACTTGCTCCACTTTATTCAACTCTGGTGAATAAAGTGGAGGCTTAATGTTTGATACATTATCAAGCACCGCTGTTGTGTGTTTTTGATGACAGTCTGCACCATCCATAATGACAACTGCATTGCGACCAGTCATCGTTCTTTTGGTGTGGGAGTCATATGTTCAACCATGGCTTCACTATGGCTAAAGGAACAGCAATGATAAAGTGATGTTGCTCAAGCGCTGCTTCGATGGGTTTTAAATCACTTTATACGGCGTTAAATAATCAAACCATAGAATAACTATGCTTAAATTATTTGCCTTGCCTAAAGTCATTTTAATTCCCACTGAAATACTGCTCTTTGAATAGTAACGGGTATAGTCATTCTATATCTAACAAAATTGTGCAGTTATTGCTTTTCTGACAAGCTCCCAAAGGCGAATTTACAAGGCTTACATACATCGTTATTGATTTTGACAATAGAACAACTGTTCTCTTCAATCAATGCCTTGCTTCTAAGCCTTTTAATTCTGGCTGAGTGGGAAATAACTTTATGGACTTGGTAAAACTACCCGTGCTCTTGTTCCTTTTGTATCTCACACTCTTATTGTTGTACTTTGTTGCCCATACCTAGCTTCATCTTGAAATCAAACATTGACCTTATTTAAAACAACATGCCTAGAAATGTTAAGGATAGGCACCATCTGCAAGCTTTAGAAACAGCATTGGAACTACATTAGAAAGTCTTTTGGTTCTAATTTAGTAATGCTAATCAGTTTTTAATATGATTCATAAAAGTAATAACAACTCAATAGTGGGAGCTAATTATGGCATTACAGAGATATGGTTTTATTGTAAAAAGTGCTGACCTAGAAATGTTTAAGCATCACTCTCGTCTGGCAAGCGAAAACTTTGATATGTCTATTTCTGGCGTTCAAGATGTCGCTCAGGCTGAGTTGGTTGCTCAGGAAATGATTACTAAAGGTATTCAGTTAATTGAACTGTGTGGTGGTTTTTCTGCTGAAGATGCTCAGCGTATTCGTGATGCAATTAATGACCATATCCCGGTGGGTTATGTGCAATATACGGATGACGAACGTAAGCGTTTACAGCGTGAGTTAAGCTAAAACCCCGTGTTATCTCAAAATGTGAGTTTGATGGGTCTATACCTGTTTTACCTCAAGTTGAAATTTTAGAGCTCAGCTGATCCAAGGTTGATTGAGTTTTTAGGAGTAAAATGATGTCCATTACATTTGATATTAAATCTGCTTGTAATATTGATTATGCTAATTCGTGTGCGGCTATGCTAGAAGCTATAGCACATAACCAGCCACGTGTTCAGTGTATTACCAATAGCGTCGCTATGGATTTCAGTTCTGATGTGTTGTTGGCTGTCGGGGCGCGTGTTTCTTTGACGTTAGGGAAAGGCGAAATTCAAGAGTTTGTCGCTAAATGTGATAGCCTCAGTGTCAATATCGGTACGCTCGATATTGCTCGAAAAACCGTGATTGAACCCACTATTGAAACTGCACTGTATTATCATCATCCATGGGTGTTTGATCCTGTTTCGGTGCATATTTCAAAAACCCGTTGTCAATATGCTCGTACATTACTTGAATATAACCCAACAGTTATTCGTGGTAATGCTGCTGAAATTAAAGCACTAGTTGGGCAAAATACGCCCGATGCCCCCTGGCTGTTAGCACAACAGACAGGCGCTATTGTTGCCCAGACAGGAGAGTCCGATATTATTACAGATGGTAATCAAGCGTTGATGATTGCTAACGGACATTCGATGCAAACTCGCGTTACAGCGATGGGGTGTGCTGCAACGGCTTTAGTTGCCGCTTTTATTGCCGTTAATCCCCACCCGTTTGAGGCGACAGTACAAGCATTACTGGCATATTCCATTGCCGGAGAACTCGCGGTTAAAAAATCGCAAGGCCCAGGTAGCTTACACACACATATTCTAGACACCCTGTATAGTTTAGATAAGAAAACCCTTGAACAAAATGCACAAATCCTAACCTGCTCTGAAGTGGGTTAATTTATTCGTCTTTGCAGGATTTACATCCTTATAAAATTTGGGTATATACCCAATTAACCTGGAGGTACTTAGTTGAACAGATGAAAGTTGTCATTGATCCTACCATCCCAATTAGCACCAACATTTGACAAAATAACAGCAAAAAACTTATCTATATTTCGCTTGAGTTCCTTTATTGTGGAAAAGTGGTTGTAAGGCGGTAGATAATGAAGCGTAATACCCAATATTCCGCTTTATCTTTAACGTCTTGAGAGCGATGATATCTCGCACCATCCAAGACTAAGTTAATTTTGTCCTTATCTGCATAAAACGCTTTGATTTGCTCAAAAAATCCATGATTGAATCGCTATTGACCGTTTTATATTGTGCTGTGAGCGTTTCTGATAGATGACCTAGCCTAATTGCATCAATAATATTTAATCGGGGAAAGATCAGAAAACCACAGTTAGCTTCTTTATCGGAGTAACCTCAAAATGACTTACATAGTTCGCCGCTCATCCTAAAATAGTTACTGTAATTTAACACTCAATAAAGATAATAAATTCAAGTGTTGCCTTACTACATCAGTTACAGAGTTAAAAAATGAAATGCTTAGTCAAACTATGTTGAACTCGTGATATTTCCAATAATTTATCACTACTAAGTGTCGCCTCTTTAGCACCAATTGCCGTACGTTCGGCGGCTTGATTTATCTCATCAATATGTTGATTCACTTCTAGGACGGTTTCTGATTGTTCTTCAGTAATAGCATCAATGTCTGTACTCATTTGATGTATTGTTGTCATGGACTCTTGTAATGACTTAAGTGATTTCCCTGAGGCATTGGCCATCTCTACACAATTACTTACTTTAGTGTGGGTAGATTGTAATGAACGATAAACATTGGCTATCTGTCTTTTCATCATTTCAACTGTTTCTTGAATTTCAGCGGTGGAGTTCTGAGTACGACTCGCCAGTGCACGTACTTCATCAGCCACCACAGCAAACCCTCGGCCGTGTTCCCCTGCTCGTGCTGCTTCTATGGCTGCATTTAAGGCCAATAAATTAGTTTGTTCGGCTATTGCGTTAATAGTAACTAGAATCACATCTATTTGTTTACTGTTTGCTTCTAATTGTTGAGATTCCTCAACTACGCTAGCTATCTCTTTCGCTTGAATGATTATGCTATCACTGGTTTGGCTCACATCTTTGTCTGCTTGAACGGTCAACGAATGGCAGTGCGTTACTGCTTGCAAAGTTGAGCTAACTTGTTCAGAAACCTTTTCAACACTCAATTTTAATAGTTCCGCTGATTGAGAAGTTGCTGCTAACTTTTCACTTTGTTGACGCATAGCAGACGTGGTCTCATGACTTATATTGCTATTAGTGTGTGCGGTTTCTTCTAGTTCTGTCGATTTATTTACAACCTGTTGTAACAAATCATGCAAACTTTTAACTAATTTATTGAGATCTTTACCCAGCAAACCAAATTCATCATTGTTATGAACGTCAAATACTACCGACATATCTCCTTTTCCAAAATCATTAAGCAACTTACTAATACGCTTCAATGGCCTTTGAATAGTATGATATATGGTATAACCAGTCACTGCTGCAACAATTAATGAAATACATATCAGCACTAAAATTAATGTCCGTGTTGTAGTGAATACTTGATTACTTTCTTCACGACTTGTCTGAGCCGTAATGATGGCTTGGTCCACGAGCGTTTGGGAATTACGTTGGGCTATTGCCAATTGTTCTTTGGCACCAATAATTTGTATATTTAAGTCTTTTTCCAATTGATAAGATGTTGCATAGCTAAATAACAACCCTTTGTTGGGATCTAGTAATACAAGTAATCCGTCAATATGTTGTTTTAAAAATTTGGCTTTCTTTTCTAAGTTTTCAAACTCTTTGAATTCGGTTTTAATTTGGCCGTTCAATCTATGGCCTTGACTTTCTAAACGTACAATATCACCATCTAGCTGATACTGCCGAAATGCAAGTCTTATCTGATTGGTAGACGTTATCAATTTCCGTAATGCCTGAATAGCTGGAGGATTATTACTGATTAATGGACTTATTGTTTGACTAAATTTATTGATCGTTTCAAGTTTGCCCTGCAGTTTTTGTAACTGCTCTGTTATTTGATAATTAAAAACAAGCTCTTCCTTGTGATTTGATATCACTTTCTTTGCATGTTTATAGTAAATGTTAGAGGATATTTTTACTTTTTCAATAATGGCCTTTGTTTGAACCGTTTCAACTAAAGCGTTCGATTCAGTAATCATTTTCTCAAAAAGAGAGAACTTATCTTCAAATATCTCTACCTGACTCTTCATTTGCTCCACTTCATCTGCTTGTAGATAAATTAGAAGTGCTTCATTTGCTTGAGAGATACTTAAACTTTGATTAAAACGTAAAGACAGCTCGGGCATATCGCTATCGGTTATTTTTTGAACCTGTTGATTTAATTCATTAATACTGTTAAGTCCACCAACACCGACAATAACAATAACAAAGGCTAATAAAACAAATCCAGCAAGTGTTTTGAAAGCTACAGAAAACTGAAATGACATATTAAACCTCAATAATTTTTATTAATTTTAATCTTAAAAATACATTTATATTGATTTTTTAAGATTCTTTCATTTTAGTAAAAACTTAACTAAGTCAGTAATAGTTGATGATTTAAAAGCTGCTTTCTAAGTAACCTGAACTCCTGTCTCTTATACACATCTGACGCTGCCGACGAAGAGGATAGTG
>CAJXRC010000009.1 GCA_913058405.1 uncultured Colwellia sp. | reverse complement strand
CTTATAATGGAACAACCATTATTTCATCACAGCGCCTTGAATTGAAATTGCTCAAGCACTCTGAAACCTGCATCTTGATTGATAACGGGTATAGAAGCAAATTCTCATGGCATTTTGCTTCTACAATTGCAGAAAAAATAGCCTTACTTCAGTAATTCATGCCCTTCTGGAAGCTGTTTAGCTATCCAAAGTGCGAGTTTATGCTTCATATTTGGCTGATCTTCATTATCAACTGCTAACGGTTGAATAAGCTTGTCATTGACTAATAAGCGATAAAGACTTTCTATTTTATCTTTGGCTGAGTTAGTTGCTGCAAAACTATTATAACCTCGGTTAACTGCATACTTTTCACCAATAGTTAATGCTTTTTTGAGTAATTCAGCTTCATTTTTTAATTTTTTCATAGGATATCGACCTTATCGCAATATTGATTGTTATAACCATGCTTTAAAATACGTATAAACACAAGCTTAAAAGCAGACAGACTCCTTTAAATATGACCAATAAACAACCAATTACAACTTTTAACACTTTGCTAACTATTCTATTGATTTACATCATATAGAAGTACGATTAGGCTCGTATAATCCCCCCATAAACTTATATACACGTCTCCATTCAATGTGTGAGGTTTCAGTGGAAATTGATATAACTCAAGCACTCTGAAATAAGCATATTGATTGGCAACGGGTACAATTCATTCAACTTTAAGGGTGTGACTATGCCTATTTCACGTACAAAAAACTTACAACACAAAGCTTATATCCCTTCATCTGCTAGAGAAAATCAATATTTAATGGCTAAAATCCCATTAACTGATGAATTAATAGCACAATATCAACCACTAATTGACAACACGAGTGCAACACCTTTTGAGAAGCTATATCAGCACCTTGCTAATACGTTTTTTGCTGTTAATGATAAGTTTGCCCTTGAAAGTGCACAGTTCATCGCTAATGATAAATTTGCTCGCGTACGCTTTAGTCCAGAAAAATTTACTGCGCAGACGAAACAACAGGTGCTATTTTTATATAACCCTAAGTATCATACCAGTCGAAATACTTTTTTTAATGGAGCAAATAAAGCAAAAAAAATAACCTTAATATTCTTAGCTAACGGAGAGGATATTCGTGGCCAGTCTGCTAAATTTCATCAGTTGGTTACTAAAGCGTTAGAAGCCTTTGCCCATGAGACAGCTATTCCAGCAGAACAAATTCGTGTCAGTGATCATCAACATTTAACTTACGATTTATTTGCAAAAAGTAAAGGTGTTGAAGGGAGTCAAGCGCATAAGTTTAGACCTATTGCAGACAGATACATGGCAGACCAACAGACCTTATCTGAACAGGCTAGAGCCTTGACTTATGCTGTCGTTGATTTTCCCATTAATCGTCGCGTACGTGCACTAGCAGAGCTTGATGAAAACCCGCAAGAACGTTACAACCCACTTTATAACCTCATCGCTGATGCGTTTATCGGTGCAGCTAAAAAGCAAAACTTACATAATGGCGCGGTTGTTGCGAACGGGTTAGTGCCTATTGTTCGTTCTGGTGAAGATGAAAATGTTGTAACGTCAGGCGAATTATTAATGCTTAGCTACAACCCTCTACATACCAGCTGTGGCTATACCTGTAAGTGGAATTCAGCTAAGTTGGTAGACAGTGTACAACTAATTTTTGTGGCCAGTGAACAAGACAAAACCAGTCATGGATACGGTAAATTCGTCAATGAAATAGAGCAAGCGTTACACACTTTTGCTCAAAAGTTAGCTATCGTTGGAGAGCAAGAAGAAATGATGGTTAGGCTACATCAGCATGTTGGTTTTTATTTAAAGTAATTTACGTAATAACTTAGTAATAAAACCAGTAGTAATATCAGTAATTTTATGTGCCCATCATACGGTTGGGTACATAATACCAAGTTGATTAAGTTCTTTCCCACCCAACGAGAATTAAAAGGCTTAGAGGCAAGGCATTGATTGAAGATAATGGATACTCGGGAGAATATTCTCCTGCACTCTCTAATAAACTGCATCCATGCAGCGTCCTTATCAAAATCAATAACGCAGCTTGTAAGCCTTTACCTTTTATTAGATACTCGCCCTTTGGGAGCTTGTTCTATGCCCATTAACATCGTTAAATTTATTTGATTTAGAATGACTAGATCTAAACAAATTTTCCTTGTTATTGAACATGTAACACAGCTCTGAGTTGGGAAGAAATTTAATCAAATTGGTATTACACCTCGAAACAAAACAGTATATTTCAGGCATAAAAAAACCCAGCAAAAGCTAGGCTTATTTATATCTACCTAAGTAGGAAAGTGGTGAGCACGACAAGAGTCGAAACTTCGATCGCAAAGGTATAAGGTCGGAGCTAATCTCTATTTAATAAAAAGCCGTCCAACGGCATTGTGTAATGCATTATGAGGAATATATTTTCAAGCCCAATATGAGCTGTTCTTTATTTCTGATTGGTTAATTCTCGAATATGAACGAAACAGTATATTTCAGGCATAAAAAAACCTAGCAAAAGCTAGGTTTTTTATATCTACTTAAGTAGAAAAGTGGTGGGCGCGGCAGGAGTCGAACCTGCGACCGCCTGGTTCGTAGCCAGGTACTCTATCCAGCTGAGCTACGCGCCCTCATGAACTATTTTTTATATCTTAGTCTAAAGATAGCGAACTTACGTTCTACACAACCATTATTCTTCATAAGAAGAAAATGGCGGAGAGCGAGAGATTCGAACTCTCGAACGGATTTAAAGCCGTTACTCCCTTAGCAGGGGAGCGCCTTCGGCCACTCGGCCAGCTCTCCATTTTTCTTTTACTTCATTATTGTTAAGTACTAACGCGTATTAAAACACACTTTAGACAAGAACCCTCTACCTGGTTGCAAACCAGATACTCCCTTAACAGGTGAGCGTCTTAGACCAATTGGCCTCCTCTTCAATGGGTGCGAATAATAAGGGATTCTAAAAATAAGTCAAACAATTTTTAGTATTTATTTAGTATAAATTTCTATTTGCTGACAATTCAGACAATTATGCCATTTTTTAATCATTAACAAAGTACAAGGCATAAAAAAACACCGTATTAGCGGTGTTTTTTCAAAGTCATATAAAGCTATATATACAACAGCAGCTCTCAGATATTTCAAAATTAGCCTAAATAATTAGACTTTATTACCTGAAGTTTCATTATCGCCCTTTTCGGCTTGGATACGCATGTAGATTTCTTCACGATGTACCGAGATTTCTTTTGGTGCATTAACACCTATTCTTACCTGATTTCCCTTAACGCCTAAAACAGTCACGGTGACTTCGTCACCAATCATTAATGTTTCACCTACGCGCCTTGTTAATATAAGCATATTTTCTTCCTTATCCTTTAAAGTGAGATCACTAAATAAATATATATAAGCTAGTAATATATTAGAATTAGTTACTTTTTTTAATCCATTCACTATAACTAATAGTCAATTTTTTATAAAAAGTCATTATTCACTAAAAACACCATATCCGATGATAGTTTTCAATGAAACGTCGATTATGAGTAACAAAAGATATTATTACTCTATTAAACGATCATATTTTAGCAACATTTCCATATCATTGAATAGCTTTATAGCTTAATTTTGCAGCCAAAGCTGTGATCATTTGTAACGTTTTCTGTGTTTTATTTAGAAAATCACGAAATGATAACAATTATCGGCAGAACTCAAGAGATATTTCACTGCACCATAAATGCAAAAAGGAAGCATAATGCTTCCTTTTTAGTCTCTAACCATAAGTATTCATTAATACTTAATTTTTCAAAGTGTATGTTAGCTCAGTTTTTCTGTTAACCATGCTGAAACACTTTCAAGGGCCGATGTTATATTTTCAGGTTGACTACCGCCTGCTTGCGCCATATCAGGGCGACCGCCACCTTTACCACCAACTTGTTGTGCAACCATATTAACTAGTTCACCGGCTTTAACTCGACCAACTAAATCTTTGGTAACGCCTGCAATTAAGCCGACTTTAGGACCATTGGCGGTTGCTAACATTATTACGCCTGATTGCATTTTATTTTTAAGTTCATCAACCATACCGCGTAATGCTTTGCTTTCTACACCACCTAAATCAGCAATGAGAACCTTAACGCCATTAATTTCAATGGTGTTGTTAACTAAGTCAGAACCAGCTTGTGCAGCAAGCTCTTGTTTGAGTTGTCCAATCTCTTTTTCAAGTTGCTTAGAACGACTAATAAGTAACTCTACTTTGCTGCTTGCATTAGCTACATCACTTTTAACTAGCGCTGCAATATCAGTTAATGAGGCAGCCTGTTGATTAATAAAATCAAGAGCCCCTGTACCAGTAACTGCTTCAATACGACGAACACCTGCTGCAATACCAGACTCAGATACGATTTTTAAGAAACCGATATCTCCGGTTCTATTAACATGCACACCACCACAAAGCTCTATTGAAAAATCACCTAGTGTGACAACACGAACTTCATCATCATACTTTTCACCAAAGAGTGCCATAGCACCTTTTGCTTTAGCTTCTTCGATATACATTGATTCGGTTTTTTTGGCGTGGTTGCGTCGAATTTCATTGTTAACCATTTGCTCAACATCATGTAATTCTTGAGCGGTAACACCTTCAAAATGAGAGAAATCAAAACGCAGTTTATCACTATCACATAATGAACCTTTCTGCGTAACATGCTCACCTAGTACTTTGCGTAATGCTTCATGCAATAAATGCGTTGCGGTATGGTTTTTAACAATAGCCGCTCTGCGCTCAACATTAATTTCAGCTTTCACTCGACGGTTTAAGCCAACATCAGTAAGTGCAGTACCTCTATGAGCAAAGGCATTACCTAACTTAACGGTATCTGATACTTCAAATACTCCGCCATCAAGATGTAGCAGGCCACTATCACCCACTTGACCACCTGACTCAGCGTAAAATGGTGTGTGATCTAAGATCACAATACCTTGTTCACCTGAGCTTAATTGATTAACCGCATGTTGATCTTGGTTGTTGAATAATTCAACAACTGTCGCTGAATATGAATCATTGTCGTAGCCTTTAAATGCTGTTTTATGATCAGATTTAAGCTGCTGGTTATAATCAGTACCAAATTGACTAGCCTGTTGTGCGCGTTCACGCTGTTGACCCATAGCGACATCAAAGCCATTATGATCAATCTTCAATTGACGTTCACGAGCAATATCTGCCGTTAAATCAGCAGGGAAACCATAAGTATCATAGAGCTTAAATACATCATCGCCCTTGATGGTATCGCCAGCTAAGTTGCTTAAGATATCTTCAAGTAAAATCATACCGCGATCTAGTGTGCGACCAAATTGCTCTTCTTCGATGCGTAACAGCTTTTCAATAATAGCTTGCTGTTGCAATAACTCAGGATAAGCTTCACCCATTTGCTCGATTAATGAAGCAACGAGTTTGTGGAAAAAGTGCCCTTTAGCTTCTAATTTATGACCATGACGGATAGCACGACGAATGATACGACGAAGCACATACCCACGACCTTCATTTGACGGCACAACACCATCAACGATTAAAAAACTACATGAACGAATATGATCACTAATAACACGTAGTGATTTATGTTCAAGGTCATTACAACTAAGTAACGTAGCAGTGTCTTTAATTAGTGCTTGAAAAATATCTATTTCATAGTTGCTATGCACATTTTGCATAATGGCAGAAATTCGCTCTAACCCCATACCTGTATCGATAGACGGGTTAGGTAACGGCTCCATAGTACCGTCATTTTGACGATTAAACTGCATGAATACTATGTTCCAGATTTCAATAAAACGGTCACCGTCTTCATCTGGTGATCCTGGAGGTCCACCAAAAACATCTGCTCCGTGATCATAAAATATTTCAGAACAGGGCCCACATGGACCTGTATCACCCATTGACCAGAAGTTATCTTTAGCGCCTATGCGAATAACACGTTCAGCGGGTACGCCAACTTTTTCAATCCAAATTTTTTCTGCTTCGTCATCTTCGTCAAAAACGGTGATGGTAAGTTTTTCTTTTGGTATTTGTAGTATTTGCGTCAAGAAATCCCAAGCAAAGAAAATGGCTTCTTCTTTGAAGTAATCACCAAAGCTAAAGTTACCCATCATTTCGAAAAAAGTATGGTGACGGGCTGTGTAGCCGACATTCTCTAAATCGTTATGCTTGCCACCTGCTCGTACACAACGTTGTGCGGAGGTTGCTCGGGTATAACTACGTGTCTCAGCACCTAAAAAAACATCTTTAAAAGGAACCATGCCCGCATTGGTAAACAATAATGTTGCATCATTTCCAGGAACGAGTGAGCTGCTTTTAACTATTTGGTGTTGTTTGGTGGCAAAGAAATCTAAAAATGCCTGACGGACTTCGGCGGTGCTTTTAATCATGAGATACTCAACAAATCAATTTAGGTCTATGTTAATTCGGGTCTATTTTAATTTTTATTTTATTCTAATATTGCAGAAATTTCATCAATGGAATAACCGCGGTATAGTAAAATGAATCTTCTTGGCTTATTTTTATTGTGCTACTTTTTTATTAAGCGTGCATTCTGACTTTTTCTCAACAGAGTGCTTGTTACCAAAAAGCTTATTATACGCAAGCTGAGCTTGAAGATACCAATCAATTTCACAACTTTCACGCAATTCTTGGATAATTGTTGTGCAGACGCCTTTTTATTCTAGTTAATTATGCAATAGGACTGACTTATTGATCATTTAGTGAGTGTTAAAAGGCTTAGAGGCAAGCCATTGATTGATAAGAAAGGTTATTCAGGGAAATAGCTCCAGCATTCTCTGATAAACTGCATCCATGCAACGGTCTTGTCGAAATTAATAACGGGACATACAAGCCGTTACTTTTTATTAATTACTCGCCCTTAGGGGGTTCAATAAATGAATCTATTGGCTATTAGTTATATGAAGCCAACCACAACCTCGATTCAACTGAAATTGGCAGCAACTTACAGCATAGTGTTCATCAGTTAAGTAACCATTTTCGGTTCAGGTTTCAATTAGTGCATCAATATCTGTAGCTGAAAAATCACACACGATAGGCTTCTGCTGTAACTCTGTATCGAATGCTCTCTTCATTTCAATAAAGCAACAGCACAGTGTAATACTAAAGCGAAAGTAATAACTGTTGGCTTTCATCTGGGCTATCAGCAAAACCAAGCGTTAAACCAACAAGGCGTATATTACGTTTATTTGCTCGACTGTATGCCTTTGATAATAAACTGACAAAAAGAGCTTGCTGACATTCATTACTCTGTGTTTCTACCGTGGTCTGATTAAAGTCAGTAAACTTAAGCTTTACACCTTGTCTTATGATTTCTCTATTACTGTGAGGCGCAAGTCGAGTGAGTAGTTTTTTATATAAAGAATCTATCACAAGTTTACATTCATCTTGGCTAGATATATCACGAGCAAGTGTGGTTTCAATAGCGAGAGATTTTCGTTGTCGACTGACTTCTAAATCTCGATTATCGACGCCGTGCGATTTCAAATACAAACTGTTAGCAAACTTTCCAACTATATTTTGTAGTGCTCTAATATTACTTTCACGAACATCTGCACACGTGGCATAACCATGCCGATTTAGTTTCTCAAATGTTTTCGGACCAATGCCTGGTATTTTCTTTAATGAAAGCTGTTCAACAAAGTTAGCGACTTTATCCGGGGTAATAACGCATTGCCCGTTAGGTTTATTTTCGTCACTGGCAATTTTTGCCAAAAATTTATTCGGGGCTATACCAGCAGATGCCGTTAAGTTTAATTCATTGTAAATATCAGCCCGAATCTTCTGAGCGATAAGAGTTGCACTACCCTGACACATAGTTGCATCGGTCACATCAAGATAAGCTTCATCTAAAGATAACGGTTCAATAAGATCGGTGTAACGAGAAAATATTTCTCTGATTTGTATAGAGGTTTCTTTATATACGTCCATGCGGCCATGAACAATCTTAAGGTGTGGGCAAAGTTGTTTTGCCTTAATTGCAGGCATAGCGGAACGGACACCAAACTGACGTGCTTGATAATTACTAGTACACAAAACACTACGTGGGCCATCACCACCAACGGCCAAAGGAATATTTTGATATTCAGGAAAATCTCGCATCTCAATAGCTGCATAAAAGCAGTCCATATCAATATGAATTATTTTTTTCTGATTACCCATTTTTCACCAGCCACCAATACTGTACATAAAAACAGTATACTGTTTTTATGTAGCTTAGCAAGTAAGTTTATCTATTTAGCTGGTGTCTATTTTTGTTCCTCACTCTATAGATATTATCAATGAATGAAGGTGTTTTAGCGTTCACTTCAAATGATAATAAATGTATAACTAATGAGGGTTTGGTGAGCCTAAAGTTGGAGCTAATACATCAAACAAGGCATCAATATGATCATCGCGGTCATTCAACGCTGCAATATAATGATAGCTTTCACCGCCTGCCTCTAAAAAAACTTCGCTATTTTCGTGAATTAACTCTTCAAGGGTTTCTAGACAGTCAGCACTAAATGCAGGACTCATGATTGCAACATGTTTTATACCTTGCTTAGGCAGGTTTTCAAGAGTTTCATCCGTGTAAGGTTTAAGCCATTCAGCTTTACCAAAACGTGATTGAAAGGTCATGATAATGTCATCATCAGTAAAACCTAAATTACTTTCAAGTAATAACCCTTTGAGCAATGACGTTGTTTCCTGACAGAAATCATAATACGGATCACCCCATTTACGAAATTGCTCTGGCATGCCGTGGTACGACAGCACTAAGCGCTCTGGCTTGCCATGACTAGACACATGTTCTTTAACTGTTTCAGCTAACGCTTGAATATAGAGTGAATTATTATGATAGGTGTTTAAAAAGTGGATAGATGGTATATAACGCCATTTTTGTAATTCTTTACTAACAGCATCAAAAGTAGAGGCTGTCGTTGGACCTGCGTATTGGGGATATAGAGGTAACACAACAAGTTTATCAACACCTTGTTGCTGAAATTTTTGTAATACACTCGCAATTGATGGATTTCCATAACGCATGGCAAAATCAACAATAACATTGTCACCGTATTGCGATTTTATTTTCGTTGCCATTTTTTCTTTCTGTGCCGCCGTAATTGATATTAAAGGCGCGCCATCATCTTGCCAAACCGTTTGGTACAACTTGGCAGATTTTGCTGGTCTAATGCGTAAAATAATACCGTGTAAAATTAATAGCCAAATTAAGCGCGGTATTTCGACCACACGTGTATCTGATAAAAACTCTCGTAAATAACGACGTACTGCACTTGTTGTCGGCTCATCGGGTGATCCCAAATTAGTTAACAATACTGCTGTTGTTGGGCATTTATTTTCATCAGCGGTATTATCACTATTTTGTTGACGTGCACTAAAGCGAGATTTCATTTGGCTTTTTCTTCTTATTTTAAGTTATTGAGTTTATATAATACTCATCGGACTCATTTATCGATCACTTAACGAGAATTTAAAGTCTTAGTGGTAAGGTATTAATCAAATAGAGTGGTTATTCAGGAAAAGTATGCTCCTGTATTATCTCATAAGCTGAATCCATTCAGCACCTTGATCAAAATAGGTAACGCCGATATAAGCTGTTTATACTCGACTTTTCAATATCATTAACAAACTAAGGATATTACAAATAAAATTAAATATAAAAAGCTATATTTAATTTTATTTTTGTTTAAAACTCGTTACTAGAGCTTTCAATTGGTCAATAGATGAATTCGTTTGATAAACCCCATTACCAATCAATAGGCTAATTTCGAGCATTTTTAATGGTAACGGGTATTATTAGTACTATTTACTCAACCAGTTTGTTCACTACTAATTCAAGTGCTTCACTGCGATTAACATCAATACCAAGCGCTTCAGCTTTATAGTCACCAGATTTAATACCGACGCCACCTTGCATTGAAACAATGGCATATATATGCACTTTCTCTACACTGCTTAAGTTATTCTCACTGGTCATCGCTTGGCTATTATTCAGTACAACCACAGTAGGTAAATCGCTCGCTTTCATTTTAACTGCTGCCAGTGGCATACGCTGGCCATTAGTAGGCACTGCATAAATAAATACGACGCGATCTTCACCCTGAGCCAATTGCTTCGCAATATCATCAGAGAGTCTCACGTTCACTTTTAATTGTGGTCCCGAACCAGGCTCTACTTGTGGCTTCGGTGTTGGCTTATCCGTTGCAATACCCAGTCTATTTTTAGCTTCGGCTACTGCTTCTTTTAGCGCGGTAATATTTACGCCTTGATTATTTGCATCAATAACACGCTGCCAGTGAATAATTGCCTTTTGATATTCTTCACCAATAAAGCTATGCATACCTAACAAAATATTGGTTGATGGGTCATTGATATCTAAAGCTAATGCTTTATCAATATACGCTTGTACTTGAGCACTAATTTGTTGATCATTTTTGTAATAAAGCGCTTGTGCAATTGCACCTAAAATATCAGCGTGCTCACCTTCAATCTTTATCACTCGTTTAAAGGCAATAACCGCTTCATCGAATCCACCAACGGCAACATAAGTTTGTCCTAAATTATACCAAGCTTCACTATCTTCAGGGTTAGATTCTATATGTTGTTGCAACTTTTCAATATGCGCCATCGCCTCAATTTCACGCTGTTTTAACATGTCTTCTTGAGATTTAGCTTCTTGCTGTCCATGCCCTGCAGGTAACTCGGTAAGAACTTTGTAATTACCTTGCTTGTTATAAAGCGCAACAGAGAAAATGATAATAAATACGCTCAAGCCTAGTGGCCAAAAAGGAGAATAAGTTTTACTTACCTTAGTGCTAACTTTTTCTTCAGTTGACATGCTTTCTATATCTTGCAATAACGTATTATCAAGTTCAGCTAACAGATATTGATAATTCTCTTCATCAATCCCTCCTTCGCCGTAATCTTTTTCGATTTCTTTTTTGTGCTCGTGATATAAGCGGATATTGGTTTCATCACGCAAACTACTATCTACACAAACATCTTGTGTTTTCTGTTTAAAGAAAGGTCGCCATACAATCAATAATAATAAAATTAAAAATATAAGGCCTATTACTAAAAATTCCATAATGCTATCTACTACTTCTTTTAATTTATCGCGTGCTAATATCAATCGAACTTAATTATTATTCACTGAGCAATAATTAATGAGCCCGTTTGCTATACCTATTTATCGTTTGTTAAGTTTTTAAGCTTTTCTTGTTGCTCTGCAGATAGCGCCAAGGTTTTTTTATCTACGGGTTTCCTGCGAACAACTACAATGACCACAAAAACTCCTAATAAGATTAATACTGCAGGACCAAACCATAAAACGTAAGTCAACTCAGATACTCTTGGGCGATATAAAACAAATTCGCCATAGCGATCCACCATGAAATCGACAATTTCACTATCAGCTTTACCTTGTTGCAATAACTCATAAAGCTCTCTACGTAAGTCAGCAGCTATAGGTGAATTTGAATCCGCTAAGTTTTGGTTCTGACATTTAGGACATCTCAGTTCTTTACTTAAAGCCTGAAAACGAATTTTAGTCACTTCGTCATTAAATTCATAAGTATCAACAGGGCTTGCTAAAGCGGTATTAGCACTCAAGGAAAATATCAAGGTAACTATAAATATACTGAGTAGGCGCATGTTAATTCCCCTGTTTTTTTTCTTCAATTAACTGAGCTATTAACGGCTCAAATTCACGTCGCCAAACTCGCGTATCTATCGCGCCAGCAAAGCGTTTACGGATAATACCGTGATGATCAATAACGAACGTTTCTGGCGCTCCATAAACCCCAAGGTCTAACCCTAAAGTCCCTTCTTCATCAAAAATAGAAAACACATAGGGATCTTCATAATTTTTTAACCATTGTTGCGCACCAGCCCGTTCATCCTTATAGTTCAAACCATACAGTTTAACTTTCGGGTCTTTAGCGATATCCACTAAATACGGGTGTTCATACTTACAGGTTGGACACCAAGTAGCCCATACATTAATGAGAACAATATCACCAAGAAGATCTGCCTGAGTAACCACTTTTTCACTATTATTAAGTGTTTTCAGTGTAAAGGCAGGCATAGTCTTGCCAACAAGTGCCGACGGCATATCTTGTGGGTTAAGTGATAAACCACGATATAATACAACACCTAATGCAATAACTAATATCAAAGGTAAAAAACGAATTAATTTACCCATAGTTATATCTCCGACACTTTTGCTGTATTTGTTGGCGCTGCAGCGATGGCGTTTGTCAACGAATCAGCAACAACCGGCGAATTAACAACTACAGTTTTTTTACGGCGATAGCGCTTATCAAGCATTGATAAAATGCCACCTGCGCCCATGAAAATTGCACCTAACCAAATCCAACGAACAAATGGCTTATAATGTACTCGAATTGCCCACGCATCACCTGGTAATGGGTCACCTAAAGCGACATATACGTCACGGAACAAACCTGGATCAATGCCGGCTTCAGTCATTCCCATCGTTTGTACACGATAAGTACGACGTTCCGGTTTGAGTAAACTAACAAATTCACTTTCGTTAGGGCCGGTAACTTTATAAATATTTATTTGCCCTTGCTCAGCACTATAATTAGGACCTTCAACATGCTTAATGCCTTTAAACTCAATTTGGTAACCTGAAATAGTTACTCTTTCGTTTAATGCCATTTTGACATTAGTTTCGCTTTCATACATTGAAACGATAGTAACGCCAACAATAGTAATAGCAATACCAGCATGAGCTGTTGCCATACCTAGATGACTTGTCGTTAGCTTACCGGCTAATTTGTATTGATTTATAACTTCTTTAACAACAACTAAGAATACCCAAGTTGCTAATGTAATCCCCATAGCCACTAAAGCATTAAATTCACCAGCATAAATCACTGGGAATAATAAACCAAAGGCAATACTAAATACCGAAGGACTTAATAGTCGCTTACGTAATTCACCTTGTTTCGCTTTTTTCCAACGAATCAAAGGTCCTATTCCCATAATGATAAATAGAATACTCATGATAGGAACAAAAACGGCATTAAAATACGGAGGGCCCACTGATATTTTCCCGTAACCTAACGCATCAACTAATAATGGATATAGAGTACCTAAAAGAACGGTTACCGCTGCAACCACCAAAATAACATTACATAATAAGAGCGCCGTTTCGCGAGAGTAAAATGCGAAGCGAGAAAAGCTCGCCACAGTACTAGCTCTAAAGGCGTATAACGTTAAAGAGCCGCCTATAGCAATAGCAAGAATCACCAGTATAAAGATTCCGCGCGAAGGATCGGCAGCGAAAGAATGTACCGAAGTAATCACTCCAGAACGCACTAGGAATGTGCCTAATAAACTTAAACCAAAAGCAAATATTGCCAGTAAAATAGTCCAGTTTCTAAAGGTGCCTCGTTTTTCTGTAACCGCTAAAGAATGGATCAGAGCAGTACCGACCAGCCAAGGCATAAAAGAAGCATTTTCAACAGGATCCCAGAACCACCAGCCGCCCCAGCCAAGTTCATAATATGCCCACCAGCTACCTAGCGCGATACCTAATGTTAAACACACCCATGCGCCGACAGTCCAAGGACGAGACCAACGAGCCCATGCTGCATCCATTTTACCCGCCATTAAAGCGGCAACAGCAAAGGCAAAAGCAACAGCAAAACCAACATAACCAAGATACAACAATGGTGGATGAATTATCAAACCGACATCTTGTAATAATGGGTTTAAATCACGACCTTCCATTGGCACATTCGGCCATAAACGGTCAAACGGATTGGAGGTTAATAGAGTAAAAGCGATAAACCCGATAGCAATCATACCCATGACAGCTAAAACACGAGAAATAAATTCTTCTTCAATGCCGTCAGAAAAACGGGCAACAGCAGCAGTCCACGCTGTTAATGAGAATACCCACAGCAACAATGAGCCTTCATGACCACCCCAAACGGCGCTGATTTTAAAATAATAGGGTAAATGAGTATTGGAGTGACTAGCGATGTACTTAATGGAGAAATCATCAACGACAAAACTGTAAGCAAGAATAACAATGCTGATACCGGTGAAAAAAAACATACCGTAAGTTAGTGGTCTAGCATAGCTCATGAGTTTCTTTAAAGAACTCTGTGCTGGGCTATGAACACCTATTAATGGAATTATCGTTAAGCAAATAGCAAATGCTAAAGCAATTATAAGGGCTAAGTGACCGAGTTCAGGTATAAGCTCAGGCATTTTTGTTGCTACCATATCGGGTATCATTGGGTTCTCCGCTCTACTTCAAAAAACAATTAACCATGAGTAATTAGTAAACAATACTAATTAGGTTAAAAATTATCGCGTCATACTAACATTTTATAGGTTCAAATATTAATGTAAATTAACGACTCAAGTTGTTTCATAATGTTACAAGTTTCTTGGGCTATGTTAATGTTGGCTATGGTATTATATCACCCAAAGTGATTATACGATCCATATCAAGAATAACTCGACAAACATACGCTAGAATTCAGCCTCCTAGCTTGATGTTATAGACTTTAACAAAACGTTGATAAAGAATAGTGAATACATTGTCCAAAAAAAACTCAACTCCCTTGATCAGTGCGGAAAACCTCACATGCATCCGAGAAGAACGCTTATTATTTGATGAATTATCACTGCAAATTAATCCTGGTGATATTGTGCAAGTTGAAGGCCCTAATGGCTCGGGGAAAACCAGTTTATTACGTATTTTATCCGGCCTTTCACAACCCTACGATGGCAAAATTTTCTATAAAGAGCAGCTAATTAGTCGCTGTCGAGAAGAGTTTCATCACAACTTACTTTATTTTGGCCATTTATCTGGTGTTAAAGGTGAAATGACCGCTGAAGAGAATCTTGATTTTAATTTGGCACTCCATGGTAACAAAACCAAAGATTCTTTAGCCTATTTGGCTAAAGTAAACCTTTCAGGTTTTGAAGAGTGTTTGGCATCACACTTAAGTGCTGGCCAGCATAGACGAATTGCCTTAGCACGTTTATATCAAAGTAATGTGCCGATTTGGATATTAGATGAGCCCTTCACCGCTATTGATAAACAAGGCGTTGCTAGCTTAGAGCGACTATTTACACTGCATGCTGAGCGTGGTGGTTGCGTTATTTTAACGACTCATCAAGATTTAATTAGCATTAAGCCTGAACAAATCAAAAAAATCACTTTAGATTACAGCTATGATAGTGCAGTTGATTAGTATGCATTCATTTTAGAGCGTTTAGAGACAATAACCCAATGACCTTAAAAACCCAGTCGACTCAAGAGACTGAAAATTTAACAGTTATCATCGATGAGACCTTTATCGATGATACCTTAACAGAGAATACTGTGAGTGATAGCAGCGCTTTAACAAGCAGCGAGCAGTCCTTACAGCCGCTTTCTTATCGCAATGCCTTTATGTTGGTATTAAAACGTGATCTCACCATTGCAATGCGCCATAAAGATGACATCATTAACCCATTATTGTTTTTTGTTATTGTGGTGACACTTTTTCCTTTAGGCATTGGTCCTGAAGCACAAACATTAAGCCGTATTGCCCCAGGCATTATTTGGGTAGCAGCATTATTAGCGACCCTTTTATCACTAGACCGCTTATTTAAATCCGATCACCTTGATGGTTCACTTGAGCAAATGTTGCTTAGCCCACATCCTATTTTTATATTAGTGCTCGCTAAAATATTTGCTCATTGGTTAATTACCGGTTTACCCCTGATTTTAATTGCACCGCTGTTAGCCGTGCTATTGCATTTAGACGAACACAGTTACACTGCATTATTACTTACGTTATTATTAGGCACACCAGTACTTAGCCTACTTGGCGCGGTTGGCGTTGCACTGACCGTAGGTATTAAAAAAGGTGGTGTATTACTGAGCTTACTTGTTTTGCCTCTTTATATTCCGGTCCTAATTTTTGCCACCAGCGCGATAGATACTGCTGCGCTTGGTTTACCTTACAGCGGTCAACTTGCTATAATCGCCGCATTATTTTTTGGATCTTTAACGCTCGCCCCCTTTGCTGTTGGGGCCGCCCTAAAAGTGAGTACCAACTGATGTGGAAATGGTTACACCCTTATGCAAACCCAGAAGTGTCTTATCACTTTACTAATAAGTTATTACCTTGGTTAAGTGCCCTAGCAGCGATCTTTCTTAGTATTGGTTTGGTATGGGCATTATTGTTTGCCCCAGCCGATTACCAACAAGGTCACAGCTTTCGTATTTTCTACATTCATGTGCCAGCAGCGTCTTTATCTATGGGAATTTATTTTGCCATGGCAGTGGCTGCATTTAGCAGCTTAGTATGGCAATTGAAACTTGCTGACGCCTCTGCGGCAGCTATGGCTCCTGTTGGCGCAAGTTTTACTGCAATAGCACTCATTACTGGCGCTGCTTGGGGTAAACCAATGTGGGGAACGTGGTGGATATGGGATGCCCGTTTGACATCTGAACTTATTTTGTTGTTTTTATACTTAGGCGTCATTGCCTTACATAACGCTTTTGAAGATAAAAACTTAGCGGGTAAAGCTGCCGGAATTTTAACGCTTGTCGGCGTGATCAATATCCCGATTATTAAGTACTCTGTTGATTGGTGGAATACCCTTCATCAAGGCTCAACAGTCAGTAAATTAGGTAAGCCGTCTATGTCACTTGATATGTTATGGCCATTCATTTTTTGCTTTATCGGTTTTTCTTTATTAGTTGGCGTGATTATTTGTCTACGTTTTCGTAATGAAATTCTAGCACGCAATAGCATTCGTCCCTGGGTACGAGAACTAGTTAAAAACAACACAAGTCAGTAAATGACAGTAAATGACAGTAAATAATACATAAAATTAGCACAGTAGTTGGAGAGCACTCAATGCAATTTAATAGTTTTAGCGATTTCATCAATATGGGCGGTTATGGCTTTTATGTCTGGCTTTCTTTTGGAACTGCCGCTTTGATACTTGCATTTCTCTTGATCAGCTCTAAAGCTGGTCATCAGAAAATCATCACACAAATAGCAAAGCGCAAGCAACGTGAAGATAAACTTCGCCAAGCCAAAGCGCTACGTAAGCAACAGAATAAAGCATTAAACGAGGTAACTGAATAATGAATCCACGCCGTAAAAAACGTCTTGCTATTGTAGGCTCTATCCTTATTGGTATAGGTGTCGTTTCAGGGCTTGTTTTATATGCCTTAAGTCAAAATATTGATTTATTTTTTACGCCTTCTGAAATCACACAAGGTAAAAAAGACACGGGCTTAAAACCAAGTATTGGTCAACGTATTCGTATCGGTGGCCTAGTAGTGCCCGGCTCAGTAAAGCGTGATCCGGAAAACCTTAAGGTCTCATTTAAACTAAGTGATATGGCCATGCCTATCGTTTTTAATGATGACGACCCTATGATTACAGTTTATTACGAAGGAATTTTGCCTGATCTATTTCGTGAAGGACAAGGTATTGTTGCTAATGGCACGTTGACAGAACACCCACCAACGGGCTTAAGTATTGAAGCCAGTGAAGTACTTGCTAAGCATGATGAAAACTATATGCCGGCAGAATTAGCGGAAGCTGCAGGTCAAAAACACGACAAAGCAACTTACAGTGATAAGCAGCTAAATAGCAAAGATAATTAACCTGAACTCGGTTTAAGAGATATTTAACAGTTTGAAATATCGATATAAATTATTTTATTTAACCTCTAGCTTGATAGTTTTTCTTAATTCAAGGCAAATTTCGCGTCAATAGCTAGCCTATTGCAAGTAAATTTAACGCAGAAGTAAGGAAAAGTAACTGCTAGAGAAACATTTGTTAAGCCGAGCTCAGGTTGATTAACCCTAAGCTCTTTATATTTAGACACAAAAAAGGTGACATTATGTCACCTTTTTTTATTTACGCTGAAAACGTTTTTAAGCTCTGTATTATTGGTTCTGATATGTACGATTAATGCCAGTACTCTTTCACAAGCTTATCACCAACGCTATTGATGACATCTATTTCGCCTTCACAAACTGCCACTATGGTTTTACCACGTTTGAAATCCTGTGGAATGATCATATCTCCATAGGCATTTAACTTAAAACTTTGCGTTTTACGGTACATGCTTAAATCTTTGTCACAACAATAGATGACCGTTACTTTCCTTTTGGCTTCACACATAATTAAATCCTTTTTAATGTATTATTTATCACTCTGCTTAAGTTGATAACTACCTTCAATTCCATTTAGATAAAAGAGGTCAGACCTTAACCAGTAAGATCATACTAATATGGTTAAACCAGTAGGTCAATACTAACAAAAATCAGAAAATGCGTTTTAAACGTCGATTTCTCAGAGGTTTCCACACGCTTTAATAAACTTTAAAGCATTGAATTTAGACTATAAAAAAACCTTAATCCGAAATATATAAAATAAATCCGTCTTAAGGTTTTCTTTACAGTGTTTAAATAGCTGTTTGTTTAATTTACTACCACGACTTCATTTTACAGCCTTTTACTGCGTAGAATAAAATAAATAAATAACATGGCAACATGACAATATATCCACTTTGAAGATCTATTGCCTGCCCGCTAGTACCACTAGCGATACTCCAAAATAATGGACCAAAAGCACCACCTGAAATCCCCATAACTAACAAAGCAGAGCCGACACTCGTTAATTTACCCATGCCTGAAAGCGCTAATGGGAAAACAGCTGGCCAGACAATTGCGTTAGCAAGACCTAGGAAAGCTATCAATATTAACGTATCAGGCAATTGCGCATCTCCAAGAATAAAGGATAACGAGTTAGCAATCACAAAAGAGTTGTTATCCCCAAGGACGACACCTAGGGTAAGTGCCAAACCTAAAACAGCTGAAACCATCAAAGCTTTCTGTTGTGAGATAAAACGCGGGATAAGTAATATTCCTAGAATATACCCTAGTACCATACAGCCCATAGTATATGAGGTCATGACGCTATAATTTTCAACGCCTAGCGCAAGAGCGAAAGCGCCAATGGTATCTCCTGCAATAACTTCTACCGCAACATATAAAAACAATGCTACAACACCTAACGCTAAATTAGGGTGAGCAAGGGCTTCTTTCAAATGACCTTTATTTTCGCCCTCTTCTTCTTCACTTGCTAGCTCGGGTAAAGGAGACTTTTTCACTGCAAAACCTAAAATACCAATAAACAAAGCCATACCTAAATAAGGTAAAATTAATTTATCAGCCATTGCGTCAATTTGAACTTGGCTTAATTCAGTACCGACAGTATCGCTAAAGCCACTTAAGATTAATGCCGTAAAAACGATAGGAGCGACAACACCCGCGCCTTTATTCAAAATACCCATAATAGAGATACGTGCTGCTGCTGATTCTTCAGGGCCGATACGTACTACATACGGGTTAACAGCTGTTTGTAGCAAGGTTTGTCCTGTACCCATAACTAACTGAGCTAATAAAAATAAGGGAAATATTTGAGTTTTAGCTGCCGGAATAAAAAGTAACCCAGCAAGCATCATGGTCCCCATACCTAATGCCATACCATTCTTATAACCTACTTTACGAATAATAGCCGCAGAAGGTAACGCAGTGAAAGTGACGGCAATATAAAAAGAAAATAATATTAGCGATGCCTGAAATGGTGTTAATTGTAAAATTTGTTGCAAGTAAGGCATTAAGGAACCGTTTAACCAGGTAGCAAAACCTAGGATAAAAAATAGCCCGGCAACAATCACCATAGGCACAGCATTACTCTGCTTTTTCTCTTGTGTTAAAGACATTTCCATAACTTCCTCGTTAACTTGCATTATAATTATTATTTGAATTGAATTAGTAACTGCTGGTTTTCACGGTCTAGTTTTAATAGAAAGAACAACCGCTAATAAACTAAATTTTTTCACCTGCAACCCAGGTTTCTTGAACTGATAAATCATCATTCAATACCACCATATCTGCTTGTTTACCCGGTATGAGTTCACCACGTATAACGGTTTTATTTTGATATAAGTATTGTGCTGGATATACACTAGCCATACGAATTGCTTCACCTAACTCAATGCCTAATTTTTGGTGCGTATTTTTCACTGCACTTGCCATATCTAAAGAAGAACCAGCTAGTTCTCCCGTCGTTGAAGTAAGCTTACCGTTATCGACATAGACAGTACGGTCGTATAAAGCGAATTGAGTTTGATCGGTGCCAACAGGTGGCATTGCATCTGTGACTAAAAATACTTTGCCTTGAGGTTTAGCTTGAATTGCTAATTTACAACTGGCGTAATCCACATGAAAACCATCAACAATTAAACCGCAACTAGTATGGTTATTTAACAGCGCCGCGCCAACGACACCTGGCTCACGACCTTGTAATGGTGACATAGCATTAAATAAATGGGTAAAACCACTCGCGCCTGCATCAATAGCCTGTTGAGTCGTTTTATAATCTGCATTCGTATGACCCAGGCAAACGTTGATGCCTAACTTAACCATACGGCTAACATCTTCAGAACTAACGGTTTCCGGTGCAAGCGTTACTATGATTTGGCCAAGGTCTTGGCGGGATAGCACCTGCCATTCAGCATCAGAAATAGGTCGAATATAGTCGGCACAATGGGTGCCTTTTTTATCAATAGATAAGTGCGGACCTTCAAAATGAATACCAACGATACCAGGGACACCTTCTGATATTGCTTGAGAAATAGCCTCTGCAGCTTGCTGCATTATTTCAATTTTATCGGTAATTAAGGTTGGCATCATCGCTGTGGTGCCAAATTTAGCATGAGCCGACATGATAGTTTTTAAGTTATCAACCGACGGCGAATCATTGAATAATGCACCACCACCACCGTTAACTTGCAAATCAATAAAACCAGGAGCCACTAAACCATTAACAGTAATATCACTATTACTAATATCTTGATCAATAGCCATAATTTGACCGTCAACTATAGTCAACACTTGATCATCAAGAAAAGCTTGCCCATCAAAAAGTTGTTTAGCATGAAAGCGTTTTTGTGTCATGAGTTGTCCTAGGTTATCAAGTTCATTGAGTGCGCGATATTATACCAAGTGAAGTCATTTATTAATTCATTTGATATTGTAAAGTCACTACTAAGCTTACTACTAAGCTTACTGCTTAGCCTGTTGCTGCCTTGCGAAAATTACCGAGCCCACTTCAGGCGCATTTATTGGCGTTGCTAACATATCTTTTATTTCATCTGCCAGCCAACATTTGAGTCTTGGTGTTAGACCACCAAGCATAGACATACGCGGTGGATTTTGTACTGTCAACGTTCGGGCAATGTTATTAATATACTCTGCCCCTTCAGTAACAATGGCTAAAGCAACTATATCGCCAGCCTCTGCCGCATCAAATACTAGGTTTGCTTGCTGTGCATAGAAAGTTGCTTTTTGGCTAGCAACCGCTTCAACCAGATCGGTATCATCTTTACAATTAAGTTTATTCAAAAGTACTGCTGACATCGACGTAGGCTGTACTAAGCCATCAAGTGATAATAAAACCTGTTTAACCCCTTGTAGGCCAAACCAAGCACCACTGCCTTTATCACCGTGAGGGAAACCATGAGCGCCAACAATAGTGTGTTGTTCATCAACGCAGGTAAAGCCACATGACCCCGTCCCACTGATAATAACAGCACCATCTTTGCCATCATGAGCACCTAAACAAGCAATTAATAAATCAGTCGCCAAATGCATCTGTTTAAAAGGATGCTGCCACGAAGCCATCTTATCGAACAACACAGGAATATTAACGCCCGCTAATCCTACACCAGCTACTAATTCATTTAATTCAATATTTGCAAGACCCGCATCTTCAAGCGCTAACTTTGCCGATTCTGTAATTGAATTGGTTGCTTGTTCAAAACCATGTAACGGATTGCCTGGACCTGAAATGCCTGTGCCAAGTATTTCATTATCTTTATTCATAATAATGGCTTTACACTTACTACCACCACCATCAATACCTAAAAATAATTTATTGTCTTTGTTACTACTTGTCAGCATACTGGCCCCGTGTTAACTGCTCTAACTTTTCGTTTTTTTCATCTTAGCTAGAAATGACAGCGTTGTCATTTGTTTTTTTAAATAAAGTTACAACTTTTTTAAAAAATGTTACCTAATGTAAATTAACTAACTGATAAAAATCGATATATCTGTTAGTTAATTTTTATCCTTTTACTTTATTTTCGTAATACGGCTCGCTCTTAAACCGTTAGTGCTTCTACTTCTCAGGCTTACTTCACCTGAAACAGCAACAGGAGCTTGATAAGTAAGCCAGTTTCCACCATTCACTTGATATTCTATAGTAAGACCTGGGAAAGCAATGTTGGCGTGCAACTTACCCGCTTGAATAACGGCACCTACCGTAGGTAAACGATAATCTATTTGTGCAAGCTCAAGTTTAGTAAACTCTTTTTGCCCTAAAGTATTGGCAAATAATGCCCATTGGTTATCACGCATAACCTTTGACTTCGGAGTAAAGGTATTACTTTGTTGTGAATATTTTGCCCCCTGATAATTATAAGGCACTGCCCAATCAGCAAGGTGCCACGCACGCTCCGCAAGGGCTAATAAACGTGGAAAGATCTTATGCTCAACCATATCATCCGTGCGGACATTTTCACTCCATAATTGCCCCTGAATACCTAGGAATTTATTCCCCTGTGCTAGGGCTGATTTTGTATCATCGGCAACATAGGCGTTGTCTTCTCTATCTAACCAAAATTCAGCATGAACAGGTAAGTTATCAGGCATAAATTGGAATACTTTTTCAGTATTGGTATGACGCGATGCCCAGTAATAGCCATGCTCTTTTGGGTCAGCTTCATGTGGGAAATCAAAATATAAAACATCAGGGCTAGAAATTACAACTTGCCAATCTCTGTTTGCTAATCGATGAACCTTTTCGTGTCCTGCCCACGCTAGTGTATCCCAAGCATTGGCTTGAACAATAGCTGGCATATTGTCAACACGAGTATGCTCCATGCCATCGCTCCAACCCGCTGTTTCAATATCAAGATCAGATAAAATGCCGGCCACACGTTCAATGAAATAAGCGCCAAGCTCACTCATTTTTGTCACGCCTTGGTCATTATTCGCGACAAACGTTTTACATGCTGGAGATTCTAGCCAAGCACCCGCGGTTTCGTCTGCGCCTATATGATAGCGAGTCAGCGGTTGGCCGGCATCAGCATGAATTTTCTTCACTTGAGTCATGACTTCAATAACAAAGTCATAAGAAGACTCTAAGCAGGCATTAATGGTGTTATCACTATAAAACTGCACCGAGGAATACTGCGTTTTATCTTCAAAATCTTCGAGTAAGAACTGTTTAGCTTTTGCTTCATCTTCTAAGGCCATGAATTTTTTGTAACGGGCCGTCATCGCTTTAATTGATGCACGAGAGTGACCTGGCATATCAAGTGATGGGATCACTTGAATATGGCGAGCAGTGGCCGCTTGTAAAATTTCATGATAATCGCTAACACTGTAATAACCGCTAACCGATGAATTTTCATCAACACCTGCGCCTAACTGAGAGATTAAACAGTTTTCTTCTGTCACATCAAAACAGCGCTTTGCACCAATATCAGTTAATTCGGGCAAACTCGGGATCTCTAAACGCCATCCTTCGTCATCACCAAGATGTAAGTGCAATTTATTCAACTTATATGCTGCCATTTGATCAAGCAGTTTTAGGATAAATTCTTTCGAATGAAAGTTTCGAGCAACATCCACTAACATGCCACGAAAGGCAAAGTGCGGTTCATCAGCAACCACAATCATAGGGATACGTGATTCACCAACCATTACCAAGCTTGCTAATGATTGCAAGCCATTGAAGACACCATTGCCATCAACACCCACAATGGCAATTTTTGTTTCGGTTACCGTTAAGCTATAACTGCCGATAACCTTATCTTTATCACTTACAATACTTAAATGAAGCGGTAAACCTTCAGAGTTCTGGTTAACTCCTAAAGTGCCTAAACGTGCGATAGCGGCATCCACATCATGGTGTTTCACATTACCTAAAGAGATTGCAATGCCTTTACTTATATCGGCAAAGCCATCATTGATATCAAGAGTAACCGACTTAGGTGTTGGAATAATTGCTTGAATAACGGCTAACTTATCTTCTACCAGTGCAGAATTACGTTGATAGAGTTTTTCACTGGTTAACCATTGGGTCTTGTCTGTGGCTGTGCGCTTAAATTGCGTTTTTTCATCGGTAAAAGGTTCAACATAGGGTAGTATTTCCAGCCCTGTGTCTTTATCAATATAGGGTACTGTACTTTCAATCACACGAGCATCTAAGCCCGGAGCACTAACAATATAGTTAGGTAAAGCATCTGTCTCACTTAGTGACCAAAACATAGCACGGAACATTATCTTTTTGGTTTCTGCTGCAGAAAAACCAGAATAGTTGTCCTTTAAACTAATAACATGCAAATCACCGTTTAAATGTTTTACGGTAAAATCTTCACTTTCAAAAGACTGAATAGGCGAAATTTGGCTGAAATGTATAGTCCAATCTTTAGCTGCAATCGCTTGTTTCGCCGTAAAACTTAACTCCACCTCAAAGCAAGCACCATCAGCAATTTTACTGTCACATTTATCCGTAGGAATATTGGTAACTACACGATAATTAACTTCTAAATTCTGGGCTATTTTGTCTATATCATTTTGGGTAACAGAATAAATTGCCTGTAAGTTAATTTTCTCCCCCGTATCAACTGCTGGCTCAGGATATTTTTCACAACCGAGTAAAGATAAACTAGCGGCAATGGTAAACGCCCACTTTATTTTCTTCATCTTGCTAATGTGCATAGTAAAGGACCTTTTACAGTTTCAAATGATAAAACTGTGTTGCTTTAGTTATTATTGATGGCATAACTATCCATAATTTTGACAGCGCTGTCAAATCTAAGTATATTGATTTTTTGAACTGTCGATTTATTCAACATAAATTGATATGACTAGTATTGATTTCATCAACGATGTGTAACATGAGAAACATAAAAGTAAATCCTGACTATACCCTGCAAAAAGTTTTAATTCCGGGGACTTCTTTACATATGTTGGTCATAGATGAGTTTCTATTTAATACAGACGCTATTACTCATTTTGCTCATAACATTGCTTACTTTAACCCAATGTTTGCCGATAACACGCTATTTCCAGGCATGCGGGATAAAATGCCAATGCCTTATACCCATTTATTAAAACGCTTTTTTGAAGTGTTAATTTTGCCAAATATTAGGCCAGAGTCACGCTATCAATCAAGTTTTCATAGTAGTTTATTATCGTTAGTGACTTGTGAACCATCACTACTTACCGTGAGTCAAAAAATGCCACACGTCGACTCTTGCAATAATGGAGATTATGCTTTTGTTCATTACTTATCTTCACAAGAGCTTGGTGGGACTAGCTTTTATCGTTACAAACCGAGGAATTTAATTGAGTTCAATAATGAGCACAAACAGGTATTACCTGAAATGATTACTAATGTTACAAAAAATCCAAAAGATCATTGTAGCTATATTACTGGTAGCACAAGTATTTTTGAACAAATACTCACTATTGAGGCAAAGTTTAACCGCTTAGTAATTTACCCCGCAAATATTTTACATAGCGCAAATTTAGCTTCACCAAATAGCTACTGCGGCGACATTAATCAAGGTAGATTATCTATTTCTTCATTTGCTAGTATCACGACGATATAACGGTTTATTCAGCTGTGAATCGAGCATTTTGAAAGGTAACGGGTATAAACAATTTGAAAAAGACAACTCTGGAGTATAACTTTACATGACCCCTTTAAATAACAAGCAACACGCAAACCTAAAAATACAACACACTAATGATGTTTCTCGCTTTAAGAACCAGCATTTGATACCGATAACGGTACAAGACTTCATTCCACTGTCTACTGAATTCCCTATTGTTTTCGTAAAAAATGAAGAAACAGGGCAATTTACCAGTGTCGCCGTAATGGGGATTAGATCAGGTATTAACCTTTATTGCCAAGATGTTGAGTGGAATTGCGCAGTTGCACCTGTGGGCTTTCATAACGCACCACTTAGTTTGGTGAAAACGAGTGATAATAGTGATGAAGTCACCGTTTGTTTTGATGAAAAAAGTTCATTTATAAGTACCGATAGCGGTGAAGCATTATTTGATGAGCAAGGTCTACAAACTGAATTTTTAAACAAAAAAATACAAGCATTGTTAAGTGTTGCTGAATTTACAGAACAAACGCAAGCGATCATCCATATTCTTGCCCAGAAGAAGCTCCTCACTTCTAAACAATTAAACGTAAAGTTAGCCCATGAATCAGAGCCTATGCTACTTAGCGGTATCTATCTTATTGATGAAAAGGTATTAAACGCTCTACCGATTCAAGAGTTTGAAGAACTCAGATCACAAGGTTTATTACCGTTAATTTACGCACACTTAGCCTCATTACACCAAATTACTCGCTTGACGATCAAACAGAACGAATTCGAAGCAAAATAGAGAGAATCTAATATGTCAGTAATTGGCTCACAACCTAAAAAAATAATAATACTTGGTGGCGGTAGCGCTGGGTGGATGGCTGCGAGCCTTATTCATAAAGCTTGGGCTAAAAAAGGGACTGAGATATTACTGATAGAGTCAGATGTTATAAATAAAATAGGCGTAGGAGAAGGTTCAACACCTTCGTTACGTCTATTTTTCAAACATTTAGGGATAAGTGAGCAAGAGTGGATGCCTGAATGCAATGCTACTTATAAATGCGGCATTAGTTTTCCTGGCTGGACTAATATTGATGATCCTGCTTATGCCGACTACCCAGCTTATATACACCCATTTTATTCCCAAGCAGATTGGAAAACCGGCAATGCATTTATGCATAACGCTCGTTTAAGGCGCGAGGGAATAGATGTGCCTGCTCATCCTGATGATTACTGGCTGCAATCTTATTTAGCAAAAGATTTCAAAGCGCCAATAGCTTTCCAGCAATTAAGAAATGAAATGGATTATGGTTACCATTTTGACTCTGCTTTGGTTGGCAGTTTTTTAAAAAAGCGCTTGTTAAATATGGGCTTAAGTCACTTAATTGATACTGTTGATGATGTTAACTTAAGTGACAGCGGTCAAATATCTAGTATCGTAACTAAGGATAATGGTGCACACAGCGCTGACTTGTTTATTGACTGCACTGGTTTTGCGGCACGACTTATCAGGCAAGCGCTTAACGTTGACTTTATCGACTACAGTGACTGTTTATTTAATGATCGAGCCGTTGCCATTCAGTCTCCGATAGATTGTTCAAAAGACATACCATCGAATACAACCTCAACCGCGCTCTCCTCTGGTTGGGCTTGGCAGATCCCCCTTCGAAACCGCTATGGTAATGGTTATGTTTACTCCTCTAAATACATTAGTGATGATGCGGCAGAACAAGAGCTTAGGGAGCATATTGGTCCAAGCTGTAAAGATCAAAAGGCTAAAGTCATTAAAATGCGTTTAGGTCGCGTAAGCCAACATTGGCATAAAAATGTACTTGCTGTTGGGTTATCACAAGGCTTTATAGAGCCATTAGAAGCAACCGCATTAATGTTAATCCAGCACACTGTTGAGTCTTTCATTAATAGCTACGAAGATATGCAGGCAGCTAAAAGAGAAGTTATAGCGCAACAAGACACTTATAATAATCAGTTAAATGAAGTGTTTGAAAGTATAAAAGACTATATTGTCGCTCACTATCGCCTAAACTCACGCACTGATAGTCAATACTGGTGTGACAATAGAGAGAGTAAGAACAACTCGACACGCTTAACGGCATTACTTTCTGCTTGGCATACACCGGGGGGAGATTTCGAAGCAGAATTACATCGACATAATGCAGAGTTAACTTACTTCGCACCTAGTTGGTACTGTTTGTTTTCTGGTAAGGGCCACTTTCCAACCTCATTAAATAAACCCAGTCCCAATACAAAAGTAGCCCCTGTAGCTGAAATCATCAAATATTGTCAGCAGGTAAGTCAGCAGTTTTATAACCATAATGAGCAACTTGCAAAAGTGTACAATGAACGGTGGCATAAATTAGAAGCACACCGCTAATACTGCCACATTTTTAAATGTCACATCGTGGCAACACCCCCATTATTTAGCTATATAATTTTACTTTATTAGCATCCACTTCCCTACGACCAAAGATTAAATGTTCTGTAGGCCATACAGCTTAATTTTGTTAATTAACTCTCTATGATTAGGTAGTCGAAGGCTAAGTTGAGCAGCTATGGCTTGTATACTATCAGCCTTCGCTTTTGCCTTCTCATGATAACGACTTGATAAAGGTGCCAACTTAGTTTGATAGCACATTCCGTAAAGTAGGTATAAGTAATTATCATAATCAAATATTTCAAACTTACTAAAAAAGTCTTCTTTTTGTGGATTGAACTGCTCCCATAACTTTAAACGCTTTCTGAGCATAACTGGAATCGTTTCTTCTTTCTTATTATCTAGCCAAAATGTCGAGTCGGTACGATCTGAAATGCAGTAATGTAATTTTATGAAATCAACCACTCTGTCCCACGCATAACCCATCACATGGTTAAAACGCTGCTCTAACATAAGCATTTGTTCCTCTGATTCAGGGAAGCGATCGGCTAAAAAGCCTGCGGCAAAATCAGTCAACAAAATTGAGGTTGCTTCTAGCGGCTCTAAGAACCCTTGAGCTAGGCCTAAAGACACACAGTTTTTATGCCAGAACTTTTCTCTGTGCCCAACTTTCATTGGTAGCTTGCGATAGGTAAGCTCTGATGGGTTGCCTTTTAAATAGTGATCTAACTTAGTCTTAGCTTCATCATCAGACATGTGATTATTAGAATAGACAAAACCGACACCTCGACGATTAGTCAACGCTATATCCCAAATCCAGCCAGCTTGGTGTGCTGTGGCAACTGTATAAGGCGGTATTTCATCTTCTTCTTGCGTTGGTACTTGTACCACTAACGCAGAATTGACCAGTAGCTCTTTAGACTTTTCGATAAAGGGGACATTAAGTGCTTTGCCTAAAAGTAATGATTCAAAGCCAGTACAATCAAGGTAAAAGTCGTACTCAAGCTTACCAATTTCTTTAGTTACCAAAGCAGCTATTGCGCCATCATTGTTTAGTTCAACATCAACGATATGCGCTTTTAAGTGTTCAACCGCAAACTTATCTACCGCATTGTTACACAATAAATTAGCAAACTTCGCGGCATTCAAATGATAAGCATAGCCAAGCGTACCTTCATACTCTGGTGTCGTGATCGATTTTGGCGCTTTATTAAGTTCACACGCACTATGCTGAGGTGAAAGCATATCGGCATACCTATTACCTTGTCCATGCTTGAGCCAATAAGGGGTTAAATCTTCAGCAAATTTATCAGGTGCATCAAATAGGTGATGAAAAAAGTTATCGCTTCCATGCTTTTGCTTATCCATCCAATTAACAAACTTTATCGATTGTTTGAAGGTTACATCGCACTCCCTAATAAACTGCGTTTCAGAAATTCCAAAACTTGATAAGGTTTGTCTGATTTTGGGTACTGTGCCTTCGCCAACACCAATGGGTGCAATATCTGGAGATTCAATTAAAGTCACCGTTATCTCAGCATTGTCTTTAAATTTTTTGCCTAAGTGGTTAGCAGCTAACCAACCAGCCGTGCCTCCACCAACAACAACAATTTTTTTCATAGACATAATTCCTAATAATTAAATACTTTTAGCTAATTTTCATTCTACTAACAATACAGCAAGTGACTTATAAAAAAACCCAGCATGAGCTGGGTTTTTATAATGATACCTTTGGTTAACTATCGCTTAGAAACGAACAGCTACACCCACTTTGTAACGAGCTTCGCCTTCGAAGCTCCATGCTGGATAGCCATGTTTAAGTTCAGGCTTAACTTCTGCACTAGCCCCTGCAACACCAATTTGCACACTATCTTCTTCAAGAATGTTTGCAGCTTCAAAGGTAACATCTAAGTAGTCTGTCGCAGACCAAGTAGAGCTAAAATCTAATGTGCCGTATGATTGATGTTCGCGTTGACCATAAAAACCAGACTCACGAATCATATACTCTGAACGCCAGTTATAAGCTAAACGTGCTGAGAAATTGTCATTCTCGTAGTAACCTACTGTGTTAACAGTATGCTTAGATGAATCAGAGAATACACCTTTTCCATCTGGATAGTTACTTCCTGGCGCACTAGCGTCAGCGTAAGTGTAGTTTACTGAGTAGCCTAAACCATTATCAAATGCGTCTTGAAGCTGTAGTTCAACACCTTTTATGATTCCGCCAGTTGCATTTTCTTTGTCAATAACAGTCCAACAATCGTATACACCTACACCACAAGCACTTCCACCAGCAGCAATTAAGTCGTTATCTTCGATACCTACTTGTTGGTTAAGCTTTTGGGTAGTTGTTACGAAAGTGTTTACTTCTTTTAAGAAGTAAGTAGCACTGAACATACCATCGTCGCTGAAGTACCATTCTGCACCTAAGTCAGACTGAAAAGCTTTAAATGCTTTTAATGATACGTTACCACGTTGAATGCGTTCGTTACCGGCAGTACCATCATTTAAACCCGGAGTACCAGAGCTAGCGAACATATCTGTATAGTTAGGACGAGACATAACTTGTGCTGCTGACATACGTAAAATAACATCTTCAGCTAAGTCGAATGCAACGTTAATACTAGGTAATACTTCACTATAATCAAATTCATCAGTTGATAGCGTATCTGCATATGTGCCAGTTACATCTAATGCATAGTAATCAGAAGATGCATCAGTAGTTACGTAACGGAAGCCAAAATTACCACGGAAACCGTCACCATCAAAATCAGCCATTGCATAAATAGCTAAGTTTTCTTCATCAACAGTACCATAGCCAGATAAGTCTTCATTAGATACGTTATTTGCTTCAACCGTTGCGTGAGCATCAGCGAGCATGGCGTCTAAGTTAGGATTTGGTAAGGTAAACCCAGCACCTGAAGACATAGTACCAGAGTAAAATGCCGAAGCATTTTGTGCTATACCGTTTGCAGTAGCTAAAGCAAATGTTTGCTGTTTAACAGAATGATCTGCGTAACGGAAACCAGTTTTAATTGAGCTAATTGCGCCAAGTTCTACAGGTACTTCGACATCAATGTTTACATAGGTTTCTTCATCTGAGTTAGGTTGCTTTTTAAGCGCCCAACCAGCTGAAGATAAATCGGCATTAAAGTCTTCAGCAGCAAATGATTTGTTTGCAATATCTATAGCAATAACATCACCAGTTGCATCATACGTACCGGCAAAATCAGCTGGAGTACCAATAAAGAAACCATAGTTAGATGTAAGGTCTGTACCACCTTCAGATTTAGTATTACCTACACGGCCTGAAACAGTAAAGTTATCAGCTTCATATTGCCAATCGAAATCAACGGTGTCTGACTTCATACCTGTTTCACGAGCCCAAGTCTGCGCCCAACCTGGGTTAGCGCCAGTTCCTGTTCGACGATAGAATGTACAAGTACCGCTAGCATTCTGTTGCTCACAAGCAGCATCTTTGTCATCTGGGAACATAGTAAATAAAGAAGTGTTTGCATTGTTAGCTTCAACTTCTAAGCTCGTTACTGTTAAACCGAATTCTAATTCGTCAGTAGGTGCATATTGTACTGCAAGGTTAAGTGAAGTACGGTTACGCTCTTGTTGGAAAGTTGAAGGAACAATATCACCCCAACCAACTAAGGACTCGATACCGTTTCGTTGATATTCTTTTTCTGACACAGAGGCAGCAACTAGAACACCAAAGCTTTCATTTTCATTTTTCCAGCTATATAAAGCAGAAACTTCTGGGTCAACTTCTTCTGAAACTGTACCGTAATCGCCTTTTACACTTGCGAATAATGTATTTGCATCAAGATCGAATGGCTTACGAGTTTTTACAATGACTGTACCACCCACACCACCCTCTACGATATCTGCTTGTGAAGATTTGTAAACTTCAATACCGCCAACTAATTCTGAAGGTAACATTGAGTAGTTAAAGCTTCGGTCAATATCTTGTTGATCATACCAACCAGTTGAAGCAACTGAGTGGCCATTTAATAAAGTACGTGTTAATTGTGCAGACGCACCACGGATTGATACTTGAGAACCTTGTCCAAATTGACGGTTAACTGCAACACCGGGGATACGTGCTAATGATTCACCAACATCGCCGTCAGGGAACTTACCAATATCTTCTGAAGATACCGCATCCATTACTGCGTTTGAAAACCGCTTAGCATTTAAAGATGCTTTTAATGAGCCACGAATACCGGTTACTTGAATTACTTCAACTTCGTCTTTGTTTATTTCAGAAGCGGCTTCTTCGGCTGCCATAGCTTGTGATGTTACACCAGCTAGGATCATTGCTATTGAGCTCGCTAACACGCCTTTTTTAAATGTTTTAGTTGACATCGACTTTCCCTTACACACGTTTTGTTTTTTAGAATGTTTTTATATTTACTTATAATAATTAATTCGGTTTTACGACAGCGCTGTCAATATTTAATGACAACGCTGTCATAAGACGTAATAAACCATACCGTTTATTTTTACGTTTGACCAGAATAAATTAACTTAAAACTGCATAATGGTTACAGATAATTACGAAACGACTGAATATAAAGGTTTTTTTTATTTATTATTTTTGTCATTAAATCGTAACTATCGAAATAATTATCAATTTTTGTATAATAAAAACACGTAAAATATAACCATGTGAATTTATATTCTTTTTTAAGGAATAAAAAATCACTAAAATGATATAAGTGAATGAGGTAATTATTTGATGGGGTAATTTGAATTGCGGATAAAAAAAAGCTAATACCCTATTACTAAGATATTAGCTTTAATCGCTACATTAATTTTCGCTAACTTTTAGTTAACAATAAACTACTTTGCTGACTGATAAAACTTCAATAAGCTTGATGTTGAACAGTCATGCTGAGGGGAAATATTATCTGTTTGTAATTCGCTTTGTATCTCTGCAGCAAGGCCTTTACCCAGTTCAACACCCCATTGATCGAAAGAGCATATCTGTAAAATAATACCTTGAACAAAGATCTTGTGCTCATAGGCTGCGATTAAGCTACCTAAGTTTCTCGGGTTAATACACTTTAATAAAATGGTATTTGTCGGTCTATTACCTTTATGTACTTTATGTGGAGCGACTTTATCGATGTAATTTGCATCACGACCTTTGGCTTTAAGATCAGCACGAACTTGCTCTTCATTAACACCGGCCATCAATGCTTGTGTTTGGGCAAAAAAGTTGGCCATTAACGTTTCATGATGCCCTTTTACCGGAGTGACACTTTTAACCGAGCCAATAAAGTCAGCAGGCACAACATTATTACTTTGATGTAAATATTGATAGAAAGCATGCTGACCATTAATGCCTAACTCACCCCAAATAGAGGGCACAGTAGCATAATTAATTTCATCACCATCCCAGCTGACTGATTTACCATTACTTTCCATTTCCGCTTGTTGCAAATATGCTGTTAACATATGCAGCGTTTGATCGTAAGGCAGAATAGCTTGAGACTGAGAACCTAGAAAAGTAGTATTCCAAACACTAATCAATGCTAGGATTGCCGGAAAATTATCTTTTAATGGCGCATTGATAAAGTGCTGGTCCATATCATGAGCACCGGCAAGTAACTCTTCAAATTTATCAAATCCAAGATCCAAGGCAATCGCAAGACCAATAGCTGACCACAACGAAAATCGACCGCCGACCCAGTCCCACATATCAAAGATATTTTGTTCTTCAATACCAAAACTCATGGCATTTTCTTTATTCGCAGTTACCGCAACAAAATGTTTGGCAACAGAGTTTTCATCAAAAGAGGCGCTTGTTAACCAATTAATTGCTGTGCGAGCATTGGTCATGGTTTCAGTGGTAGTGAAAGTTTTACTTGAAACAATAAAGAGAACTTTTTCAGGCTCTAAGGGACGTAATACTTCAGCAATTTGCGCACCATCAACATTAGAGACGTAATGAACATTTACACTACCGTCGCTGTAATGTTTTAAAGCTTCGGTTACCATTTGTGGGCCAAGATTTGAGCCGCCAACACCAATATTAACAATATCGGTAATACGTTTACCTGAGTAGCCTAACCAATGCCCCTGACGGACTTTGTTTACAAAGACTTCCATCTCAGCTAATTGGTTTTTTACATGCTCAGTGACGTTTTCACCTTCAATCATGAATGCTTCATCACTTTGACGACGCAAAGCCGTGTGCAATACCGCACGGTCCTCAGTTTTATTGATTTTTTCACCGGCAAACATCTTAGCTCGCCAATCACATACTTGTGTCTCTTCTGCTAGTGCTAATAATGCATCGAGTGTTTCTGTGTCAATTAGGTTTTTTGAATAATCGAGTAGCATGTTAGGCAATTCGATAGAGAACTTATTAAAACGTTCGCTGTCTTGTGCAAATAAAGTATTCATGTGCTGAGATTTTTTGTCTTGCGCAAGAAGCTGAAGCTTTTTCCAGCTAGCGAGTGTTTGACGAGACGACATACTAATTCCTATAAGATGGTTTAGAGACAATTATCGACTTTATCATTGCAGTTAACTTGAGTATTTGCTCTGTTTAACCATTATGACTTGTAATATTTTCATGTTACCCTATAAAAAAATGACAGCGCTGTCAATTGTTATTACTCTAAATAATACTGTAAAGTCCTATAGATTACTACGGACCGGCTATGCAATAATTGCAACACTCTGGCAAAGCCAGTCTGTTTATAAAAATAAGAACAAGGTTATCTGCAGATGAAAGCGACAATAAACGACGTAGCAAAACAAGCGGGCGTATCAATTAAAACTGTTTCTCGTGTTATTAACAATGAAGTTTCAGTGAGACAATTAACACGTGAAAAAGTACAGAAGGCTGTAGAAGAGTTAAATTATCAGCCTAATTTAGCCGCACGTAATTTGGCCGGTGCAAAATCATTTTCTGTTGCTTACATATACGATAACCCTAACGCTTATTATATCATTGATATGCAAGAAGGCATTTTGTCTGCCTGCAAACAGCAAGGTTTTGAGTTATTAATTCACCCCTGTGATGCTAAAAATAAAAACATTACCGAAGAGGTTGTTAACATGGTTAAGCATGCACGTATTGCAGGCCTAATATTGACACCTCCTTTATCCGAAATGCCAGAGTTTGTTAAGTCATTAGTAGCCCTTGATGTGAAAGTTGTACGTATCATGTCTGGTGACGTAGCTCCAGATGATCTTAGTCCTTGCGTTATGGTAAATGATAGAGATGCTGCACAAACTATTACTCAACATCTCATCGATTTAGGCCATAAGGATATTGGTTTTATTGCAGGAGACGCAAAACATATGTCGACTGTTGAGCGTTATAAAGGTTACAGAAGAGCATTAAAAGAAAGTAACATCGATTTTAATAAAGAACTCGTTATCGAAGGGGAATACTCTTTTGATTCAGGTGTAAGTGGTGCAAAGCAGCTGATGTCTGCAGAAAATAATAAGCACCGTCCAACGGCTATTTTTTCGTGTAACGATGAAATTGCTGCTGGTGCATTATTTGCAGCAAGACTAATGAATATATCTATTCCAGAACAACTATCAATAGTAGGATTTGAGAACAGTCCATTCTCTCGTCAAACGTGGCCAAAACTGACTACTGCTGATCAGCCGAATAACCAAATAGCGGAAGATGCTGCAAATTTACTTATCAGCCAGGTTCGTAAACAAAAGAATCAAACAACGATTAGCCAGTATGTTCCCAAACTGATTATCAGAGACTCAACGGCTATTGTTAGCAATCGCTAAGGGATAGGTTTTTCAGTGGAAGTGTCAAGAACTTCTAATTTCGACAACCTAATAAGTCATTCATTAAGCTATTTAATGTTAAAGGTATCGTCTATTTTTTTCATTTTTGCTAAGTGATTTAAGTGTGCTTTCCTCGCTGCAAAAATAAAAATAGCAATTACGACTGTAATTGAGAGAGCGAGTACGGTAAGTTCTTGTGATAGTGCACGACTAAGCCATTCCATGGTTTACTTTCCTTAGTGTATTAAAATCCTGTTAATTCAACTTTTAGCTGGCCCAAATGAGTTAGTACCAGCTAGCCAGTTTAGAAAAACTGACTAGTTATGCCGCACATATTAAGATATTTAGTACAGGTGTTCAAGCCTTAGAGTATTTTACTATACCTTAAGGTTATTCCTCAAAGTATGTGCCCCAGCCATCATAGTCAACACCACATTTTTTTGCCAACTCAAACATAGTTTGCGTTTCTTTTTTGATTAAGTCTACATCCAGCATTTGCTCTGTAGCAATATCAAAGGCAAACACTTTATCACCATTTTCTAATTCAGCTTCTTCAGGCTCTTCAATTTCATGCCCTAATTTAAATGCGGCGATGGCTGCCTTCTCTAATAAATCAAAATCACTACTAGCAAAGTGATGTTCAATCGTATGATAAACTTCGTCGTTTGTGCCATCTTCAAGAAGCTCAGAAATTAGCATTTCAGTATGGCTAAACCATTGTTGTAATTCTTCATCAATCATTTTCATTACCTATTTATGTTTTATAAAAAGCCTATACCCAAGCTCCTTGATAATGCGTGTTTCAGAGTTACTCAGGTGAGTTAGCACAAGGTACATCAATGAAGGAACGCTTATTGCCTTTCAAATTGATGTTACGCAGTGATTACTTACCTGAGAAACTCCCTACGGGCGGGTTTTAAATGGCCAACTACCGCGTTATTTATAATAACCATAGAATGACAATGCTTAAGATAAATGCCTTGCATTTGACCCTGTAAACTCCCGCTGAAATCATGCATTTTCAATGAGTTTGGGTATATATTATTTATTATGATAAGCCGCAGCTTCAACTGACAGCTGCTCAATTTTAGTAGACATTAACTCATGGACTTCATTGACTATTGAGCGTAAGTTCTCACGACCTGTATCATCAAGGCTAATGGGATCTAAAAATTCAATGATAATTTTACCATTATCCCATCGATTTAAGTTAATAGTACCTACTTGATTGCTGGCACAAATTGGCACAATCGGCACATTTGCTTGAATCGCGGTACGAAAAGCACCGGTTTTAAGCGGCAATAAACCTCTTCCTCGACTGCGGGTACCTTCAGGAAACATCCACACAGAAAGTTTATCTTTTTTTATCTTATCGGCAGTTAGCTCAATAGTATTCATTGCTTTATTGGTGTTTTTTCGGTCAATCAAAATATTGCCTGTTAACCAATACATTTGTCCAAAAATAGGGATCCACTTCAAACTTTTTTTGCCTACACTGACGGTGCCAGGCAATACTGCATTCGCATGAGTAATAAGATCATAGCTGTTTTGATGATTTGCCATCCAAACAACTGGACCAATGCCCTTGACAGATTCAGGAATTCTGAGCTCGACCTCAACCCCTAGAATTTTTGTGATTTTCCCAAGAAACCTTGCCGTATGATAAACATTATTACGATGAAAAGGACGTAATAAACAATAGAAAATAGAGACAATGCAGATGAAAAACAACGCCAAGGTCATTAAAATAACACGTATTACAGCTAGCAAAAAAAGCTCCAGCATTGATAGCTAAAAAAAGATTATGGGCGAGTATACAGAAAAAAAATAATAGGGTCTGTTTATCTTTAATTTTAGTCTCTGCTATAGACTAATTTTTAAGTTAACAAGGCTAAAAGAGTGCAATGTAGTCACTCTACTTTAATGATTTCCAACGATGTTAGGTTGAAAATGAGCTATAGCCCTTCGGGTTGCCTTGAAAAAGCGTCACTCTTTGTTGCTTCATTCGCATTTGGAACAACCAAATATTGAATGAAGCGCCTCGATTGCCACCTTTTTCAAGAGCAACAGAGTTACAAACTGAAAACTCAGCAGACCCTAAGGTAGAGCTATTATTTATGCTAGGAATTGACTATGGGGGTCATAATAGTCCAATAATGCACAGTTTACTGTTGATTACAGCGCAATATTGGACACTATATTGTAGGTTGGACTAAGACGCGATATTGTTAAACATGTAGCCTTGGCCCCAAACGGTTTCTATCTGATTATTCTTCATACCTGCATGAGTCAATTTCTCACGTAATTGTGACATTCTCACATCTAGAGTACGTTCTACGCCATTGTATACGCGTCTAAGTAAAGTGCTATAGAGTTGATCTCGAGATAAGATCTTCCCTTGATGCTCAACCAGAGATTTTAACAAGTTAAACTCAAAAGTGGTTAACTTCACCACCTCACCATTAATAAAGCACTTTTGTGACTTAGGCTGTAAACACACATCCCCCAACGTTAAGCTTGCTAACTCAACTTGGTTTGTCTTGTTACTCTGCCGACGAAATAAAGCCTCAATTCGCATCATCAATATTCGACTATCAATCGGTTTTAGCAAATAGTCATCCACACCGAGTTTAAAAGCATCAACTTGCTCTTGTTCACTATTCTTGCTCGATACAATAACAAGTAAACCATCAAATAAAGCACGAAGATCTCGTATTATTAATAACTGTGCACTGTCAGAAAAACCAACATCTAGCACTATCATGCTTGGCCTATGGTCTACTAAGTAGTTTTCAAGTTCTTGACTGAGAACTTCACCTGTTCGTATTTCTGTAGTTTGGTAAATGGATTGATTACCGTTATCTAAAAATGCTTTACTGAGGTAATGATCATTCTCAATCAACAGTAACTTTCGTTGTAATTGATTATCATTTTTAGTTTCAAGTGGTTGTATATTTTCAACAAGCTCAATACTTGATGCCATGACAGACTCCTTAAAATTAAATAATTTTTGATAATCGAATTATAAAATAAAATAACAAAGAGACTGTAATAGCTTGTAATGAAACTGTAACACCTTGCAATAAGCAAAATTACTATGATATTAGGTAGGTTTATCAAAAAATAAATAATGATGCGGCCTAATAGTTAACGCCACTTTTTGCTTTAGAGAAAGCACAATATCACTATATACACTGAGCTTAGAAAATGCCAAAGACTCATCATCAGTTGAGTCATCTAAGCTGCTTAAATAATAGTGATTTCCTTGTTCGGTAACACTAATATATTCGACTTGTGCATTCATATGATTATTAGCATCAGTGGAAACCTTAAGTAATAAATTCGAGGGTTTTACTAATAAATACAGCAAACTCTCTCGTTTAGAGTCGCTAGTTTCTAAATTAACCTTACCTAACAAACTCTGTGCACTTGTTGCATTGATTTGGCAAGGAAGCCAGCTGCCAAGCTGTAAAAAATCAGCAACTTGATAACTATTTGGTTGCTGACAAATAATACTTGGTGCATCAAGCTGTAATAATCTTCCTTGCGCCATTACGGCCATTTTGTCCGCAAAGGTGAATACTTCATCTTTGTTATGGGTTACAAAAATAGCCGTTGTCTTAAACTGCTTTAGCAACAGCCTTATTTCTACCATCAATTCATTTCTGAGACGCGCATCAATATTTGAAAAAGGTTCATCGAGTAGGAGTAACTTCGGCTTAGGCGCTAACGCTCTTGCAATGGCGACACGCTGCTGCTGACCACCGGAAAGCTGATGAATATGACTATCACGATAATCGCTTAATTTTAATAAGGTAAGTAAGTGATCAATTTGTTCTAGTTGATCAGCTTTACTTAACTTGCTTAGTCCAAAGGCGATATTTTCTTTTACCGTTAAATGAGGAAAGAGTGCATAGTCTTGGAAGATCATACCTACTTGACGTTGTTCCGCTGGTAGACAATGTTCACCATCATTAAGTAAATTATCATCAATGACAATTCGTCCTGTACTTGGCTTGATAAAACCAGCGATGGCGTTAAGTAAGGTTGTTTTCCCACAGCCACTTGCACCTACCAGCCCTAATATATCCCCTTCATTAAGACTCAAATCTAAGGTTGATAAAATACTTTTATCTTGAAGGGTTATAGATAATTGCTCAATAGTTAACAATGTACTCATACTTTTTCCTTATGCTTATTTAGCAGCACTATAGGCAATAAACCAAACAAAACAATAAGAATTGCGCCTAAAGCACCCTGCTCGAGCATTTCATCAGAAATAAGTTGATAGACTTGACTGCTTAAGGTTTCAAAATTAAAAGGCCTCAGTAATAATACTGCTGGTAACTCTTTCATTGCTTCGACAAAAACCAATAACCACGCCATCATTATGGTCGGTTTTAAAATAGGTAAATGCACTTTAGTTAAACTTCCCAATAAATTCACCCCTAAAGATGCAGGTGCATAATCTAGTGACTGTGGGATTTGTTTTATACCACTGATAATAGTGCCATTAGCTATCGCTGAAAAACGAACCACCAGCGCAAAGACAACTGCAAACAATGAGCCCGATAACATTAATCCTGGTGCAGCAAAGCCTAAAAACTCGACCGCTTCATTCAACCAATGATCAACTGGCCCTAAGGTTGATAACATCGCCATAGCAAGTACAGTTCCTGGAACTGCATAGCCAAAGCCTGAAATCTGTAGAGGAAGATGACGATATTTGTCGGCATGTAAACGTTGATATAAACCTAATAATAAAGCAATAAAAACAGCGATAGTCGCCGCAAAGACCGACACTTTTAGTGAATTAATCCCCGTCGATACAAGAGCTGATAATTGAGTAATATCACTGTATTGTACCGCCATGATGATTAACAAAATTATTGGTAATAAAAAACCAAAAACGACTAATGACCAGCAAAATAGACTCGCTAATATTTGCTGTCCGAAAGATAGTTGTATCAACTCCCGTTTTAAATTAGGTCTAGCGCTTTGATGTCTCAGCCCTGTCCTACTGCGTTGTTCTGCTAACACGACAAATAGTATCAGTAGCATCAAAATACTAGCTAACGCATTCGCCGCACCAAGATCGCCATAACCAAGCCAAGTATCATAAATTGCAGTTGTTAAAGTATTAACTGCAAAATATTGCACGGTAGCAAAATCAGCTAAGGTTTCCATCAAAACAAGACTCGCCGAAACGGCAATAGCAGGTCTTGCCAAAGGTAGCGCAACCTTGAAAAAACTTTGCTTTGCGGTTAAACCAAGTAATCGACTTGCTCGAATTAAGTTCTGATCTTGTTGCTCAAAAGTGCCCCGCGTTAACATATAAATATAGGGAAATAACACCAATGCCAGCATTAAAGCAGCACCCGGTAAGGTACGAATATCAAAAAACCAATACTCATTGGCTGATTGCCAATCAAACCATGTTCTTAGGTTGCGTTGTACAGGGCCTGCATAATCAAATAAGTCGGTATAAAGGTAAGCAACTAAATACGCAGGCATCGCAAGAGGTAACAATAACAACCAGCGTAGTTGATGTTTACAGACAATGTTAGTTTGCGTAATGATGGATGCACTTAACACGCCAAAAAGTAATGCTAATAGCACCACCCAAAAGGCAAGTAATAAGGTGTTCTCAAGATAAGTTGGTAGTACTGTTTGCCATAAGTGTAAAAAAAGCTGCGTTGAAGCACTTACACCACCGAGTAACATGACCAGCATTGGTACTATCAATACCAATGCTGTTACGTAGCTAACTAATTTCCATATTTTGTTGTTATACAGCGCTATCACAAATCAAACTGTGCTTGATCTAATAACTTTAATGCTGTGGTTCGGTTCTTGGCTATTTCTTCTAGTGCTAAAGCATCTGCATTATAACTTCCCCAAGAAGCAACTAGTTCAGATACAGCAACATCTTCTCGAACAGGATATTCCATATTTGTTTTCGCGTATAACGCTTGCGCAGGTTTAGAAACTAAAAATTCCATTAACGCTTGGGCATTCTTTGCGTTTGGAGCATATTTAGCCATAGCAACACCTGAAATATTGATATGGGCACCGCGATTTTTTTGGTTAGGAAAATTAATATACACCTCATCAGCCCAAACTTTTTGCTTTTCATCTTTTAGCATTTTGCCAAAATAGTAACTATTACCTAATGAAATATCACACAGTTTTTGATGGATAGCTTGTACTTGTCCGCGATCACTGCCCTGTGGTTTACGCGCTAAATTACTCTTAACTTTTTTCAACCAGTCTAAGGTGTAAGCTTCACCATGCTCACTGATCATAGAGGCAACTAAGGCGACGTTATAAGGATGTTTACCACTGCGAGTACAAACACGTCCCTTATATTTTTCATCGGCTAAATCTTCATAATTTAGATCGATTTTACCTAAACGTTTTGCCGAATAGATATTACGCACGCGAGTAGTTAAAGCAAACCACGTATTGTCTTGTGCTTGGTATTGTTTTGGGATTGCGCTACTTAATACTGCCGAATTAACTGGTTGTATTAAATTTTTATCACGTAACTCAATCAAACGACTAATATCTGTAGTCAGTAAAATATCTGCGGGACTATACTTGCCTTCTCGCGCTAAACGTTCTGCCATGCCCTTCTTAGCAAAGACCACATTCACTTTGATGCCTGATTGTTTAGTAAATTTATCAAACAAGGGTTCAACAAGAAATGGTTGTCGGTAAGAGTAAACATTAACTATGTCATTAGCTTTGGCACTAAAAGCGGCTATAAAAAACAGTGCTATAAACAAGCTAATAAACGATTTTCTCAACATAAGATTTATCTCAATGAAATATGATGAGCGAATTGTACAAGGAGAACAATAACTGTCAAGGTTTTTACGAATCATTCCCATTAAGATTAAGGTGAATTAACTTAATCCTACTGCCCCACTTAACAATAACCAGCAGGCAAAAAACAATTTCAACTTAGTTGCTGATAAATGGGTTACTAAGGTTTTAGCAAATATCCCTCCCAGTACAGCACCAGGTCCCGCAAATAATACAACCTGCCAATAAACATCGCTGTTAACTTGTGCAATTGCGGCCCAAACACTGATTGCAGAAACGATTACAGCAGCAGCTACAGCCATACTAATATCAAAATGACGTAGTAATAGGTAGATAACTAATAACTCACCTACGCCTACACTCAACCAAGCGGTAACGGCTCCCCCAAATAAACCAATGAGTACCAGAGCAACGTAATCGGGATAATATAATTGGCTTCGTTCACGATGCGGTTGCAATAAATAAACTGTTAATATAATAAAAAAGCCTAACAGTAATGAAAACCAGCTAAAACTGATATGCAAAGCAGCAGGTGAATTTACCTGATAAAAAAAGATAGTATTGAGACCGATTATCGAAGCGATAGTCGTCACACATATAATACGTTTAAACCCTTGCCATAAACGTAGCTCAGTTTTTTCAGTTTTATAATGGTGCCACCAAGTTACAGCGCCTGCGGTCATACCAAAACATTGGATAGCAAAACTTGTGGCAATTGATTGTTGCTCAGTAAAGTTAAGTTGGGTAAACATGGGTATAAATACCACACCACCACCAGCTCCCGTTGAGTTGGCAAAAATGGCACCTAAAGTACCTAAAAAGGTAAAGAATATGTAATTAGTTAATTCGCTCAATGTATAGTTAGAGCTCAAGAGTAAACCTACCCATAACATTAAAAAAAGCATTATAAACTTAGGGTTCGATAACCGCATAAATGCTTGTTTGGTAATATTAGCCATAGGTATTTTTACTTCGAAATATTTTATTAGACTCGCTTTGATCTATGCGGCAGTTAGATTTTTTTGATTAATAAAAGTATTAGCATCATCTGACAAACAACTTTTAGAGATATAACTTTTACTAGCAATATCTTTGCCCATCGCTGTTTTACCTAAACTAAAATAAATCAGAAAACCTAATTCCGTTTCAGTAACGCGAGTAACATCAGTCCACAAAATTCGATTATTGATATGAAAAGATTCCGTCAAAATACCTTGCTCATCAATTGTGAGTTTTACTTCACTATTAGACGCCTTACTTAGCATCTGTCTCATCACCCACCAAGGTTTATGATAATAGACGCTAATCGTTTCAATAAGTCCTAGAGCAATGACAAACCAAGCAGCATAAGGATTTACTGGTGTAGCTAACAAAATGATCAAGCCAAAAACAGTAAGAACATTTGCTTTAAAATACGTTTTTTTATCATGGGATAACGTACTAGATTGAGTGTAGCACTCGCTATAGTGGGCTTTATCTAAAGTAAAGCTGGCTGTATATGAACTAATTTGGGTCATTGGGAGTATCGGCACAGACGTGCATTAACAAATAAAATTATCGCTAGTTTATCAGAAGACTTGATAAAACGAGTAACTAATTGTATCTACATTTACAATACCTAGTGGCCTCATGATGAACAAAATTTAACTACAATCAATCCTAGTAGGGGCATATTATTGTAATCATCAGTGTCACTCGATAGAGAGTTAAAAGTAATTTTTAACGCACTAAAACAATTATTTAATGCGTAAAATCGTTTCAAGATTATATGTATTACTGTCAGCACCAATTTTATTCATAGGCAAGTTACACCTTTTTAGTAAAAATCCTTAATCTAAAATAGATGTAACAATGAGTATCATTAATAATTGACAGCGCTGTCATTAATTACTAAAGTAATAGTATATTCATCATACTATAAAGTTTATCACTCTCTGTATAAGCATATAGTGCTTTTCATTTTCCTAAGGAAATAACATGCAAGTTATTATTTTTGATAACGCACAAGAAGTTGCAGAGAATGCAGCTGAATGGGTTGCAGAGCTAATCAATAAAAAATCAAACCCTGTTTTAGGTTTAGCGACTGGTAGTACGCCAATTAGTCTTTATCAAGAATTGGTCAATAAACATAAAGCTGGCGAACTTAGTTTTAGTAACACCACAAGTTTTAATTTAGACGAATATTTAGGTATAGATGAAAAAAATGTACAAAGTTATCGTCACTTCATGAATGAAAACCTGTTCAATCATGTTGATATCAACCAATCTAAAACTTTTTTACCTACCTGTAATCAAGGTGAGAACCCTAGAGAACAAGGCTTAGATTACGAAGATAGAATTAACCAAGCTGGTGGTGTCGATCTACAAATATTAGGCATTGGTGCTAACGGACATATTGGCTTTAATGAACCGACCTCAAGCTTAGCTTCTCGCACTCGTATTAAGACATTAACGCAACAAACACTCGATGATAATAGTCGTTTATTCGCTGCTGATGAATTCCAACCAACATTAGCTATGACTATGGGTATTGCTACCATTTTAGATGCTAGATATGTACTACTCATGGCAACAGGAAAAAACAAAGCAAAAGCTGTAAAAGATATGGTTACAGGGCCATTATCTGCAGTTTGTCCCGCATCATCTTTGCAACTACATGAGAATGCCATTGTACTGCTCGACAAAGAAGCAGCGAGCGAATTAGAAGATCAAGACTATTACATTTGGGCCGATAAGCAAAATGTTACGATAAATAAACAGTTTGGCTTATACCATAATTATTAAATTAGTAGAGGGTGTGAACAAGCTCTAATGCAATACGTAATATAAGAAAGTGAGCCTTTTTACTTTTAATCATAACGTTAATATTAAAAGTAAGAAGCTCAAACTAATCTATATAATTAAGATCAGTTGAGCTTTTTATTTGAACTAATTAGTCCAGATATAATAAGTTTACCGTTTATTTCGCTGCTTGAAGTAACTCAGGTAAAAAGTTTTCACTTTCCTGCGCTAATTGACATTGCTGCTGTAAAATACCTTGTAGAATTTCTTCAGTCGTTAGTGGATTGGCTAATACCACTCTAAATACGATGATTTTCTCGCCGCCATATCGGCTTACTTCAATGCGAGTTCGAGAGACAAAAGATCGCCCATCTTCACGTTGACGTTTTTGAATAAACTTAGTCAATTTCCCAAGTAATACATTTACCGACTTATTAGCTTCATTATCATTTCTAGCTAAAAGTGCTTGCACTGACTTAGGCGCATAGCGATATGTTAAAAGACATAATTCCGGACGAGTAATTAATTCAAAGTCATCATGTTTATTAATCAGCTCAGCAAAATGCTCCGCCTTTTCAATGGCCTGGTTAATAAGCATTTCATAACCTGGACGGCTAATAATATGCAAGCTCGCATAAACTAGCATTGCCATCCCTGGACGAGATCCCTCTAAAGTATGGCTACCTAAATCTTTCGAGCCTTTACGTAATATGTATTCCGCATGATGCTCAATCGCACTTACTGAAGCAGGGTCTTTAAAAATGACTAAACCTGCGCCCATAGGAACATACATCTGCTTATGAGCATCAATAGTCACAGAGTCGGCTTGCTCTATACCTTTAAGTAAAGGTCTATATTTATTCGATAATAATGTTGCTCCGCCCCAAGCGGCATCAACATGAAAGTGACACTGATTCTGCTGAGCAATCTCAGCTATCTTATCAAGCGGGTCAATATTTCCCGTTTCAGTGGTTCCGGCCACACCAACGATAGCAAGTACTTTAATATTTTCTTCAGCAAGTTGCTGGCATTTTTCTGCCAGCTTTTGACAATCTATTTTGTTATTCTCATCGGTAGGAATCGCAATAACATTTTCTTGACCAATACCTAAAATATCCGCCGATTTTTTCAATGAGTAGTGACCACGATCAGACACTAAAATAGCTAAATCCTGATAACCATAATGTCGCATAGCACGATGTAATCCCTCTCGCGCCACGCCCTTAAAATTACCTTCAGGTTTTAATAGCTTATTTCGTGCAACCCACAAGGCAGTAATATTCGCGACAGTACCACCTGAGCAGAAGGCGCCAAGGGAATGTTCAGCGCTATGCATCCAGTTTTGGTAAAACACATCATCCTGTTGATACACCAAATTATGCATCATGCCTAAAACTTGACGTTCTAAGGGTGTAAAGGCTTTTGAAGTTTCAACTTTAACTAAATTTTGATTTAAACCGACCATCAGCTTTGACAGCGGCAAAATAAAAGAGGGTAACGCTGAGGTCATATGACCGATAAAGCTTGGACTTGAAGTGTGTACTGATTGTGCGACTAATTTATCAAGCAAATGGTGCATGTGATCTGAAACAAATTCAGGCTCCTCAGGGATATGTGCATTAATAAAGTCTTGCTCAATATCCGTTAAGGCATTTTTACTCGCTACAATATGATTGTTTAAAAAACCCACCAAGTTTTGTGACATCTCTTGCTCAAGACGTCCCAAGGTAGAATCTGGGGCTTCAGCAATGGTAAAAATTCGATGTAAAGATTCTTGCGTTGCTTCTGCAATGCGCTTACTTGCTCTCATAGTTATTCACTTTACTTACTTGCTTGGCCAACGAGTGTTGTACATACATGCAAGTTTTATAATTATTGTCTATTTGTAACCAAGACGAAAAACAAACTTTAATAAAAAATAACGCAAAAGTCTTGTGATTTCGTCGACAAAACCACAATCTTTGTTATCTGTTCAATATTAATTGCCAACAAATCTGGCCACTGGCTTGATATTTGGCTTCGAACGGCGTTAATGCCAACGAAGAATCAACCGTAGGCAAAGAGTCAATTTTACCTGGCAAATCAACCAATTTAGCTGCTTGTTGAAATTCAGCTAAATAAATACGCCAATTACTACGCAAAATAAGTTGCTGACCAATACTGGTCATTTGTGGGAAAACAGCACTACCATGCCAACGTCGCTGTAAATGTTTAGACTTCGGCCATGGGTTTGGGTATAAAATGTAATGTTTTGACACCGGCCAATTAGCTGTTTTTACTAATCGATAAAAGTCGTTTAAATCTGCACGAACTAAATGATAATTTTCTGCACTAAAACCATCATCGATATCGAAACCTTCCACATTACGATTAATTCTATGATCTGACTTGTCTACGCCAATGACGAGCGCTTGTGGGTTTTGCTTGGCTAAAATACGCGTGCTTTGACCAACACCACAACAAGCATCCAAGATGATTTCACCGTTAGGGTTAGCGGCTAAAAACGTATTTACCAAAGCATCCATTTTCGCAAAAGCTTCTTGGGTATGCGCTTGGTAGGGCTTTTTAGAAGCATGAGTTAAATGCCTCTTCACTACTTCATCAAGTTTTTCATGTATACCTTCTTGATTACTAATAATTGCCTTAGAATCACCCAGCGATGTTTGAGTATTCATTATATTCATCCCCTCTTCTGTATTAGCTGTCATATTAACTTCTTAATCCTATACCCTTAGAAATAAGCACCATTGCGATGCTAAATAAAGTGACAATAAAGAAACCAATTACTGCAAAAGCAGTGACTAAACTTACATCAGATATACCCAAAAAACCGTACCTAAAAGCATTAACCATATAGACAATAGGATTAATTTGAGAAACACCCTGCCAAAATTCAGGTAATAAGCTGATCGAATAAAACACACCACCAAGATAGGTCAAGGGCGTTAAGATAAAGGTGGGGATAATCGAAATATCATCAAAACTGCCCGCAAAAATAGCATTAATTAAACCGCCTAATGCAAAGGTTGCTGAGGTTAACGTAACCGTAGCAATAATTACCCAGATATTATGTAATTGAATGTCGACAAAAAGTAATGAAACTATAGTAACAATTAAGCCGACTAAAATACCACGGCACATGCCACCGCCAACATAACCTGCCACAATCACCCAGTTAGGCACAGGCGCAACTAACATTTCTTCTACATTACGCTGCCACTTAGCACTAAAAAATGACGAGGCTACGTTAGAGTATGAATTAGTAATAACACTCATCATAATCAAGCCTGGCACGATAAACGACATATAATCAAAGCCGCCCATCTCACCAATGCGAGAGCCAATTAATGAACCAAAAATAACAAAATACAAACTAATAGTAATGGCTGGTGGTACCAAGGTTTGCACCCAAATACGAGTAAAACGCTGGATTTCTTTCGTTAAAATACTTTTTAACGCGATAGAGTTATTCATTTAGTTTGCTCCAACGACAGCGCTCAGCTGGTCAGTTTGAGTAGTACTCGGTTTTTTATTTATCAAATTGACAAACAAAGCTTCTAAGCGGTTACTTTTATTACGCATACTCAACACTTCAATATCGGCTGCATTTAATTGTTCAAAAATTTGATTAAGGTTTTGCGACTTCTTTAAATCAACTTCCAAGGTATGGTCATCAATAATTCGATAAGCGACAGATTTTGATTGCTCAGCAAATTCTTCTAATTTACTTAACGTTATACTTGCTTGAAGGTCAAACACAAAAGTTTCAATATCCAATTGTGCTAATAATTTTTTCATACTGGTATCTTCAACAATCTCACCACCATCAATGATGGCTATATTTCGACAAAGCATTTCAGCTTCTTCTAAATAGTGAGTTGTAAGAATAATGGTAATACCTTGCTCGTTTAACTCTTTTAGAAAGTCCCACATTGAACGGCGCACTTCAATATCAACACCCGCAGTAGGTTCATCTAAAATCAACATTTGTGGTTCATGCATTAACGCGCGCGCAATCATTAAACGACGTTTCATGCCACCAGAGAGTGCACGAGCGGGTTCATCACGCTTGTCCCATAACTCTAGTTGCTTTAAGTATTTTTCTGCACGCTGTATAGCGATAGGTTTACTTACACCATAATAGCCGGCTTGATTGACTAAAATATTAACCAAGGGCTCAAACTGACTAAAGTTGAATTCTTGCGGCACCAGTCCAATAAAGCTTTTAGCTTTTTCTAAATCTGTATCAATGTCAAAACCAAAGACTTTGACTTGGCCCCCTGTTTTATTAACCAGTGAGGTTATTACGCCAATAGAGGTAGATTTACCAGCACCATTAGGGCCAAGCAAGGCAAAAAAATCACCTTGTTCTACGGTTAGATCAATGCCTTTTAACGCTTGAAAACCGCCTTTGTACGTTTTTGCCAGTGCGCTAATTTCTAGTGCGTATGTCATGTATGCTGCCAATCAAAATAAGGATGGAGTATAAATATGGTGTCGAACAAGCCTTTTTCAATAGCAAGGATGTGATATTTATACCGTAAACTTAAATTATCAAGTCATTACTAATTGAGTTTCTTCAAATGGATTTACATCGATTACCTTATTAATGGTGACTGCAATTAATTTCTAACTGTACCGTATAAGGTTTAATAAGCACGTAAATGAGAGGAAGCAGTAATACTGTATTGAGTAATGAGCACTTTATAGAAATACTCTTTGTGCTAAATAAGGTTACAGCCTTCACTTTATAATAAGCAGTGAGGATAAATCTTCAAAAACGAAAGCTTGATTAAGCAATAGCAGGGGAATGGGATTGGAAGCAACGATGTTAATGGATGTTTATACCCATTCCACTTGAAGATGCTCGTTTCAGGAAGTCTGAGCGATTCATAATCAAGACGCATTTTTTTATTAAGGGTTATTCCCTTAAAA
>CAJXRC010000008.1 GCA_913058405.1 uncultured Colwellia sp. | reverse complement strand
ACGAGATCTAGTACGGTCTCGTGGGCTCGGAGATGTGTATAAGAGACAGCTATGGTTATGCTGCCGTCGAAATGGACAACAATATTGTCAAAATCATTCGTAATAAAGATGCGAAAACAGCTGCTATTCCAGTTGTAGGTGATAAAAGTAATATCATTGGTGATGAAATGGTTACCCGTGTTGTTGAAGTAAAGAATGTTACCGTCCGTGAATTAGTACCACTTTTAAGACAATTATCCGATCAAGCCGGTGGTGGTAATGTAGTTAACTACGACCCTGCTAATGTGATTATGTTAACGGGTACTGCATCAACGGTTAATAGACTAGTAAAAATTATTGAACGTGTTGATAGAGCGGGTGATCAAGATGTTGAAATTATCAAACTTAAATATGCTTCGGCGGGTGAAATGGTACGTATCATCGAAGCGATGAACAAACCTACCGGTGGTAAAGCAGGTCAACCTACTTTTTTAATTCCCAAAATTGTTGCTGATGATCGTTCTAATAGCGTGATTGTTAGCGGCGAAGTGAAAGCTCGAGAGCGAGTTGCACGCTTGGTTAAACGTTTAGACAGTGAATTAGAGAGTAACGGTAATACACGCGTTTATTACCTTAAGTATTCGAAAGCGGAAGATTTAGTTAAGGTATTGCAAGGCGTTAGTGATTCGATTGCCTCAGAAACTAAAACGGCAAAAACCAAGACACGTAGCAGCAGTAAACGTGATGTAAGTATTGAAGCACATGAGTCAACCAATGCACTCGTTATTACCGCACAACCTGATATGTTGCGGTCATTAGAGGCGGTAATTCGTCAATTAGATGTGCGTCGTGCGCAAGTTTTAGTTGAAGCCATCATTGTTGAAGTCTTTGAAACTGATGGTGTCAGTTTAGGTGTGCAATGGTATAACGAGGCAGGTGGTTTTACTCAATTTACCAATGGCCCTGCCAGTATTTCATCGGTGGCTGCAGGTGTACAAGCTGCAGAAGGTGAAGCCGCAAGTCAAACTAAAGTAACGAATCCAGATGGTACGATAACTGAATCAAATAATCCAAGCACCAATGGCGATTACAGTATTCTTGCTCAAGTACTCGGTAATGTTAGCGGTATGATGTTTGGTATTGCTAAAAATGACTGGGGCGCTATTGTTAATGCCGTGAGCAGTGATACTAATTCAAATATTCTTGCTACGCCAAGCATTACTACCTTAGATAACGAAGAGGCCTATTTTATTGTCGGTCAAGAAGTGCCAATTATTACAGGCTCTCAAACGGGCAGCAATAACTCTAATCCATTCCAAACGGTAGATCGCCAAGAAGTAGGCATTAAGCTTCGCGTAACTCCACAGGTTAATGAGGGTAATGCTGTTCAATTGGTTATTGAGCAAGAAGTGTCGTCGGTAAGCGGTACTACAGGGGTTGATATCTCAATCAACAAAAGAGAAATCAAAACCACTGTAATGGCTGAAAGCGGTGATACAGTAGTATTAGGTGGCTTGATTGATGAAGACGTGCAAGAAAGTGTACAAAAGGTGCCAATTCTTGGTGATATTCCAATCTTAGGTCATTTATTCAAATCAACCAGCAACAGTACTCGTAAACGTAATTTAATGGTTTTTTTACGCGCTACTATTGTTCGAGACTCTGCTTTAATGACAGAAATAAGTGAATCTAAGTATAACTATATTCGTGCTGATCAAATCCGTAAACATGAGGAAGGCTTATCGTTAATGAGTAACGAAAATATGCCAATCTTACCGCAGTGGCAAGATAACCTGACCTTACCACCGTCATTTGATGAGTATCAGCAAAAGTTTGAAGACAAAGGTACGGAATTACCTAAACCACCGACATCAACAGAAGGCGTTGCTGCGGAAGAGAAGCAATAATGTCTGATGAAATAGAAGCAACAGAGATGGATGAACGAGTTGAATCTCAAGTGAGTGGCACTTGGTTATTACCGTTTGCGTTTGCTAAACGCCACAGTGTGCTTATATCAACCGATGAAGAAACGGGCGGTTATATCTTGCATTGCTTGACTGATGTTAATTTTGATATTGTTTTAGAAGTGCGCCGTATCGTTAAAGCGCCCTTTGAGTTTGATTATCTATCTCTTTCAGCGTTTGAATTACTGCTCACTCAGGCTTATCAGAGAGACTCTTCTGAAGCACAACAAATGATGGAAGATATTGGCAATGAAGTCGATTTGTACTCGCTTGCTGATGAGTTTATTGAAAGTGAAGATTTATTAGAAAATGAAGATGATGCGCCAATTATTAAACTGATCAATGCCATGCTCAGTGAAGCTATTAAAGAAAGCGCGTCTGATATCCATATTGAAACCTTTGAAAATACCTTACAAATACGTTTTCGTGTGGATGGTGTTTTGCGAGAAGTGCTTAAGCCAAACCGCAAGTTGGCGTCTTTACTGGTATCACGTATTAAAGTCATGGCGAAGCTCGATATTGCTGAAAAGCGTATCCCACAAGATGGTCGTATTTCTTTACGCATTGGTGGTCGAGCGGTTGATGTTCGTGTGTCGACTATGCCAACAGGTCATGGTGAGCGAGTGGTATTACGTTTACTTGATAAAAATGCCGCACGTTTAGATTTGAAAGATCTAGGCATGACAGACGTAACCCGTGCCAATTTCTCTAAGCTCATTGAAAAACCTCACGGCATCATCTTAGTAACAGGGCCTACTGGTTCAGGTAAAAGTACTACCTTGTATGCTGGTCTTTCACAAATTGATGCTAAAGAACGTAACATTTTAACCTGTGAAGACCCTATAGAATATGCCATTGAAGGCATAGGACAAACACAAGTAAATACAAAAGTTGATATGACTTTTGCTCGTGGTTTACGTGCTATTCTACGCCAAGATCCTGATGTAGTTATGGTTGGTGAGATACGAGATCTAGAAACTGCGGCAATTGCAGTGCAAGCAAGTTTGACGGGTCACTTAGTCTTATCAACTTTACATACGAATACGGCTGCAGGTGCGATAACACGCATGGAAGATATGGGCGTAGAGCCATTTTTATTGTCTTCTAGTTTACTCGGTGTTTTGGCTCAACGACTCGTACGCACTATTTGTCCTCATTGTCGTGAAAGCCATCTACCTGATGATGAAGAAAGGCAATTATTAGCTTTACCTGAAGATAATGAAGCCGTGATTTATCGTGCTGTTGGTTGCATAGAATGCAGCTTTAAAGGTTACCGTGGGCGAATGGGTATCCATGAGTTATTGCCCGTTGATGAAAAAGTGCGAGAGCTTATTCATAATGGCCAGGGCGAGCAAGCTATCGAAAAATGTGTTCGTCATAGCAATGCAAGTATTCGTCGAGATGGTTTTGATAAAGTCATGTTAGGAAGAACGACATTAGAAGAGGTTTTACGCGTTACTCGTGAAGACTAGTGCATAAAAATTAAAGCGTAAATGTTTTCTAATGGACGTATGTTGATTCAAGAGTGAATTGACCGAATCTAAATAAGTAACTAATTTAAATAATTTAAGTAATTATGGCAGCATTTGAATACCAAGCGGTAGATAGTCGAGGTAAAACTAAAAAAGGCGTTATCGAAGGTGATACGGCTAGACAAGTACGCGGTTTACTGCGTGATCAAGGCTTAATGCCAACCGAAGTTACTGCCACATTGACGAATAAAAAAGCGGCTGATAAAGCGGGCTCTTCATCTAGTTTTAGCCAAAGTGGCAGTGGTAAAGTTTCTGCATCAGAGTTAGCTTTAATTACCCGTCAATTGGCCACTTTAGTTGAGTCAGGTTTACCGTTAGAAGAGTCGTTAATGGCGGTGGCAGAGCAATGTGAGAAAAATCGTATCAAAAGCATGATCATGGGTGTTCGCACTAAAGTGACTGAAGGTTACGGTTTGTCTGAAAGCATGGCGGAATATCCAAAAATATTTAATCGCCTTTATCGCGCTATGGTGGCCGCTGGAGAAAAATCAGGTCACCTTGATAAGGTACTTAATCGCTTGGCTGATTATACTGAGAAGCGCCAACAAATGCGCTCGCAACTTATCCAAGCATTAGTTTACCCTATTATCATGACAGTAGTTGCCGTTGGGGTTATTGCTATTTTGTTGACTGCTGTTGTGCCTAAAATTGTTGGTCAATTTGAACACATGGGTGAGAACTTACCCGGCACTACTCAATTCCTTATTGCCAGTAGTGATTTTCTTCGTGATTATGGTTTACTACTAGTGATGCTGTTTGCTGGAGTTCTGCTGCTGTTTTCACAGTTATTGAAAAAGCCTGATTTTGAAATGGCATATCATCAATACTTATTACAGATACCTGGTGTTGGTAAAATCGCTAGAGGTATTAATACAGCACGTTTTGCCCGTACTTTAAGTATTTTGACAGCTAGTGCTGTGCCTTTGTTAGAAAGCATGAAAATCTCAGGTGAAGTGCTTGATAATTTATATATAAAAAAACAGGTGAAAGCATCTACCGATAAGGTACGTGAAGGTGCTAGTTTGCGTGTGTCGTTAGAGCAAACTAAATTGTTTCCTCCTATGATGTTGCACATGATAGCGAGTGGAGAAAAAAGTGGCCAATTAGAGCATATGTTAGGCCGCGCTGCAGATAATCAAGATAGAGAGTTTGATGCATTAGTGAGTATTTCTTTAAAAGCATTTGAACCTGCGCTCATGGTCGCAATGGCTGGTGTTGTGCTCTTTATTGTTATGGCCATTTTAGAACCCATATTACAACTTAATAGCCTAGTGGGAGGCTAATACCAATTTATGGCAGTATATACCCGCTCCACTTGAAGAGGCTCGTTTCAAGAAGTCTGAGCGACTCATAATCAAGGCGCATTTTTTTATTAAGGGTATTCCCTTAAAAAGAAATGTAATGCAGAATATGATTTGCTCAGCCTTCCCCAAGGGGCTGGTTTAGAAACGCTTTAAGCTGCGTTATTGATTTCGACAAGGGAACAACCATTCTCTTCAATCAATACTTTGCCTAAAGGCGTTTTTAATTCCAGCTGAACCATGCATCTTCAAGTGAAACGGGTATAGTTGTCATTATATAATTTTTCAGACATTAGGAATGCAATATGAACATGAAAAAAACACAGGGTTTCACTTTACTAGAAGTGATGGTGGTTATTGTTATTTTAGGTATTTTAGCCAGTATGGTTGTGCCTAACTTATTGGGTAGTCAAGACAGAGCCAATATGCAAAAAGCGGTATCAGATGTTACTGCATTAGAAACGTCTTTGAGTTTATATAAAATGGATAATTACGATTATCCATCGACAGAGCAAGGTTTGGAAGCGTTAGTCGACCAAACTGATATTGAGCCAGAGCCACGTCGTTTCCCTGAAGATGGTTACATTAAACGTTTACCAAAAGATCCTTGGGGCAATGAATATGTTTTATTAAACCCAGGCGAACAGGGTAAAATGGATGTGTTTTCTGTAGGTCCAGATGGTGAAGCCGGAACAGAAGATGACATAGGCAACTGGAATTTAGGCGACTTCCAATAGTTTCTGTCTTACCTTGTTGCTGTAAAAATCAATTAAGGCGTCAATTGTACTCATTGACTAGCGTCAACTCCGTGCATTTTCCTTTTAATTGAGCTTTACAGCTTAAAGTTAAAACGTAACTCATTATCTTATGAAGCTAAAACCATTAAACCGAGCACCATCAATAGTAAAAAATTGCGGCTTTACCTTAATTGAGGTGATGGTGGTTGTCGTGCTGATTGGTCTAATGGCCAGCTTGGTACAGTTTAACTTTTCTGGCAATAACCCTGAAGATAAGTTAAAGCATGAGAGTGCTCGTTTTGCGGCAATATTTGAAGTAGCAGCTGAATACGGCATGCTCAATAATATTGAATTAGGTTTGATTGTTAAAAAAGATAACTATCAGTTTTTGGCTTATGACGGTACACAATGGACTGAAATCCCCGAACAAGATTGGCAAGCCAAGGTCACGTTACCTGAAGAAATAGAACTTAGCATAGAACTTGATGACCTGCCCATTGAAGAGCCAATGCTTTTTGATGCCGATACCTTTAAAGAAAAAGATGAAGACGACTTCACCTTACTGTCAAAAGAAGAGCGAGAGAAAAAAATAATCCCACAAGTGTATATTCTCTCAGGGGGAGACCTTAGTCCTTTTAGTGTCACGTTCCGTTTGACTGAAGAGTTGGCCTATATTGAGGACGCTGAAGATTTAGCCTATCGTGTTACCGGATTATATAGTGTGCCATTAACCATTGAGGGGCCTGTACTTGATGATTAGTAGCACGACAAAGCAGCGTGGGTTTACCCTGCTTGAAGTTATGTTAGCAATGGCTGTTTTTGCTATTGCAGGTGTCGCACTGCTTGGTGTTGCCGATAATAATTATCGTCATATTAGTCATATTGAAGAGCAAATGTTTGCAAATTGGGTCGCATCCAACCAACTTGTTGAAGTAAGTTTAGATAAAACTTGGCCGCCGAGAAACAACCGTAAAGGAAAAGTTGAAATGGCAGGCCGCACTTGGTATTGGCAACAAAAGGTTATCAAAACAGCAAACAAAGAGTTACGTGCTGTAAATATGCAAGTTCGATTAAATGAAGATGATGAACTTGTGAGTGCGAGCTTAATGACCTACCTGGCTCAGGATAAACCCTGATGACACTAGACATTGACCAAGCTAATACCACAGTTAAACACAGTCAAAGTGGTTTTACCTTGTTAGAAGTATTGATCGCTATTGCGATATTTTCTGTGGTGAGTTTAGCTAGTTTTACCATTTTTGATACTGTCTTACGCGGTGATGAAAACTCAAAAATGCGCAGTGAAAGGCAAAATGAATTACAGCGTGCCTTTTTATTAATGGAGCGAGACTTTACCCAAATAGCCAAACGTACTATGCGTATTAATGGCGAAGCACCAGGTAGTAGTTTTTTACAAACAGCAGATGATAGTTTTTTAGCCGATGAACAGGCTATTGCTTTTGTACGTAATGGTTGGACTAATCCCGGTTTATTACTACCGCGCAGTGATATGCAGAGTGTTGCCTATCGGCTCGTTGATGAAACGCTAGAGCGCTTACATTATAATTTTGTTGATGCTGTTGTTGGGCAAGAGCCAAGGATCAGACCACTAATAAGCCAAGTCATGAGCTTATCATTTGAATTCTATGATGGCAGTAAATGGCAAAAAGAATGGTCAGGTAAAACATTACCTCAAGCGATAGCCATTGAACTTGAAACGCGTGATTATGGTCTAATTCGCCGTCAGTTTTTGGTGGCAGGTGACCTTGCTGCGGATGGTGATTAAACGAATGTCGAGTTGTCACAATAAAAGACAGCAGCGCGGTGTTGCCTTAATCACCGTGATGCTTATCGTTGCTCTAGCATCAATTATTGCTGCGCAAATGACGACCCGTTTGCAAACACAAATGCAACGAAGCACCAATATCAGCTTTAATCAACAGGCCTATTGGTATGCACTGGGCGCAGAAGCTTTTACTAAAAGAGTGTTAATCAAAGCGTTTAAAGATGAGCCTGACGTCACTCATCTCGAACAAATATGGACTGCAGAAGAGAGTAACTATCCTGTCGATTTTGGTGAAATAAGTGGTGAAATTAGTGATTTACAAAGTTGTTTGAATTTAAATGCACTACACCCTAAAGCAAAAACAAAAGCGGAGTCTGAAAGTGGCACGGACAGTCCTTCGAGCTCAGCAACAGATAAAAATAAAACGAAAAGTGAAACTGCTTCATCAACTGGAACGAGAAGTAGCACAGGAAAGAATTCAAGCAGTAATAAACAATTACCAGCGGCAACTGTGTTAGAAGCGCTAATCGTCAACTTAAACATCGAAGGTGTTGGTAATTTTGAAGCCGAAGCTATGGTTAATGCATTAACTGATTGGTTAGACAGTAATGACATAATAACGGGTTCAGGTGGCGCAGAGGATAATGATTATGCTTCTCGAGAGTTTCCTTATCTTGCTGCTAATAGTTATTTAGGCAGTGTTAATGAGTTAAGATTAATTGAGCATTTTACTCCTGCCGTTATTTTAGCGTTGACGCCCTACGTATGTGTACTGCCACAAAATGCTCAGCATTTGATAAATATCAATACACTTGATGAAGAAAAGCCTGAGTTGTTACAGGCTTTGCTTGGTTCAAGTTTAGAGGATGCGCAAGAAGTGCTAAGTGCACGTGATAGTTCAGGTTATGACAAGGTAGAAGACTTTCTAAAGTTAAAAGAACTAACAAAAATTAGAGTGGAAAAGTGGCAAAAAGCACCGTTCGTTATTGATAGTGAATATTTTAAACTAAAAGCCAATGCACGTTTTAATAATAGCTATTTTTCGATGAGCTCAATAATGAAAGTTAATGAGTCACAACAAATTCAAGTAATTAGTCGTACTATAGGACGTAACTAGTGACAGAAACATTATTTATCCGTTTAGGAAGTCAAGCACACGATACCATTCATTGGTTAGTTGTGGCTGGAACTAGCGGTAATGCGCAAGAAATCATCGCCAGTGGAGAGCTAAAAGGGGCTCAACAGCTCAATGAGCTTACTATTAAAGCGGATAAACGGCAGGTCAAAATATTGGTACCTAGCTGTGATGTACTTTTAAAGTCGTTAAAAGTTCCTGCAAAATCTTCCAGAGCGATGCGTTTAGCAACTCCTTATATGTTAGAAGATAGCTTGGCAGAAGATGTAGAACAGCTATTTTTCGCCTATGCTGATTTAGCGAGTGATAACCTAGGAAATAACTGTTTCACAGCTATTGTTTCTCATAAGCAGATGCAACTTTGGTTATCATGGTTGGCAGAAGCTGATATTGAAACAGATTCTATTTTGCCTGAGGTATTGGCTATGCCTCTGACTTCAAAAGCTTGGAGCGCGATTGCCCTTGGTGATACTGAACAGGCGCAAGTCATCGTTCGTCAAAAACTTTGGCAGGGCTTTACAGTAGACGCTAATGCATGGCAATTTCAATGCCAAGCTTTTGCTACGCAATCCGAGAATGCAGAGAGTAACGAGCAGGCAGAAAGTGTGCTTATCGAGGCATATTCACCCTTAGTACATAGTGAACAATGTAATATCAACACAATGCCTGAAGAATTACCTTTAGCATTAATGGCGATGAACTATGGTAGTCAGTTAGCTCAATTCAATTTACTACAGGGCCAATATAAGATTAAGGAAAATCGCAGTCAAACAGGTCGACAATGGCTGTGGGTAGCAGGTGTTGCCATGTTTGCCCTCTTGCTTAGCTTGGGTCATAAAAGTGCGCAATTATGGCAACTAAATACAGAGCAAGACAGAGTTGAACAAAATATAATTGCCAGTTATAAAAAAGCCTTTCCAAAAACGAAACGAGTACGGATTTCAACAATCAAATCGCAATTGAATCGAGAGTTAGCTTTATTGGGGGGCGTTGGAGACAGGCAAGGGTTCTTAGCAATGCTTGCTAAATTACAACCTGCATTTGCTAAAGTGCCGGCATTAAAACCAGAGACAGTAAAATTTGATGGAAAGCGACAAGAGTTACGTATTCAAGCAACAGCTAAAGATTATCAAGCTTTCGAACAGTTTAGTGTTGCGTTAGCGACAGCCAATTTGATAGTGAAACAAGGCTCACAAAGTAATCAAGGTGACCAAGTATCGGGCTCATTTAGTATTTCCAATAAAGGAAATACTAACAGTACAAAGCAAAGGTCTAATAATAAAAAAAGCACGACCAAGCAAAGTAGTAAAAACAGTAATAAGGATGCATCATAATGAAAGCATGGTGGCAACAACTAAACAGCAGAGAACAGCGCCTGGTATCAGTAATGGCATTGGTTTTTATTGTCTTTATTTTTTATAGTGCAATCTGGCAGCCGATAAATAATAGTCTAACAGAGGCTAGCAGTAAGTTAGTAAAGCAGCAGCAGTTATTAACTTGGGTACGAGAAAATACTGCTTTGTATCAGCAAGCAAAACGCTCGGGCGGTAAGAAAAAATTCAGTGGCAGTATTTCAAGTGTCGCTAATCGCAGTGCAAAAACTTATAAGTTATCTATTACGCGTATGCAGCCTCAAGGGGATGATCTACAGGTATGGATAGATAGTACTCCTTTTACCCAGCTACTGTTTTGGCTCGAGCACTTGGCTAATAACGAAGGCTTGCAGGTTAAAGCGATTGATTTAACTCGGGGTGATAGTGCTGGCGAGGTCAAAGTACGCCGTTTACATTTAACAAGATTATAATCAGCGCGTTAACAACTTCGCTTAGTCATAATATACATAACAGAGAATTTTCATGAAGAAGTGGTTTGCCATTACGGCAATTTTTTTAAGTAGTTATATGGTGTTTTTATTAGCAAGTGCGCCACTAGCATTAGTAATCAATAATATTAAATTACCAAAAAATATAGCACTGCAGGGTGTTTCAGGATCTATTTGGCAAGGTGAAATAGTCAAAGTCACAATAAATAATAATGAGATTGAAAAGGTAAAAACAACGGTCAGCTTTTGGTCTCTGTTTAGTCTATCACCAAGCGTTCAAGTGACTTTTGGTGATGCTATGTCATCGGGACCTGAAGGAAAACTTAATCTAACCGTTTCTTCTGAACAGCTCGCCTTAACTGAGGTCGAGGTCTTTATGTCTGCGAATGATATTGCGACACAATTAACACTACCTATTCCCTTAAGCGCGCAAGGAAATATTGAGTTGTATTTATCAGAGATAGTGATTGTTACTGGTGATAAATTGTCCTGTTCAAAAGCACAAGGTGAGGTTTTGTGGTCTCGTGCTGGTGTTGTTGCTTTAGAGCAAAATATTAAACTCGGTAAGTTTACTACGGAAATAAGTTGCGATGAGGGGAATTTGTTGGCCAAAGTATCTCCTAAGAATAACTTAGGTTTGAGTTTTGATGGCGTGTTAACTCTCGCGACTCAAAAAATTTCAGGCAAAGGATATTTGCAACCTGGCGCTAAGTTTCCTACTCAATTGAAATCAGCATTGTCTTTTATTGGTCGACCAGATAATCAAGGGCGCTATCAGCTCAGGTTTTAATTTCTTAGTTAAATGGTTTTTTAGTCATAGATATGGCGTTAATGAAATTAATTAACGCTTATTGATTATCAACTGTTTTTAATGGCGGCCAGTCTTTAGCTTCTAAACGATTTTGTTCAATCATTCCGCCTAATCCTTGTAATCCCCCTGTGTGCAATAAAACGATGCGCTCTTTTGGCTTAAAATAGTCTTGTGCTATTAGATCAAGTAAAGCTAAAACCATTTTACCAGTATAAACGGGTTCAAAGTATACACCGGTTTGCTGGTTAAACGTTATGATTCGATTTGCATCATCCTTACTGAATTTACCATAACCACCACGATGGAAGTTAGTTAATAACTGCCAATTACTATGAGCTTTAGCTTCCTGCGTAAGTAAGGACTTAATGTCATCAATTAAGTATTCTGCTTGTTTTAACACAGCAACACCTAAAATTTTATGACGTTTCTGATTAGCGACACAGTCTCCAGAAATCAGACCGGCTATCGTACCGCCACTCCCTACAGGAGTCATTAAAGTATCGAAATCTGCTTGGCTACTTAATTCGGTCAATATCTCAGCTACCCCTGGTATAGCAAGCGAGTTACTACCACCTTCTGGAATAATAAAATAATTGGGATATAACACTTTTAGCTCATCGATAAAGCTAGTCTCAAAACGACGACGGTAAGTTTTCCTATCGACAAAGTGACATTGCATGCCCCAGTGCCTTGCCCAGCTCAATGTAAAGTTATCTGCATAGTGAGCTTCTCCCCTAATAACACCAATGCAGGGGATATTTTGTTGCTTACATGCATAAGCAAAAGCATGAATATGATTAGAGTAACTACCACCAAAAGTTAATGCACCTTGGAACTCGTCAGTTTTAAGCTGTTCTAGGTTGTACTTCAATTTGCGCCATTTATTACCTGATATGATGTTATGCAATAAATCATCACGCTTCACTCGAACATCAAGGTTATACTTATCAAAAAGAGGATGTTCTAATTTTTGTAATAATGACAATGGTTTATGCATAACTAATTTTTGAGATATTCATTCTTAACATGTTGGAAGCTATTATAAACGATATCAGCCTTTAACATGGTCTTTCTCCCTAAGATAATTGTTGTTGAACCTACTTTAAAATAAACATTCGCCAATAACTCACAGTAGTCTTAGTAATATAAATGGTTAATAAACTTAGCTAATCACCATTAGTAATACTTGCTCTTCATATGTAACAAAGGGTAGTATTGTTAATAATTTTAGCTTAGAGCGATATTGCCGATAAATGTCATTTTTAACGAAATTAAGCCAACTTTTTTCAAAAAATACTTCAAATCAGCGCCTTGGTATTGCTTTTCAGCATCAGGGTGTCTCCTTATGCTCAATTCCTCAGCAAAATTCCGATGCTTCTATTGACGAAAGTACGTCAACAAAAGTTATTTTTGAGCATGAAAAAGCTAGTTCGGTTAATTTTTCGAGTGCTATCCAAGCACTGCACAATAAATATGAGCTCGAAGGAAATGCTTGTCTGGTCTTAAATGAAGCGCAATCTCAAGTTGTGCAAGTAGATAAACCAAACTTGCCTGATAATGAAATGAATAGTGCTTTGAAATGGCAAATTAAAGACTTGGTCAGCATTTCCCCCAATAATATGGTGGTAGATTATTATGATGCACCGCTTCTTGCTGGTGGCAAAGAAAAAATAAATGTAGTCTGTGCTCCTTTAGATGAACTAAAAAAACTGGTCGAAATCACAGAGCAAGGTGCAGTGAAAATCAGTGAAATCACTACCCAAGAATTTGCTTTTGCTAACTTATTAGCTCCGCAGGATGATGCTAATTTATTGGTTTGCCAGCAACCCAATGAAGAAATAGTTTTAATCATTGTTAAGCAGAAAAAAATATTCTTCCAACGTCGTTTACGTGGCTTTGCCCAAATAGGCAGTAAATCAGCCGAAGAACTATCTTTTTCTATTATCGATGATATTGGTTTAGAAATTCAACGCTCTACAGATTACTTTGAACGTCAATTAAAACAAGCACCGATCAAAGCAATTAAAGTATTGCTACCTATTTCCTTAGAAAAGGTGTTTGTTGAAAAATTAGCTGAAAATTCGATTGTGCCAGTCAGTTTACTGGAATTACCTAGTCCGTATCACCAGCATCGAGAATATGCAGCAGCGATTGGCGCTAGTTTAGATAATGTCCCTTATCATAACGAGACAGAAGTTTTGGCGGGGGAAAATGATGACAACTAAAAATAGTATTAATTTATTACAAGCAGAGCTTTTCCCTGAAAAACCGCTGTTAACGCTGAAAAGGGTTGTGGGTGCTTGGGTTGGTTTACTATCACTTATGTTGATTTGGAGTGTTATTACTGAACTCAATTACAACCAGTCAGCGGTAATATATGATGATTTGTTAAAAGAAAAGCAACAGAAACAAAAGCTTGCTACTAAATTGGAATTAGAATTACAAAATAGGCAAGTATCGCCAACATTAAAAAGAGATCTCGCTACGATAAAGTTAGTTATGCAACATAAAGATGCATTGTTACATAAGCTCACCGATCCAAATGAGACTTTTGCAGGTGGTTTTGTTATGGCAATGAATGACTTATCTGCTATGCATCATAAAGATATTAGATTACAAACAATCAGTATTGATACTAAAAATATGAGTTTTACCGGACAAGCTCGTACTCCTCAAGCGGTACCTGCGTGGTTGGCAGGTTTTAAGCAGTCTCGATTATTATCAGGCAAGGCGTTTGTCCAATTTAAACTTGCTAAAAATGAGCAAAATATTACCGAATTTGTGGTTAGCTCCGAAGTTGCAGGGAGTAAAGACTAATGAAAGAGCAATGGAATAACTATAGTGATAAATTCCTTCAACTGACTAGTCGAGAACAGTTTTTAGTGTTGCTTACAGGTTTAGTAGCAATATTTTTTATTATTTCATATTTTTTTATTGATGATAAAAGTGCCAAAGTAACCTCCTTTGATAAACAAAGTCGAGCGATGGTAACAGGTAACAAAACCCTTAACTTTTCTATTGAAGAATATCAAAGAGCATTAGAGAAAGATCCTAATGTAACTACGGTTAAACAGATTGAACAACTTGAAGGAAAATTGGCCAAGATTGATAATCAGTTGGTCCTTTTAACAACGGATCTTATTAGCCCTAGCGAAATGCGTGAAGCCCTCCTTAAATTACTTGAGTTAGAGCCAGGTGTATCATTACTTTCCTTTGAATTAATAGGCGCTAAACCTTTATTAAATTTAGTAGGAGATCAATCGGATGATGAGGCGAGCATAATCACGCCGACTTCAGAACAACTCGGGCTAAATTTATATAAGCATGGAATTAAAATTAAACTGTCGGGTAAGTACTTTCAATTACGTAATTATTTGCGTCATTTGGAACAATTATCGTGGAAGTTTTTTTGGCAAAACTTTAAATTTGAAGTAAAAGAATATCCACAAGGCGAAGTGAATATAACTATTTATAGCTTGGGATTAAAAAAGGAGTTTATCGGTGTTTAAAACTCACTTTAATTCAAAGGTCATTTCAGCGGCCGTTGCTACAGTAATTCTATTGGCCTCGCCAGTAAGTTTTGCTGCGGATGTTGATCCCACTCGCCCATTTGGTGTTAGTGGCTCTAGCAGTATTAGCCAATTAAAGCGCGATGGTGGTTTTGTCTTGAGTTCGATAATCCACGGTGATGGCATTCATACTGCGGTTATTAATGGCAAAATATACAAGATGTTTGACTATGTTGATGAGTATCGTATCACTGCAATCAACAGTCATAGCGTGATTTTACGCAGTAAATCTAAACGATTAAAAATTAATGTTTTTAAAAGTAAAGGTTTTAAAAGTAACGTCGTAGACAATACGGTAGCTAATTAATGATAAAAATAAATCCCCCTATGAAAAAATCAAAATCAAAATCAAAATCAAAATTAAAATTAAACATTGCTTTGTCGACGTTACTCTTTGCTTTAGTTGGTTGTCAATCAGTGCCTAAAGACGCTGTCGACATGAAAGAAGGTTTAGATGAGGCCCTTAAAGAAACTAAAAGCTTCAATGGACCGAAACCGTTAACGCAAGTACCCAGTTCAGTGCAGCAAGAATTGATGTTAAATGACATGAATCAGGCCAAACAAGGCATGTTAGCTGAAAAACGTTTGGAAGTTTCAGCAACAGAAGTTGATGCAAAAGATTTTTTCCAAGCGATTGTTAGAGGCTCACGATATAACGTAATTATTCATCCTGATGTTACTGGTCAAATATCCTTAAGCTTGAATAATGTTACATTATCAGAAGCATTAACTGTTGTGGAAGATGTCTATGGTTATGAAATAATTCGCCGTGGCAACGTTGTAAAAGTTTTCCCTCCAGGCATACGTACTGAAACTATTGCGTTAAATTACTTATTTCTTAAACGTTTTGGCTCATCGACTACAACGATTAATTCAGGTGGTGTATCTGAAAACGATCCTAACAGCGGAAATAGTGGTAACAATAATAGCGGTAACAATAGTAGCAACAATAGTGGCGGTAATAACAACCAAAATGGCAATAGTGGTTCGAATAGCCAGAATAGTGGTATCAACTTATATACCGAGAATGAGTCTGATTTCTGGAAAGAATTGAAAGAGTCTTTAATTGCTTTCGTTGGAACTGGAGAAGGCCGTTCAGTCATTGTGTCGCCGCAGGCTGGTTTAGTAACAGTACGCGCGTTGCCACAAGAAATTACAGCGGTTAAGAACTTTATAACAGCTACTGAAAGCCATTTACATCGTCAAGTTATTATTGAAGCGAAGATAATGGAAGTGACGCTTAATGATGATTTTCAGCAAGGCATCAAGTGGAATAAAGTACTTGATCAAGTAGGCAGTGCAGACATTATTTACTCAACTACAGGTAATGTGGTTGGTAGTGTTATTTCGGATACTATTGGTGGTGTTAATAGCATAGCGTTTAGTAAAAAAACCAGCAGTAGTGACTTTTCAGGAGTTATCGAACTTTTACAAACACAAGGCAATGTTCAAGTACTTTCAAGCCCGCGTATTACGGCAACAAATAACCAAAAAGCTGTTATTAAAGTAGGTGAGGATGAGTATTTTGTGACTGACGTTTCTAGTACTACAACAACAGGAACTTCAACAACAACTACGCCTACAGTTGAGTTGACACCATTTTTCTCAGGAATAGCATTAGACGTTACACCGCAAATTAGTAAAGACGGTAGCGTTATTTTGCATGTTCACCCTTCTGTTACGCTGACTGATGAACAAAATAAAACCATTGTAATTGGTAATTCGACACTGGTGTTGCCACTAGCGCAAAGTAGCGTGCGAGAATCAGATACTATAATTCGTGCAAACTCAGGAGAAGTTGTTGTTATTGGTGGTTTAATTGAAACGTATAATATTGATATGGAATCTAAAACACCGATATTAGGTGATATTCCTTATCTTGGAGAGTTATTTAAGAACAAGTCTCAAAAGTCACAAAAGCGTGAATTAGTCATTATGTTAAAACCCATTGTGATTGGCCAAGATACTTGGAAAAACCAGCTACAAGATGCACGAAGCTTGTTAACAAAATGGTTTCCTGAAGAGGTTGAAGCGTGTGAGTTATCTGCAGACGGTAAACTGACACAAGAATGCCAAGAACAGTGCGCTGATGCTGAATATGCGACAAACCATATGGTTTGCCAAGCGGCTAAACAAAATGCGGTAAGCAATGAGCAATAATCGAAAAGCTTTTTTGTTTCATTTAGCTTAATTAGTTCACTGAGTAGGCTTTCTATGTACTTATATCATTTTGGCTTAGGAGAATTACCCTTTACCTTAACTCCTAATACGAATTTTTATATGCCAATGGCTATGCATGATGAAGCGTTAGCAGTGTTATCGACTGCTCTGCAGACGGGTGAGGGCTTCATTAAAGTTGTTGGTGAAGTAGGTACAGGTAAAACGTTGCTTTGTCGTAAACTGCTTAATGAAATCCCAGATCACTTTGTTACAGCTTATATTCCAAATCCCTATCTTAATCCGGATGAATTAAGGCGAGCAGTTGCTGTAGAACTTGGTGTTAAACAAGCGCAGCGTATGTCGGTGCAATTGCTTACTCAACGTATCCAAGCCCGCTTATTAGAGTTACATAGTCAAGGGCATTCCGTAGTACTGATTCTTGATGAAGCACAAGCATTACCGGAAGATAGCTTAGAAGCCTTAAGGTTATTTACTAACCTAGAAACTGAAACACGTAAGTTGCTACAGGTCGTGTTATTTGCACAACCAGAGCTAGATGTTCGTTTGGCAAAAACAGAATTTAGACAGTTGAGACAACGTATTACCTTTGCATATAAACTAAGACCAATGAATGCATATGAAGTACAACAATATATTCAACATAGGTTACAGGTAGCAGGGTATAAGGGGGCTGAACTTTTCCCTGTTAAAATATGTCAAGGTATTGCTCGCGTTAGCAAGGGCATTCCACGGTTAGTTAATATTTTGTGCCACAAAATGCTAATGCTTGCTTATGGTCAAGGACATTACAAAATGACAATGAAATTACTAAAGGCTGCGGTAAATGATACTGAAAGTATTGAACAAGACTCAAAAGCAAACTTGTTAGTTGTGTCATGTTTATTAGGATTGGGAATTTTATGGTTAGCTTATTATACCTTGGTGGTTAAGTTATGAGTGTCATTAATCAGATGCTGAAGGACCTGGAACAACGCAGTCCAGAGCCTAATGCCAACTCCATCCAGTCAGGCAAAGTGGTAGAGTCGCATTCACCAAGAAAAATTGTAGTGATTACTAGTATTTGTGTTTTAACTGTTTGTTTGATTGTTTTTTATATTTGGCAATTAATCAGTGAAAATAATGCTTTAAAATCTCAGAAAATAACAAATAACATGAGTGTTGTCGGAACCGTCTCTGTAAGAAATAAACCTGAAGATATCAATAGCTCAGCGATAACTCCCAAGAAAGTGAACGATAACGAAAATAAGGTTCTCAAAAGCCCAATAAGCCAAGAAGTCGCTAAAATTGAGGTTAAACAACAAACCAGTACGGTGAATGTTGAGAACACGCCCCCAAATAAAACACAATATGTATCATCGAATAAGCCTTTAGAGAAAATCACACAGGTATTCTCGACAAAACCTTTGTTGGATAATAGCAATAGTAAAATAACACCAGCAAAGAAAGCTGTAGCGCTAGCTGATGAACACACTCATTCAGCGGGCTCTTCAGGTCATGAACATACGCTTTCTAGCGCAGATAAACCTAAACCGAAAGCTAACAGAATGTCAGTGTCACGACGCCAGTTATCGGCAGATGAATTGGCAGAGCAAAAATTAGTACTCGTTGAAAAAGCATTAGATGCGAAACAAATTGAGAAAGCTGAGAAGCTTTTAGAAGATGTGGTAATAATCAGGCCTAGCGATAGTCAAACACGTAAAAAACTGGCTGCTTTATGGTTTGGCCGAGAAGCATATCAAGACGCTGTAAATTTGTTATCACAAGGCATTTCTCTAAATAGTAAAGACAGCAGTTTACGTCAAATGAAAGCACGCATTCATTTAAAGCAAGGGCAATTCACTGCAGCGCTTAATACGTTGAAACCACTCGCTCAGCTCAAAGATGAGCAATACCAAATTATGTTGGCAAATACGGCTCAGCAAGCTAAACAAAATAAAATAGCGGTAGATGCGTATAAAGTATTAATAGCAATGAAGCCTGATATAGGTCGTTGGCAGCTAGGTTTAGCTGTTTTGTACGATAAAAATAGTCAATTTGAGTTGGCTAGTTCGACGTATAAAAAAGCATTAACAAAAAATGACTTATCAATTTCTTCAGAAAATTTTATCAAGCAACGCATACAAGTAATAGGACAGTAGGACAGATTATGGCAGCTCCCAAATTAAAGATGCGTTTAGGTGATTTATTGGTTGATAAAGGTATCATTTCAAATGATCAACTCATGCAAGCGTTATCAAGCCAAAAGCAAACGGGCCGTAAACTCGGTGATACCTTAATTGAACTAAATTACTTATCTGAAAGACAATTATTAGAATTTTTGGCACAGCAATTAAGTGTGCCATTTATGGATATTTCGCAATATAAAATATCACCTGCTGTAGCGAGTTTACTGCCTGAAGTCCATGCTAGACGACTAAGAGCCCTGATTATTGAAGACAGAGGTGCTTCTGTTTTATTGGGGATGAGTGATCCAGCCGATTTAAGTGGTTTAGATCAGTTAGAGCGTATGTTGTCCCCTAGACGTATTGAGCTTGCGGTCGTCATGGAGTCTCAAATATTCGATGCCTTTGACAGTTTATATCGTCGTACAGCTGAAATTGAATCTTTTGCTAGCCAATTAGAAGAAGAGTATGAAGAATCGTCTAGTTTTGACCTCGCAACAACATTTCTAGATGAAGGGGGCGATGCAACTGTTGGTAAATTATTGCAATCAGTGTTTGAAGATGCAGTACAAATGCGTGCTTCCGATATTCATATTGAACCTGAAGAACATCAGTTACGTATACGCCAACGTATTGATGGTGTCTTACAAGAAAAAATACTAAAAGAAAATAAAATTGCCTCTGCTATGGTATTACGTCTTAAATTGATGGCTGGGCTTGATATATCTGAAAAGCGTGTTCCACAAGATGGTCGTTTTAATTTAGATATCAGTGGTCATAACATTGATGTTCGTATGTCTACAATGCCAGTTCAATATGGTGAGTCGGTTGTAATGCGTCTGTTGGATCAATCAGCAGGTTTATTATCACTTGAACAGACGGGGATGCCAGCAGATATTGTTAAACGTATACGCTTGCAAATTCATCGTCCGCACGGCATGGTTCTCGTTACTGGTCCAACAGGTAGTGGTAAAACGACGACACTGTATGCCGCTTTAAGTGAGCTAAATGAAGCCAGTAAAAAAATTATCACGGTAGAAGATCCGGTAGAGTATCGGTTACCTCGAATCAATCAAGTGCAGGTTAACACCAAGATTGATTTAACTTTCTCAAGTGTATTACGTACTGCTCTTCGTCAAGATCCAGATATTATGATGGTTGGTGAGATGCGTGATCAAGAAACGGTAGAAATTGGCTTACGAGGCGCGATAACTGGTCACTTAGTTTTATCTACATTGCATACCAATGATGCTATCACAAGTGCTTTACGTTTGATTGATATGGGCGCTGCTGGGTTTTTAGTCGGTAGTGCGTTACGCGCTGTCATCGCACAGAGACTTGTCCGAAGAATTTGTGACTCATGTGCTATCGAATATCAAGCGGATGAACAAGAGTTATTTTGGTTAACGAATTTAGTTGGTGATCGCGCTAGGAGTACTCAATTTATGAAGGGCAAGGGTTGTCAAACTTGTCATTATACTGGTTATAAAGGGCGAGTTGGTGTCTTTGAAATACTTGAAATGAACGAGGGTATGATGGCAGCTTTAAAGCGTAATGATAGTGAATTATTTGGTAAATTATCTAAAGAAAACCCCAGTTTTACTCCATTAGCAAAAGCAGCGTTTGATTATGCGGCAACAGGTGTTACTACTGTCGAAGAAGTATTACGTCTAGTTGAAACCATTGATATTAATTAATCATAAAATAGATATTTAAGTAAGTAACGTATTTTAGAGCATCGAGAATCTTATGGCATCATTTAATTATACAGGGCGCAATGCTGGCGGTAGCCAAGTAAAAGACAGTATTGATGCAGCTAATGTGAATATTGCCGCAGAAAAATTATTTAAAAAAGGTATTACTCCTATTTCTATTAGCGAAGCAAAAACAGCTAATAACACGGCTAGTACTGATGTTTTTGAGTTATTTAATAATGGCAAAGTGTCGCTAGAAGAACTAATCGTTTTTTGTCGACAAATGTATGCATTAATGCGTTCAGGTGTGCCTATTTTGAGAGCAATTAATGGCATGGTTGAATCTGCGAATTCAACCACGTTAAAAAATGCATTAAGAGATATTGGCAAACAGCTTGAAGGGGGTTATACCTTTTCTTCAGCATTAAATAGCCACCCTAAAATATTTGACCATCTTTTTATCTCTCTAGTGCATGTGGGGGAAAATACCGGTCAGTTAGATCAAGCTTTCTTAAAGTTAACCACTTATCTAGAACGTGAATTAGACACGCGCAAACGGATTAAAGCGGCACTTCGTTATCCTAGTATGGTACTTATCGCCATATCAGCAGCCATGGTTATTTTAAATGTTTTTGTGATTCCAACATTTGCAGATATGTTTACTCGATTAGGGGCTGAACTCCCGCTCGCGACGCGTTTTATTATTGCTAGCTCTAATTTATTTATAAACTATTGGCACTATATGTTACTAGGACTCTTTATCATCGTATTTATGATTAAAGAATCGTTGAAAACAAAGAAAGGTCGATACCAATGGGATAGACGCAAAATAAAAATACCTATAATAGGTAGTATTATCGAACGTTCAATATTAGCGCGTTTTTCTCATAGTTTTGCCATCGTGTTAAAGGCGGGTGTACCCATGACTACTGGACTAACACTAGTAGCTGAGGCCGTTGATAATAGTTACATGCAGGAAAAGATTTCTGCTATGCGACAAGGCATTGAAAGTGGGGAAAGTTTATTGCGTTCTTCTATTGCTAGTGCCTTATTTACGCCTTTAGTTTTACAGATGGTGGCTGTAGGTGAGGAAACAGGTCGAGTTGATGAATTGCTCACCGAAGTAGGGGATTATTATGAACGAGAAGTTGATTACGACTTAGCAACACTAACGGCGAGAATTGAGCCGCTACTTTTAGTCGTGGTAGCTGCCATGGTGCTAGTGCTAGCGCTAGGTATTTTTACCCCTATGTGGGATATGGCTTCGGCTATGCAAGGTTAGCTGTAAAGCTCATGGAGAAAACGCCTAACTATACGGATAAAAAACAGCGCTCAATTTTTGAGTTTGTCATTGTGATTGTGATAGTAGTTATTATGATGACGCTGTTAATAGATGTTTTTTTTAGTCAACAAACAAAGGTGACTAATACCGCATTTAATAACTTATCACAAAATTTTACGACCAAAATTAATGTGGTGCACGGGCAGTGGCTGATGGATAAGCAACCTAATGTAGTTGTTTTAAATCGATTAAACAGCAGTGAAAAGGCAATAATTGATGTTAATAAAAAGGGCTGGGTAGATAATGAACACTCTAGCTTGGCCTGTCATAAAATTTGGCAACAAGTCTTAGCAATGCCATTACAAGTGGTCAAGTCTAAAGTAATAGCAATCGAAATACAGAATAATGCTAATGAAATCGGCCGGTTATGTCGGTATAGCATTGCTAATGGGCAATACTTTGATTATCGTAGTGATACAGGGAAAGTGAAGCTGGTTGATTAATTTCGAATAAATGAATCGATAACTGATATTTTATGATTTATTTAATAACTACAAGTAATTACATTTATTTAATATTGAAAAATGGCGCGCAAGTGTCCATAATGTTAATATTAAGTATTCAGATTAGATTACTATATAATTTGAGGCTAGTGTTTATAGATTTTTTACAATACATAAGCGCTAAGCAACAACTGATATAAAAAGGTTTTCTCAATGAGCAAAAGCATTTCTCTTAGCAGAACGTCCCCAAATACTCGGGTGTCGAATCAAACGGGTTTTACCTTAATTGAATTGGTAATTGTTGTCGTTATTTTAGGTTTTTTAGCCGCTACCGCTATACCTAAATTTGTTGACCTAACTGAACAAGCTAAGCAGGCAAATATAGAAGGCATGGCAGGCGGTTTTGCTACAGGTGTTTCATTAGCGCGCTCTCAGTGGGAAGCTGAAGCGCGACCGAAAGACACTAATGGTGTAAACATGGTTAATTATGACGGTACCATTGTTTATTTAACCAGTGAAGATAGAGATACATCGCCGACAATTAGCCCTGGTTATATTGTTGGAACTGATAGTACTGCAGGAATAAATTCGAAAACCATGGCTATAGCTGACTGTATCTCTGTATGGAATAGTTTATTGCAACAGCCACCGCTTATTGCTAGCAGTGTTAGCGAGATCAATGCTGATGGTAGTTTTAGATATTTGGCTAATGTAACCGGGAGTGGTGCAAATACCTTATGCCATTACCATTTAAAAGAAACGTTGGCTCGAAACAGTGATGGCAATTATATTGCTCCATCACCATTAACCGAGGTAGGTAATAGCTTTAGTTACCAACCGGCTAATAGCTCGGTAATTATTTATATTAATGATAAATCGTAAACACTACTAACGTTTATTGGTGTTTTCATCTTGTACAATACCTAATCGGTTAAGAATTTAACCTAAATTATTTTTATTTTGTTCGTAAATTGAGGAAGAAACATGAGAAGTAGTATGAATGTAAAAGCAAGTCAAAAAGGTTTTACCTTAATTGAATTGGTCGTAGTCATTGTAATTTTAGGTATTTTAGCGGTAACAGCAGCACCTAAATTTATTAATTTACAAGCTGATGCCCGTACAGCAACGTTACAAGCGGTAAAAGCCTCAATGCAAACAGCTGCTACTTTAGTACACAGTAAATCTTTGATTGTAGGCAATGAAGATAAAGTCAGTGATGGCGCTACGGGTGCTGTTAAAGTAGTTATAAATGGTACAGATACCTCGATTAATTATGGTTATCCTTTGGGCGACTATAGCTCGGCTATTATAGCTGTGAACGCAGGTGATTGGAGTGATTTACTTGAGATAGATGCGGACTTTACTTCTGTGATAGTTGATGGAACGTTTATTGTTCATCCAAAGGAGACTACTGGACCAACAGATACTGCATCGCTTGCTACAACTGATTGTTATGTTACTTATACCCAAGCAACATCTAGTGCGTTACCAACTTATGTAGTGAAAGATTGTATTTAGTGCTTAGATTGTTAAGCTAGAAAAAAGGAGAGCTATGCTCTCCTTTTTTATGTCTGAATTTACCGCTCATCATAGCAACCTAATAAATGAGTGCAAAACAGTGTCACAGGTTAACTAGAGAAATTAACTTATTACCGAAAAATTAAAGTATAAATCGGATATTCGGGGGAAAACAGTATAGGTTGCTGACATTTATCTTATAAAAGTGGCATTAACGCGGACTTTTCCCTTACTTATTAAATCCATTACTTTTATTTTCTTGCAAAATACTACTGTGCCAATTTAAGTGTTGTGGAAAAGTTATTTCAGCCTCCTCCAATAATAATTTATAGGCTTCATTTCTCCCTAAGATCTTTAAAACTAACAAACTATTTTCGTAAAGGCTTTCTCTAGGTGTATGCTTAAGACGTTTTAAAGCCCAAGTTAGGTATTTCTCAAGTTTATTCACATCTTTATCATTTAACCCTTTGATGAGAGTGTGTGAATAAACTGCAGCATCTAATCTACCTAGCCATGCGATGGGGTTAACTATGTTACTTAATCGCTCAAAGGCTTTAGGGTTCGTTGGATTTTTTTCATGCGCAACTAAAATATGCGCGGTATGTAAGCTAGTAAGTAAAAATGGTACAAAAATAGTGGGAATAAATAGGGCAACGAATCGAATTAGAAATGTTTGTGGACAAGCGATAAAGGTGGACTCGGCATTATCAGCTAAAGTGTATCGATCGACCAACCAAAGCATAATCAAAAATACCAACCAATGACTGACCGAACTATAAAAAGGGAACTCTAATTGGCTATGTAAGAGAATTGGAAATATTAAGGTTAATAATGCTAAGCCTAGTCGGTAGGGGACTTTGAGCCAAGTAGTGATATAACCTATGGTGAACAATATAAAAGCAAATAAAGCCACAATACCACCTTCAACAACCCAAAAAAGTACTTCATTATGCGGGTGGGATAGTCGAGTAACAGTATTGCCTATATCAGGGGTTTCAATAGCATATTTATTGAAGTGGTCTATGAAGCTACGTTCAAACCCTCCATAACCGTAACCAAGTAACGGTTTTTCTTTGATCATATCTAAACTGACGATGAATTGGGCATCACGAGCGCCAACATTTTCATAAACTTGCTGGCCACGAATGGGTGTATCAGAGTTCTCAAGGCAAATAATTGCACTTATTGCTCCAATCGCGACTATGGCAAAGTTAATAACTAATTGTTTTTTACAAATGTGATACAGGTAAGGTACTGTGAGTAAAATAGCTGCTATTGCAGCTACAAAACCAGTGCGTGATTGCAGTAAAATAAGTACAAAACTCGTAGAAAATAGACTGAACAGGATAAGATATTTAACGGCCAGTGTATTATTAAATAGTCTTTTCTGGATGGAGAGAAATAGTGCTATAGCCAGACCGGTTGCCATAAAGCTCGCCATAACATTCGGTTGCAAGAATACACCGTGTGGTCGACTGCTACCTACAATATAACCACCCCAATCACCCTCCTCGAACAAAAAGAATTGTACTAAACCAAAACTGGCTTCAATAACAACAGCTAACAGAATAATGACAAGTAAGCGTAATGCTTCGAGTTTTGATAATTGGAATTGATAAAGAGAAAAAAGAAAGAGTAAACCACCTATCAAAGCTAAAACTCGTGGAATGGCGTGGTCGGTAAATTCAAAGTGATAAAAAATAGGAATGATTAAACAAACACAACCTAAACTTAGCCATAACAGCATTTTGCTATAGTAAATTTTTTTGTTAAGAGTAACCTGCCAAAATCCCAAGGCAATAAGGATTGAGGTGATCAGCCAAGCAATAATATTATAGGATAAATATAAGCCCACCCCACCAGGGGTATCCAAAATAATGTGCATGCCCACGAGGAAGTAAAGGACAAGAAAAAATTTAAAATAAGGTAATAAAGTCAAAATCAATGCTGGCAATAAAAGACGGTGATTGAGTATACAATCTATAGCTAAAGTGTTGTAAGATATTAGTTATATTTTTGGTAATAAGTTTGTTGATACTAAATTCGTTATTTACACTCATAGCATGTGAAATAAAATAGAGATACAGGATGAATAATAAGGGCTTTACCTTAATTGAATTAGTTGTAGTTATTGTTATTTTAGGCATTTTAGCTGTGACAGCGGCACCTAAATTCATAAACTTAAAAGCAGATGCACAAACTTCAACCTTGCACGGGGTTCAAGCAGCAATGCAAGGTGCTTCAGCGCTTGTTTATGGAAAATCTATAGTTAAAGGCAATCATAAAAAACCATTCGGCATTACAAACTCAGTGAATATTGGTGATGGTGGCGGTTTTACCGATGATGGCGAGTTATTAGTTGTATACGGTTATCCCATTGGTATTTATGAGCAATTTCAACGACTGTTAGAACTTGATACTGAGAATGATGATAGTTATTATGCGTATACTAAGATAGGTACAAATTTTACTACTTTTGTCGTTTATCTAAAGGCAAATGAAAAACCAACTAGCATCAACGATGATTGCATTGCGTATTATATTTCACCAACAGATGTTGGCCTAAGCCCAACCATTAAAGTTAATGAATGTCTTTAATGAATAAAAATGAGCTAAATAAAGCTAGTGCTCAAAATGGCTTTACCTTGATAGAATTAATTGTTGTTATTATCCTGATATCAATAATGTCGGTAACCGTGTTACCAAAATTTTTTACCTCAAACGGTTTCGAAGAATTTACTTATCGTGATGAGTTAATCACTAAATTAAGAGCAATTCAGCTACGTTCAATGCAACAAACGAATGATAGTACTTGTCTGAATATTCAAATAGAAACAAACCCTTCAGTCCTGGGTTTACAAGCTACAAATACTGACCCTAATATCACAGGTGTATGTAGAGTAGGTTTCTCAGGAGATACGACAACGGTAAGAGTTGATAGTAAACACAGTGTTTTTTTTACACTTTCTGAAGGTTTAACCAGCTTTTCATTTTCTTCATTGGGAAAACCTGTCAGTTGCACACCTATAAATATTTGTGGAATAACCATAACTGTAAATGGGGAAAACTCACCACAGATTCTTATAAATTCAGAAGGCTATATTCATGCAATTTAGTCACTATTTAAATCACTCATATCAAAAAGGTTTCACGTTAATAGAGACTATTGTAGGTATGGTTGTTTTAGCGATATCTTTCTCTATACTCACCACACTTATTTATCCTGTTGCACAGCAAAGTGCTGACCAATTACACCAAGTAAAGGCAGCAGAATTAGCACAGTCGGTACTCAATGAAATTCAAAACAAAGCCTTTGATAATAATTCAGACATGGCGGGTGGCCGGGTACGCTGTGGAGAAAATGCAATACCTTGTTCTACCACTATGGGGTCTGAGGGCGCAGAAACGAGAGCAACTTTTAATGATGTAGATGACTATAATGGCTTGGTGTACTCTGCAGGAGAGATTGAGAACTCACAAGGAATAATAATAGATTTATATATCGGTTATTCAATGAGGATTACCGTTCGCAATGATGCTAATTATGATGGAAGTTTTCCAAATGATATATCAACAGCGAAACTAATTACCGTAACCATTACCACGCCGACAGACTTTTCAATGAACTTTTCAACTTATCGAGCGAATTTCTGATGAAGCAGCGAATGCGAAAGAAATTATTGGGCTTCACCTTGATTGAAATGATAGTCGTTATTATTATTTTAGGTGTGCTTGCTGCGGGAATTAGTACCTTCGTTTCACTTTCGACACAAATTTACACTGAAGCAACCGCCAGAGATCAGTTAGTGTCCTCAGCACGCTTTGCTATTGAACGCTTAAACAGAGATATTCGAAATTCACTGCCTAATAGTCTAAGGCTTACAAACTTAAATCGATGTTTAGAGTTTACTCCTATCATTGAAAGCACTACTTACACAAACATCCCAGTAGCACCTGAAGGTAATAGTAATACGATTAATATTATCGAGTTTGATGAAACGTTCGGTGAAACCTCTGATATTAATTGGAGCGTCGTTGTTTATCCATTAAATCCTGAAGATGTATACGGTAGCAATGATAAAGTTTTCGGTGTTAGCAGTATTAGCCCTCCAAATGATGAACGAGTAATAACTTTAGAAAATAGTGTTCAATTTTCAGAAGACTCACCTACTCAAAGGCTATATTTTATAAATATAAATGAACCGATTGAGTATTGTTTAATTAGTGGAGACCTAACAAGAAATAATATTTTGATGGCAGAAGATATAGTTAATACGGGCCCGTTTGAGATTCAGCCTGCGACTTTGCAGCGTAATGCTATGGTACAAGCACATTTCAGGTTTGAAAAAAATAATGAACAAGTAACCTTCAATAATGAAATACAGGTGTTAAATGTTCCATAAATTATCAATAAAATTGAAAGCACCAAATGAGCAAAGAGGCAGTGCACTGGTGCTTGCTCTTTTCATTATAGTTGTGACTACTTTGTTAGGAACAGCGCTTGTTCGTATGATTAGCGCTAACTCTGAAACAATTGTTTATGAAGTTGTTGGAACTAGAGCTTATCAAGCCGCTCAAGCGGGGGCGCAAAGAAAACTGAGTGAGGTGTTTCCTCTGAATACTAGTACACCCCCTGCATCTCCTACTCCTGGTCAATGTCTCGGTTCCGAAGATTATAGCTTTTCTACTGTTGAAGGCTTAGAAAATTGCACAGCTTCAGATGTGATCTGCACCTTAGGCCCTACCGTTGATGAGGTTGCTTATTATACAATCGTTAGTACTGGTCAATGCACCGTATCGGAAATTTTCACCTCAAGAACAATTGAAATTAGAGCTAGAAGTTTATAGCCATTGTTTTTCGGATATATAGTGTCTGTTTTTTTTACAATTGTTATCATACCTTAATTTTTTATATTTTAAATTCATGAAAAATAAGATTAATTATTTATTGGCTCGAATTATGCTTTTAGTGATTATGTTGTATAGTCTTTTCCAATTTTTCGGAGTTTTACATGAATAAATTTGCAGTCACTGCATTGATATTTTTTATAAGCATTGCTTTTTCGTCACTTTCTCAAGCGACGTTAATAACTAACTTAACTCAAACAGAGTTAGATGACCGTGATTTTAGTAATGCAGAAGATCATCTTACCGATGATTTGTTAGATGTTAATTACATCAATTATAAAGGCTATGATTGGGCATGGGTTTCGCCTGTTAATGTCGAAATTTTTGGTGGAAATACTTTATATGCACCAGAATTACAAAAAAACTGGCTATTTGCAGATGAAAGTTTACTTAATATTCTGAAAACAGAACTAACTTTGGCTGACTTCACTGCAGATAATGGCGATATAATTCAATCAGCTCAGTTTTTTAACTCTACATTTGAACATGTAGATGATGATAATTTTGGTCCTGATGCTTTGAGAAGTGAATTGACTGATCCTAATCATTTTATGGTTAGCCTATATGAAGGATTCGAAACCTTTTATGTAAGAAAAACTAATGATCCTACTCTTATTCCTGAACCTTCTATTCTCATGATTTTTGCATTCGGTTTGATCACCTTAGCTAGTAGAAAAAAATTACTTAGTTAACTTGGTATTTCTTTTAAAAGAAGCATAATATAAAGTTCACGCTAAGCCTCGTTATTTCGGGGCTTTTTATTGTCAAAAATTCAATGTTAATTAGTCTTTATATTGCAAAAATAAGTGCTTAGCGTTACCTTTGTATTAACTTCTGCCATATGAATTAAAGCATTAACGCCAATATGTCTAATCCTCTCTTACCATTTCCTAAAAATAAAGCTCCCTCCAGTGTACTTAGCATAATTAGCCAGCAGGGTAGTACTCTAGTGCTAACCCTACTTGTTATGATTATATTGACTATTTTAGGTGACTTTTTATGGGCATGATTTCAAGACACCCCGATGCAGATGAGAAGTTCTATCGTTTAACTAGTACAGGAAAATGTGCCAGTTCAGCACTAGTCAGTAATAGTAAAGACGTTGTTAGGCGACCTACTATTCAAGTTGAAGCGAGGAGCTTGTAAATGATATTACGTTTATTATCTTTGTTAGTTGTTTTAATTTCTATCTTTCGGTTAGCTGAAGCCGCGGAATGTTCTGCTATTTTTACCGATGGATTACAGAATAATAATAATAGCGGCAGTATTACTTTTAATAATAAAGCTCAATTAAAAAACAGTATCGATAATATTTTGGATTCAAAAAATAATATCAATGATAACTCGGGCAATAGTTTAAATAGTTGCGACAGTGGTGCCTGTACGTCCTCAGGAGACTCTGCTGAGAGTACAAACTATAACAACTTCCCAGACGGCAACAATATTACTGTTTCATTTCAACAAACTTTGGCCCTCGCGCCGGGTAATTATAATAATTTAACGGCCAATTCTGAAGCTGTTTTAGAGCTATCCTCAGGCGATTACACTTTCAAGGGAAATTTTTCTCTTGGCAATTTAAATGAAGTTATCATTACAGATGGAGGCATTGTAAGAATCTTTGTAAAAGGCACGGTGCAAATAAATAGTGAAACTGAAATTAATATAAACGGTAATTCAGCCAATTTACTCCTCTATTTTGATACAAATGTGCAGATAACTTCAAGAGCAAAAATTTCTGCTTTTATCTATAACAAAAAAGATGTAACTCTTAATTCATTTTCTGAAGTGACTGGGAGCATAAGTGCTAAGAATATAACTCTTGGGTCTGAATCAATTGTTAATTTTGATAATACTCCACCTGATTTTGGTGATTTCTGTGAAGATTTGATTCTCGCTACACCTATTGTTAATTACCGTTTTGATGAATGTTCTTATACCGGTATAAACGGTGATGTAATTGATCAAATGGGAAATTACTCGGGTCAATCTTTTGGTAATGTTAATACTAATACTGATGGACAAATTGAACGTTTTACTGATATATCAAACGCAGATCATCATATTGAAACTTCGGTCCCAGTACCTACTAATTTTTCTGTGTCAACGTGGTTTAAAAAACCGACATCGACTTCAGGTAACCCCGCTTTTGTTTTAGGGGCGATGCAAGGTGGCGGTGATTTATTATATATTGATAGAGATGATGATTGGAAATGGGGTGTTTATAATAACTCTGGTTCAACGTCTGGTGATTACTCTTTTAACGATTTAGATAATAACTGGCATCACTTGACGTTAGTATATTCTGCAGGACAAACACAACTGTATATCGACGGTGGTTTACAGGAAACCCTTGCTAGAGCACCTTCTGGCACACTTAAGTACATAGGTACATCCTTTGACCAAATTAATGATGTTGACCCACAAGGATTTAGAGCACCACTAGATGAGTTTCTTGTTTATGATGAAGCATTAACCGCCAAAAATATATCAGTAATTTATAACAATCAACTAGCTAAGAAGAACTATGATGGTACAACACGTGATGCCGTAGATTGTGACTTGATTGAATTAGTGGCAGGGCGAGTGACCTTAAATAATACTGCAGATGATCCCTCATTTACCCATGTTTGTTTTGATGAACCCTTTTCAGTTGTTCCTGTAGTATTTAGTTTGCCTACTACCGATAGTAATGCTGATCGCCTAACATTAAGAATCCGCAATGTCACTGTCAATGGTTTTGATATTGCTCAAGTTGAATCACGAGTGGGGCGGGAGTCTCCCGAGCCAGAAGGAAACCTCCCTCAAACTATCGATTTTTTAGCGATAGTCGAGGGAGATTATGACTTAGATGGTGGCGCAAAAATGCGGGTAAGCAGCTTGAACACTAAAACATTTCAAGGCAGAGAATTTAGTGGTAATAGCCGAGGTTGGGATACTATATCGACTGCCGATTTAGGGTTTTCTCAATCACCCGCCATAATTGCTTCTATTCAAACCATGAATAATGAGCCTAATAACAATCATTCATCAGGCCCTTTCCCTTATTCAGAGCCCTTTTTAGCGACGACTATTAGAAGCGTAAACAACAATTCGTTTCAGATGGCTTTAGAGCGAGGCGAAACCAACTCAGGTACTATCACTAACAATGAAACCATAGGGTATATCGCCATCACGCCTGGCTTCGATGGACAGTTAACAAATGACATTACTTATGAGTCTTTTAGAAGCGATAATAATGTCAGGGGTATCAATACTTGTCGAGTCGTTGAACTTGATGATTACAACTCCAATCCCCTCGTTATTGCCAGTCAAAATACTCGGGCGGGTTCAGATGGTGGTTGGCTTAAACGTTGCTCTATTACAGCTACAAATGTTGGGTTTAGCATAGTGGAAGACGGTGATAGGGATATGGATACTAACCACATAAATGAACGCGCTGGTGGTTTGGCGTTGGGTGGTACTTTTAAAGATTTTACTAATAGCTGTACTGGGCCGATAATTGATCACTATCAAATTGAGCATAATGGTAATGGCTTAACTTGCGCTCCCGAAACTGTCACAATTAAAGCTTGTACTAACGATGTCTGTTCTCCTCTGAGTAATGTGTCAGTTTCCTTAGATTTTCAAACTGATAGTGTCACACAAGAAGCACTCTCCTTTGTTGGAAGTACAACGGTAAGTTTGAGTCAAACAACGGCAGATACATTAACTTTAGGTGTTATAAATGAATCTATTTCGTCAATTAGTCCTACAGTTTGTGTCGGTGGTAATCCTAACCTCTGTGATATTGTTTTTGCAGATACAGGTTTTAGATTTTTTGAAAATGTAGAAACTAACCCTATACCCACACAAGTATCTGCAAAGCCATCAAACACATTGAAGATTCAAGCGATTGAAAAGAATCCTGACACAGGAGCTTGTCAAGCAGCTTTTATTGATACGACTGCGATTGAAATGGCCGCTACTTGTGTCGATCCTATTGCGTGTGCTGGCAGTCAAGTGGCTATAAATAATTTAATTACAACCGATGATATAACTACTATCAATAAAGATTCAGCTCTTTCATACAGCTCAGTAAATTTAGATTTTAGTGATGATACGGTGAACAGTGCAGAGTTTATTTTCACTTATCCTGATGCGGGTAAAGTTCAGCTCCATGCTCGATATAACATTTCAGATGAAAATGGCGATCCAAGTGGTAATTATATGCTTGGTTCATCTAATGAGTTTGTTGTTCGACCTTTTGGTTTTTTTATTGATGTCGTTGGCAACCCTAAAGCGGAAACCGCAGCAGGAACTAAGTTTATTGCAGCAGGTGAAGAGTTTTCTACCGTATTGAAAGCGGTTCAGTGGCAAGCCGATAATGATACAGATCTTTCTAATAACCCAATCACCAAGAACTTCGGTAATGAGCAAGCGCCTGAAACAGCAAAAATATCACCGAATATGGTACTCCCTGACGCGTCTACAATGCCTATTTCTGGTGTTTTAGGGAATTTAACTAACCTAACTTTTGATACCTTTTCAGCTGGTAGCAATGCTGAACAAGGTATAGCCACTAATGATGATATGACATATTCAGAAGTAGGTATCATTAGTTTCAGTGCAAATTTAACAGATAATAGTTATCTAGGAGCTGACGATGTTGTAGGAAGCGAACCCTATGTCGGCCGTTTTATTCCTGATCACTTTGTACAAATAATTGAAGATGACAACCAAGGTAGTCTTACCGCAAATCATGATAATAATCATCCACTCACCTGTAATATGCTTGATTGGGTTTACACTGGGCAGCTTACAAGTAATGAAGGAACTATTAGATACTTGATTGAACCAGTTTTAACTATTACCGCACATAATAGCGACGGAGTAAAAACAGTTAACTATATTGGTGACTTTGCTAAGTTACTTAACGTAGATAATGAAACAGTTACCTCTAAGAATAAAATAACCTTTACTGGGCCTTCAACTGCGGGGTTGCCTTTAATAGGGAATGTCAATGGTACTGGAGTTATAGTTACTGCAAGTGGTGGAGTCTTAACGTACCAGCTGCCAGAACAACATCACTTTGTTTATATTCGTAATTCAGCAAGTGAAGTTGCACCTTTTAATGCAGATTTTGAATTACCCCTTAGTGAATTTATAGATTCTGATGATGTCACCTTTAAGCCATCATCTGGCGGTACTGATTACTTTCAAAACCCTCACTTCTATCAGCTAGGTGCTACTCCTCCAGATGTTAGTGCTTTTGATAATACCGTTGAAGTACGTTTTGGACGTTGGCTACTCGAAAACAGTTATGGTCCAGAAACCTCACAGTTGCCGGTAACCATGGTTATTCAGCATTTTGATGGTAGTAGTTTCATTACTAACGATAAGGAAAGCTGTCTCGTACCAACTGTTGGTGATAAAGAGATACCTTCTGGTGCTATTGGCGATGCGGGGTTAAATTTATGGGATTACCGTTTAGTTGATAATATTAGCGATGATAGCCTTTCCCCTAGTGATACCGATGCTAGCTTTGCGGATGAAAATGAAAGCTTTGTTAGTGGCCTATATCGATGGTTACTGTTTTCTGCACCGGGTGCAAGTAATGTGGGCTCACTTGAACTTGAATATCAAGTACCGCCTTGGCTACAGTATGATTGGAATGATGATGGTAGCTTCACCAACAATCCAACGTCAACATTAACCTTTGGCATTTATCGAGGTAATGATCGCATTATTTATCAACGTGAAATTTCTCGCTAAATGAATTGGCTTAATACCCAAATTGAAAGTTATTTAAATGATATAAACCCTCAATAGAGTAACGAGGAAGAAGAGCGATAATAATCGAAATATTTTGTCGCTTTTTCCTCGAACAAAGCGCTCTATTCTCCCTTCCTTTTGGTAAATTCTCCTAGAATACAGCGACCGAATATTTCTTTACTTTTTCTTTACTTTTTATTGTAAAAAAAGCAACACATTAGATAAATTCTAAGGTATCATTATCCGATCTGCTTTTCGCACATTGACAGCGTCTACTTAATTAGTACTTCACAGGACATTTTGAGCTTATGTTTAAAAAAATACGCGGCATGTTTTCTAACGATCTTTCCATCGATTTAGGTACCGCCAATACACTTATTTATGTAAAAGACCAAGGTATTGTATTAAACGAGCCTTCTGTTGTAGCTATTCGCCAAGATCGTTCTGGTGGTTCTAAAAGTGTTGCAGCCGTCGGTGTTGCAGCAAAAGCTATGTTAGGTAGAACGCCTGGTAATATCGAAGCTATACGTCCGATGAAAGATGGTGTAATTGCTAACTTTTTTGTTACCGAAAAAATGTTACAACACTTTATTAAACAAGTGCATAGCAATAATTTTTTACGTCCTAGTCCAAGAGTTTTAGTGTGTGTTCCTTGTGGTTCTACCCAAGTTGAACGTCGTGCCATTCGTGAATCAGCGATGGGAGCTGGTGCGCGTGAAGTCTATTTAATTGATGAGCCAATGGCAGCAGCTATTGGTGCTGGTATGCCTGTGTCAGAAGCAACCGGCTCTATGGTTGTTGATATAGGTGGTGGTACTACTGAAGTTGGTATCATTTCACTGAACGGTGTGGTTTATTCATCTTCTGTACGCATTGGTGGTGATAAATTTGATGAAGCTATTATCAACTATGTGCGTCGTAACTTTGGTAGCTTAATTGGTGAAGCCACTGCTGAACGCATTAAGCATGAGATTGGTTCTGCTTACCCTGGTGAAGAATTAATTGAAATTGAAGTACGTGGTCGTAATCTTGCTGAAGGTGTTCCGCGTAGCTTTACCTTAAACAGCAATGAAATTTTAGAAGCATTGCAAGAGCCATTATCAGGTATTGTTAGTGCTATTATGGTGGCATTAGAGCAATCTCCACCAGAGTTGGCGTCTGATATTTCTGAACGAGGTATGGTGTTAACTGGCGGTGGCGCTTTATTAAAAGATATTGACCGTTTATTGATGGAAGAGACAGGTATTCCGGTAGTGGTTGCTGATGATCCATTAACCTGTGTTGCTCGTGGCGGCGGTAAAGCATTAGAGATGATTGATATGCATGGTGGCGATCTGTTCTCATATGAATAAAATCAATTTTTCTTCTGTGTCATTTTGCGCAATTACGGCGTTAATAGTACTCATTGACTAACGTCAACTCTGTGCTATTGCCTTGTAATTGAGCTAAATGCCTATGAATAAATAGTTGATTGAAACTAGATATACATTATTTGAGAGTTATGGTGCTATATTTTTGAGCTATAACCTTTTAAAACACTAAGCCATACACATCTAGCCTGTAACTTTTTATGAACCCAATTTTTAATCAAGGCACATCCCCAGCGCACCGACTTATCTTGGTGCTTTGCTGTTCGGTGGCCTTGATTTTTTTCGACCATAAAATGGCGAGTTTTGAAACAGCCCGTGGTTATTTACAATCCCTCGTTAGTCCGCTGCAATACATGGCTAATGCACCCAAGCAAATGATGACTTGGGCTTCAGAAAATATAGTTATTCGTCAGCAGCTGATGGAAGAAAATCAAAATTTTCGAGAAAATGAATTATTCTTTCATGAACAGGTGATGCAGTTAAGTATTGTACGCCAAGAGAATGAACGATTACGTTCATTACTTTCTTCCCCCGTTCGTGGTGAAGTAACAAAAATGTTTGCTGAAATATTATCTGTTGATAGTGATCCTTATTCTCATCAAGTAGTGATTAACCGTGGTGCCACTGACGGTGTTTACGAAGGGCAGCCTGTACTTGATGAAAAAGGTATTGTTGGCCAAATATTACATGTCGGAGTCAGCAGCTCTCGGGTGATCCTTATTAGCGATATATCTCACGCTATTCCTGTACGTATTCAACGAAATGGTTTAAGACTCATAGCTTCGGGCAGTGGTCAAATTGATCGTCTTATTCATAATTTTGTTCCACATAGTGCCGATGTAAAAGAAGGCGATTTATTGGTCACTTCTGGTTTAGGCGGTAAGTACCCTGAAGGTTATCCTGTTTCTCGTGTTGTTTTAGTGCGTGCAGATGAGTCACGAGAATTTGCGACTATTTATAGTGAACCAGTAGCGCAAATTGATCGATTACGTTATATGTTGCTGCTTTCTAAAGATGAAACCGCCAAAACTGCATCGCCTAAAAGTACCAATAAAGCAGCGGGAGATAAATCATAATGTTTAGCAATAATGGCTTTATTATTTTACTCACGCTATTAATTGCATTGATGGCAAGTATTACGCCTATGCCATTGAGCGTTGATGCTTTTCGCCCTGATTGGGTCTTAATTGTTTTGGTCTATTGGTGTTTAGCATTACCCAATAAAGTGAATATTGTTACTGCCTGGGTCATGGGTTTTATTCTTGATGTACTTCTCGGCTCTGTGCTGGGTGTTCATGCTTGTGCGATGGCTTTGTCTGTTTATATTGTAGTGGTTAATTTTCAAAAAATTAGAAATTTCTCGGTTTGGCAACAAGCCCTTATTATTGGTGTACTTTCAGCGCAATACCATTTAGTTGTATTTTGGTTACAACGCTTTTTAAGTGATGTTGTATTTTTACCTAACTATTTATACCCAGTAATAACTACAATTGTGCTTTGGCCATGGGTGTTTTTATTATTACGTCGTGTTCGCCGTCACTTCCGCATTGCTTAACTCTTCACTTTTTTAAGGGCTAGCTATAACAGTAGTAAATAATTTTATGACTAACAAAATAGTTAACTCGACAAAGACCAGTCCAAAGCTGATATTAGCCTCACAATCACCTAGACGAAGAGAGTTATTAGCACAGTTGGGCTTTCAATTCTCTGTTCAAGCAAGTGATATCGATGAAACGGTAGGGAGTGATGAAACCGCATATGGCTACGTATTACGTTTAGCTGAACAGAAAGCTAAACATGTTCTCAATTTATTACCTGAAGCAGAACGAGCAAACAGTTATGTCTTAGGTTCAGATACCAGTGTGGTATTTAATGGCAAAATACTCGGTAAGCCAGAGAACCTAGCAGAGTGCATTAACACCTTATCTTTATTATCAAACAACCAACATCAAGTTTTAACGGCTATTGCACTTGCGAGTGAAGAGGGCATGAAAGGGCAGGTTGTTACGACTGAAGTCACTTTTAAGACATTAACAAAGGCTGAAATTTCGGCCTACTGGTTGACAGGTGAACCCCAGGATAAGGCAGGCAGCTACGGTATACAGGGTATTGCCGGACAATTTGTTAAAACCATTAACGGTAGTTATTCAGCTGTTGTTGGTTTACCACTTTATGAAACCGCTCAATTACTGGCTACCGCTGGTTTTATTGGCAGTATTCAGACGAAATAATTTATTGAAATAAGGGACATTTATGAGTGCTGAATTATTGATCAATGTTACTCCTAGCGAAACACGTGTTGCTTTGATTGAAAATGGATCGCTGCAAGAAGTACATGTAGAACGACAAGCAAAACGTGGCATTGTTGGTAACATCTATTTAGGAAAAGTTATTCGTGTATTACCAGGTATGCAAGCAGCTTTTGTAGATATTAACCTTGAAAAAGCAGCATTTTTACACGCCTCAGATATTAATACCAAACTCATTTTAAAAGAAGAAACGGATCAAGTACCTGACATTCGATCTTTAGTACATGAAGGTCAACACATCATGGTGCAAGTGGTTAAAGACCCGCTTGGCTCTAAAGGAGCACGTTTAACCACAGATATTACTATTGCCTCACGTTATCTCGTACTCATGCCTAACTCTCAACATGCGGGTATATCATTACGTATTGAAAACCCTAAAGAGCGAGATCGCTTAAAAGATATTGTTACTCCGTATTGTGATGAGCAACAAGGATTTATTGTTCGTACTGCAGGCGAAGGTGCTGATGAGTTAGATCTGCAACATGACGCTGAGTTTTTACGACGAGTATGGCATAAGGTGTTAGCGCGCAAACAACGTAAGCAAACAAACTTACCTCTTTACCAAGATCTCTCTTTATCTTTCAGAGTGTTAAGAGATTTTGTTGGTATCAAGCTTGAGCGTATTCGTATTGACTCTAATCTGACTTTTCAAGAATTAACCGTATTTACGGAAGAATTTGTTCCTGAGTTAACACCACTATTAGAATATTATCCAGGCGAGTTGCCTATTTTTGACTTGTTTTCTGTTGAACGTGAAATTCAGCGAGCTTTACATCGTAAAATTGAGCTTAAATCAGGTGGTTACTTGATCATTGATCAAACTGAAGCAATGACGACCATTGATATCAATACTGGTGCTTTTGTTGGTCATCGTAATTTAGCTGACACCATATTTAGTACTAATATTGAAGCGACACAAGTTATTGCTAGACAACTGAGGTTAAGAAACCTTGGTGGTATTATTATTGTTGATTTTATAGATATGCATAATGACGATCATAAACGTCGTGTATTACACAGTCTAGATATGGCAATGAGCAAAGATAAGGTTAAATATAGTCTTCATGGTTTTTCGGCACTTGGTTTAGTTGAAATGACACGACAAAGAACCCGTGAAAGCTTAGAGCACGTATTGTGTGGTGAATGCCCTCTTTGTACTGGCCGTGGTCATCTAAAAACTGTAGAAACTGTTTGTTTTGAAATACTCAGAGAAATAGTACGGGTAAATCGTGCTCATGATGCAGATAAATTCACCGTTTATGCGTCAACTGCCGTAAGTAATTCACTGATTAATGATGAATACCATAACTTGGCTGAAGTTGAAGTTTTTATTGGTAAGTTGATTAAAGTGCAAGCCGAACCCATGTATAATCAAGAACAATTTGACGTTGTTATGATGTGATATGAATTCCATTAATTTAACGTCTTTCTTAGCGCTAATTTAAAGGGCTGAGAATAAAAAACTTATTAACTATAGTTTTTCTACATATCGTTAATTTTGTTTAATTATTAGCTTGCTAATAAATTTCTGCAAAGGCGTTAAGCCGCAAAGTAAAAGCTTTGAAGTTTGTTATTGATTTTGATGATGCTGCATGGATGGTGTTATTTGAGAATATAGACGGTACAGGAAGTACCTTATGAGATAGTGCGAGAGCAATTATCCTGAGCATATTCTCCTTATTAGCCATTATTTCAATTAATGCCAGCCACCACAGTTTGTAATTCTCGCGATGTGAGATATTACTAAATAGGTTTGCTATGTCCTTTGTGGCAATACATCATAATAAATATAGGACACACTGAGTTTTAATGAGCATTGTAAGTACTTCAAACCGTTGGCTAAACCGCCTATATAAAACAGTGGCTATTTTGTTAGTGCTGTTAGCGGTAGTCATTAGTGCTTTTCGTTTGTTTTTACCCTACGTCCATCATTATAAACTCCCCCTACAAAACTATTTAAACGAAACATCCCAAGCAAATATTGCTATTGGCACGTTAAGTATGACTTGGCAAAGGTCAGGACCAATTTTAATTATTGGCGATGTTCAAGTGCTTGAAACAGAAAAGGCTTCTGTATTTATCGAACAGCTTGAAATGCAAGTTGATTTTTGGCGAACACTTACAGAGCGAAATTTAATTTCAAAAGATCTACTCATCTCAGGCGCTAGAGTTAATTTATCTGAAAAATTATGGCTAGGTAAAGAGAGCAAAGATACTGTAGAGAAAATGAAAAAGGATAATGAAGCAGATGACATCGAAGTTATTAGCGACCTTTTTTTAAATCGTATAAAGCGATTCTCTATCCGTGATAGTCAAATCACAGTACGTAATGAAGCGATTACACGCAGTATAAGGTTAAATCACTTACGTTGGTTAAATACCGGTAAGCGCCATCAGGCAGAAGGTAGTGTAGTGCTTAATGGTTTAAGCTCTAATAATTTGCAAGTGAAATTAGACTTACTTGGTAAAGAGGCTAGCGAGCTAACAGGGCAAATCTATTTACAAGCTAACCAGATTGATATTACTCCTTGGTTAGATGATGTTTTGGTGCTTGAAGACGATAAAACCAAAACCGATATTAACTTTTCTGCTTGGTTGCATGTTAAAAGTAGTGATATTGGTCGCTTAAAAATTAATTTTTCCGATAGCAGTGTGCAGTGGCAACTTGAAGATAAAAAACAAAAGTTAACCTTAGAGCAAGGACAGTTATTACTCGTTAAAGGTAAAACCGAACGAAGCTTGCGTCTTTATAGTACACCACTGACGTTACGACTTAATGATCAGAAACCACAACAATTTACGGTTACGTTAGCTAAAAAAGCAAATGATTTCTCCTTGAACTTATCTGAAATTGATGTTGCTATGCTGACCCAACTAGCACCATTGATCATAGAAAAACAAGAAACCCGCGAACTACTCTCTCAGATGACGTTAACGGGGAAAATTGAAGACTTATTCATTCGAAATCAAAATAACTCATTACAAATAGTGACAAAATTTTCGGCATTTAATAATAGTTTTAGTCATGGCATTCCTGGTTTAGAAAATGTTTCAGGATACCTGAGTTTTGCAGATAATTATTTATCGGTAGACTTTAATGCAGAGCAAGGTCAGCTAGACTTTGATAAGTTATTTGTCCAAGCATTCCCTTATCAAACACTCTCAGGTCAGTTAAATGCTGTATTTGATGATAAAGGTTGGGAATTGACGGTTGAAGAGTTAGATTTTTTGTCAAAAGAGATAAATCTATCCGCGCAAGTTAAGGTTGAAGCACCTATTGATGGCGAGGTTAATTTAGCGTTATTAGCTAATGTCTCTAATGGTAATGCTGGTTTGGTTGGCCGTTATTTACCTTTACCCATCATGAGTGAAAATTTAGTTGATTACTTAAATGCGGCAGTAGTTTCAGGTCGTGTTGAAGATGCACAAGTTTTAATTAATGGCCCTATTAGCCATTTTCCGTTTACCGACGGTAGCGGTATTTTTGTCGTTGATGCTGAGTTGAGTAAATCAGAGTTTAAGTTTGTTGAAAATTGGCCGGCGATAACAGACTTTGTTGCCAATTTAAATTTCACCAATAATTCGATGTTAATAACAGGGCGGGGTGGTGAACTCACTGGTTTAGATGTAACAGGGGTACGTGCTGGAATTGCTGACTTAGCCGAAGGACAAATTTTAACGGTAGATGCTGAAATAATGCCAACTCAAGCACGGTACATTGGTGATTTGATGAACCAAAGCCCACTCGAAGATAGTGTTGGTAGTGTGTTAGAGCAGTTACAGATTAGTGATGAGATTAGTGGAGAGTTTCACCTAAACCTCCCGCTCAACGATGAAGAGCAAGTGCTGGCAAGTGGTCTTATCAACTTTGACAATAACCGAGTAGCTTTGCAAACCCCTCGAATGAACTTTAGTGAAGTACAGGGGCAGTTTAGATTCAGTAACGATAAAATTAGCACGCAAGATCTACAGCTTAAATGGCATGGTTTACCCATTAAACTCGATATCTCTGGTATGGATAAAGCTGATTACTACGACACCGATATTAACTTAGCCGCCATATGGCAAGAGTCGACATGGTTACCCTTTGTACCGAAAGAATTACGTCGATATACGCAGGGGGAATTACCATGGAAAGGAACATTGTCGCTACATGAACACCATCAGGGCGGTTTTTCTTATTCAGCAAAATTTGACTCTGAATTAAAAAATACCCGCTTATTATTACCCGTACCTTATCAGCGTAATGACAAACAAGAAAATGCGCTATCAGTTCAAATTGATGGTGATATAGCTCAGTCAACAGTTGTACTTAATTACGGTGATAAAATGCATTTTTCAGGGGTGCTTGAGCACGAACGTACTGCATTTACCCGTGCTAATTTAATGTTAGGTGAAGGCTCTATGGCTTTACCTGGAGATGGCTTTCATATTACCACTAAACTAGCACATGCTGATTTTTCAAAATGGCAACCATTAGTTAGCAATATTCTTGATAGCATCAATCAACCATCAACTGATATCGAGCAAGGCAAATTAATTAGTGCAGAACAAGAAAATTCGATTCCTCTTTTAGCTAAACCTAAAAGAATTAGAGGATCAATTGGTCAGCTGAGCCTCTTAGGACAGGAACTCAATAATGTATCTTTTAACTTATTAGATAAATCGCAGTGGTGGTTATTACAATTTAATGCTAAAGAAACTCGAAGCCAAATAAAAATTTACCCGGACTGGTTAGCACAAGGGTTGGATATTAACGCTGAATTCTTATCACTGCCACAAGAAAATAAAGACAATGATTCAACGCCTGAGCAGATAAGCCAGCAACCAGATAAAGCTGAAAATGATATCATTTTTGCTGAAATTCCACCGTTGAGATTTCATTGTGATAGTTGTGCTATCGGCTCAGTGAATTTGGGTGAAGTTGATGTAGAGATTAAACGTATTGATCAGCAAACAATCAAATTTATTGACTTCACAGCAAAACGAGATAAAACAATACTAAACCTTGATGGTAATTGGCTTCATAATGACCAAGAGTCAACGACTACGTTGACAGGTAATCTATCGGTAGAAGATGTAGAAACAGAATTAAAAGCAGCCGGTTATGAATCAATCATTAAAGACAGTGGTGCTAAATTTGATGTAGATCTCAATTGGGACGGAGGGTTGCATGACTTTTCGCTTAATCACTTAAATGGTACGGTTAATGGACAATTAGATGATGGTTATTTAGCTGATGTAAGTGATTCAGCGCGTATTTTCTCAGTGCTAAGTTTACAATCATTAGTACGTAAATTAACCCTCGATTTTCGTGATATTTTTAGCGATGGAATGTTTTATAGTAGTATCAAAGGAAGCTACCAATTAGAGCAGGGATTGTTAACGACAGATAACACTAAAATGAATGGTACTGCAGGTAATTTGTTTATGACAGGTAACACCAACCTAGTCACAGGTCAGCTTGATTATGATATGTCTTATAAACCTAACCTAACCTCAAGCCTACCTGTATTAGCTTGGATAGCAACGTTGAATCCAGTAACATTTCTTGCAGGCGTAGCTATCGATCAAGTCATTAAATCTCAAGTCGTTTCTGAGTTTAAGTTTGAACTTACCGGGACGGTTGAAAATCCTGATTTTCAAGAGGTTAATCGTAAAAGTAAGAATATCAGTGTTGATACCACAGTACCGACCGAAGATGCTAAGCAAGAAGAATCAATTAAAGAGACACTACCTACCTCACAGAAGGATAAAGCAACCGATGGTTAAATTGAGTGCAATACAGTTAACCTCTGCGGCTAACGTCGAAACAAATCTTGCTAAGATAGCTGAGCTGTTATCTAAAATTACTGCTGTCCAAGACGATACTCAGCATTTAGTCGTACTGCCTGAGTGTTGCTTATATTTTGGTAGTAAAGACAGTGAACAGCTGGATTTGGCAACAACATCAGCCAAAGGTAATGATCTTTGTTTAGCGTTGGGTGACCTAGCCAAAAAATTTAAAGTGTACTTAGTTGCTGGCACTATCCCTATGTTAGCGACATCTTCAACAAAGTTTACCAATAGCAGTTGTGTTTTTAATCCTGATGGAGAGTTGATAGGGCAATATGATAAAATTCATTTATTTGATGTTAATGTCAGCGATAATACCAAAAGTTACTGCGAGTCTCGTTATACTCAAGCAGGTAAAGAAATAAGTGTGGTTAATACTGAATTTGCTAATATTGGACTTTCAGTTTGCTTTGATTTGCGGTTTCCTAGTTTATTTCAGCAATTATCGATTGCGGGGGCTGACATCATTACAGTACCAAGCGCTTTTACTAGAGTAACGGGCAAAGCACATTGGCAAACATTGTTGCAAGCAAGGGCTATTGAAAATCAAGTTTATATTGTTGCTGCTGGGCAAGAAGGTATTCATGAAAATGGTCGCGAGACCTGGGGTCATTCAATGATCATTAATCCTTGGGGCGAAATAGAAAACAGTATTGAAACCGGTGAAGGTTACATTAGTGTAGAATACCAAAAACAAGAAATAACACGTATACGTCAAAACATGCCCTTGAATTCGCCGCTGAGTAGTTAATTGCTGCAATTTGATTATAATTAAAGAACATAGAAGTAGAGCTAAGACCTAATGAATAGTGTTGAAAAATCCTTATTAAGTGATAGTCATATTGATGATGAAGTGTTATCAAAAACCTTAAACAGTATGATGGGACGACAAGTTGACTATGCTGATTTGTACTTTCAAGCGAGTCAGCATGAAACATGGGTTCTAGAAGACGGTATTGTTAAAGAAGGTTCATATAATATTGAACGCGGTGTAGGCGTAAGAGCTATTTCTGGTGAAAAAACTGGCTTCGCGTATTCTGATGACATTACTCCAGAGGCACTCCAGAAGGCGGCAGATGCGGCAAAAGGTATTGCTGATAGTGGTACTGGCGCAACCGTTAAAGCGTTTAGTCGTCAATCACCCATTCAAATTTATCAGTCAGTTGAGCCACTTGGTAGTTTAACTCAAGAACAGAAAATTGACTTATTACATCAAGTTGAAGCACATGCTCGTCAAGTTGATAGTCGCGTTACCCAAGTGATAGCGAGCTTGTCAGGAGTTTATGAAACTATATTAGTTAGCGCTAGTGATGGCACTTACGGTACTGATGTTCGCCCTCTTGTTAGGTTAAACTGTTCAGTATTGGTTGAAGAAAATGGCAAGCGTGAGCGTGCAAGTGCAGGCGGTGGAGCACGTACTGATTACAGTTACTTCTTTGAAGTTGCAGCTGGAGATAACAAAGCTCGTTACCTATCTTACGCCGAAGAATCAGTTAGACAGGCTTTAGTTAATTTGGTTGCGATTGAAGCGCCAGCAGGCACTTTTCCTGTTGTTTTAGGTGCAGGTTGGCCAGGTGTATTACTGCATGAAGCAGTAGGACATGGTTTAGAAGGTGACTTTAACCGCAAAGGCTCTTCAGCATTTTCAGGAAAAGTTGGCCAACAAGTTACTTCTGAGCTTTGTACCATTGTTGATGATGGCACATTGCCTGACCGTCGTGGTTCAATCTCTATTGATGACGAAGGCACGCCTGGGCAATATAATGTGTTGATTGAAAAAGGTATCTTAAAAGGCTACATGCAAGATAAGCATAATGCTGGGTTAATGGGTGTCAATCCAACAGGTAATGGTAGACGTGAATCTTATGCCCATTTACCAATGCCACGAATGACTAATACTTATATGTTAGCAGGAGAGTCTAGTCCTGAGGATATTATTAAGTCAGTTAAAAAAGGTATTTATGCACCAAACTTTGCTGGCGGACAGGTAGATATTACCTCTGGTAAGTTTGTTTTTACTAGTTCAGAGGCGTACTTAATTGAAGATGGTGAAATAACATCTCCGGTCAAAGGTGCTACCTTGATAGGTAACGGACCTGAAGCGATGAAGCGAATTAGTATGGTAGGTAATGATCTAAAATTTGACGCGGGCGTTGGTGTCTGTGGTAAAGATGGGCAAAGTATACCGGTTGGGGTTGGTCAACCTACACTTAAAGTTGATGAAATGACTATTGGTGGTACTCAATAATTAGTTAACCCGAACTCTTTTTGATAAAAAGTTAGCTTTAATAAGTCACCAAGCACTTATATTTATAGTGCTTGGCGATATTTATTAACTTTGCTTCTTGTACTTTTTTCTTTTAAGCATTTTCTTTTAGGTAAGTGAAAAGGTTTTTATAATGCTTACCCAGTTTCTCTGCTTTTTTCTCTTTAGCCGCTAGGCGAATCAATTGCTTGATTTTTTGTCGTTCGATTTGAGGGAATTCACTAATCAAGGTTTCAACCGCTTCATTTCCTTGTTCAATTAATTCATCTCTGACGGTTTCTAAACGAACAAACTTAGCCGTTTCTTGCTGATGTTTATTTGCCATAACTTCTATAGCATGGTGAATTGGGTCAAGATCCGTTTCTAAAAGAATTTTAGCAGTATGGCGAATGTGACGGCGTAATGCTTCATGCTTATTAGTGATTTTATCCGCTAAAATCATCGCATCTTTCAAGTCTTCCGTTAACGGTAAGCGACTTCGTTGATGCTTAGACATTTCTATTAAACTCTGCGCGAAATCTTGCAATTGATGCATTTCACGCTTTATTTCGGTTTTACTTTTTAACTCTTCTTCTAATTCTTGTGATGATTCGTCGATATCGTTGGCTGACTGAGGCATAATAATGTCTAATACCATGTTAAAATAAATAATAATTGCGTTTATTATATCACTAAATTAATAATATTCTAAGTCGCTGTTTTAACCTTGTTACTCCTTAAAAAGAAAAGAGAAAGTAGAATCAATATGAACCAAGCCTCTAAATCTCATGATCCAATGACTAAACAACTTAGTGAAGTGAAAGAACGTGTTGCTACAGTCCTTGAATTAGCTAAATCACTTGGCGCCGATGGTGCTGAAGTTGCTATGAGTCGTCAGCAAGGGTTAAGTGTCAGCACACGCATGGGTGAAGTGGAAAATGTTGAATTTACCAATGATGGTGGTTTAGGTATCACGGTTTATCGTGAAGGACGAAAAGGTAGTGCTTCTACCGCAGATTTGTCAGAGCAAGCATTGATTAAGACAGTGACTGCAGCGGTAAATATTGCTAAATATACCTCGGTAGATGATTGTTCCGGTTTAGCTGATAAGTCACTGCTAGCGATGCAGCCAATTGATTTGGATTTATATCATCCTCATGAAATAGGCACTGAAGAAGCAATTGAACTCGCTAAAGAATGTGAGGAAAGCGCATTATCCGTTGATCCACGAGCTAGCAATTCCGATGGTGCTAGTTTTGATACTTTTGCAGGCTTTAAGGTTTATGGCAATAGTCATGGGCAGTTAGTAGGTTATCCAAGTACTCGACACAGCTTGAGTTGTGTGATGATTGCCAACGATGGTGATGATATGGAGCGCGATTATGCCTACACTGTGAGCCGAGAATTCTCCGCACTTGAGAGCGCTAAGAGTATTGGCCTACAAGCTTCGCAAGAAGTCTTATCGCGTTTAAAGCCACAAACAATACCAACAGGCAAAGTCCCGGTATTATTTAGAGCTGATATTGCAAATACTGTTTGGGGACACTTTATTGCAGCTATTAGCGGTGGTAATTTGTATCGGAAATCTTCGTTCTTACTTGATGCTATTGGTAATGATGTTTTTCCAAAATTTTTAAATATTAGTGAAAAACCTCATATCGCCAAAGCCTTAGCTAGTAGCGCTTTTGACAGTGAAGGCGTACTCACACAAGACCGTGAGATTATTAAGGAAGGAGCCTTACAAACTTACCTATTGACTAGTTATTCTGCTCGTAAGCTAGGGTTAACAACAACCGGTCACGCTGGCGGTATTCATAACTGGTTAGTTGATGCCCAAGGGCATGATGGCAGTTTTGACGCTATGTTGAAAACTTTGGGGACAGGTCTGTTAGTAACTGAATTAATGGGGCAAGGTGTAAATGTTGTTAATGGTGATTACTCACGTGGCGCAGCAGGATTTTGGGTGGAAAATGGCGAAATAGCTTATCCAGTCAGCGAAATTACCATTGCTGGTAACCTTTCTCAGATGTTCAAAGGCATTGTTGCTGTGGGATCTGATGTGGATATGCGCGGCAGTATCCGTACTGGATCTATTTTGATCGATGAGCTGCAAGTTGCTGGTCATTAGAAAGTAATAGTAATTCAAGTAAATACATTACTAAAACTACTATAAAAAAAGCGTTATCAATTTAGTCATTGATAACGCTTTTTTAGTCGCTAAAATTAAGTAACTACCACTTGGTAAATAGTATTAAATAAATTGTATTAACAAAAGTGGTGTTCACTAAACCTTACTAGGTGAGTAGAAGGGTAGCAGTGCCTAAAAAGGCAAAAATACCGACAACATCTGTTACTGTGGTAATAATAACGCTACCCGCCAAAGCAGGGTCTATATTGAGGCGTTTTAATAACAACGGAATGCTTACACCAGCCAGTCCCGCCGCAGTCATGTTCATCAGCATAGCGAAGGCAATCACACCACCAAGCATTAGATCTTGTTTCCAAATAGCGACTACGGTGGCAATTAACGTAGCCCAAATTATGCCATTTAAAAAGCCAATTGCTACTTCTTTACTGAGGAGTGCACGAGCGTTACTATCACCGACATGACCTAATGCCATACCGCGGATAACAAGCGTTAATGTTTGATTACCAGCGACGCCGCCCATGCTAGGAACTAATGAATTTAACACCGCCAAAATGGCTAATTGTTGAAAAACACCCTCAAACATACTGGTTACAGCAACAGCCATTAATGCGGTAATTAGGTTAACGCCAAGCCATAATGAACGTTGTTTAGTACTCTTAATAACGGGAGCAAAAGTATCGGCTTCGTCATCTAGACCTGCCATACTCATCATGGAGTGTTCTGCATCTTCACGAATAATATCGATAACATCATCAATCGTTATCCGGCCGAGTAAGTGACCCTCTTCATCAACAACTGGAGCAGAAAACCAATCATGACGTTCAAATAGTTGAGCAACATCTTGCTCACCCATGTCTGCTTGTACGGCTTCAACTTCAGCGTTAATTAAAGTTGAGACGATAACTTCTGCTTTAGCTGTCACTATGGAAGCTAGAGAGACGGCACCAATAAAATTATTATTACGATCAACAACATAGAATGAGTCAGTTGCATCAGGAAGATCGCCTTTTAGACGTAGGTATCGTAACACCACATCAACCGTTACATCAGGGCGTAGGGTGATAGTATCGGTATTCATCATACCACCAGCAGTATCTTCCTCGTAAGATAAGGCTGTTTCGACTCGACTACGGTCTTGCGAGTCCATCGAGTTCAGTACTTCATTATAAATACTGTCAGGTAGTGTACGGAAAACTTCGGCTAGATCATCAATGTCCATGCCTTCAGCAACAGCAGCGAGCTTTTCAGGTCGCATGCTTTTAAGAATACCTTTACGGACTTCTTCATTCAGCTCTTCAAGTACTTCGCCATGAAAATCAGGATCGATAAGTTGCCATAGAACGGGACGACTTTTAGCAGTAGAAGATTCTAATATAAGGGCTAAATCATAAGCAGGCATATGCTGTAGTAGCTTTCGTACGTAGACGAACATACCACTGCCAAGCGCTTCGTTGACTTGTTGTAATCTTTGTTGGTTATACTCTTGTTCTGATACTTCTGGCATAGCGACTCTGCTTCTGTAATGGATAGTGCACAGAAAACCCTCTAAAGAGTGTATCGCTGAGAACGTCGCGAAACGGAGGGTTGCTTAAGATGAAAATAAAAACAGCTTTCTTTGGAAAACAGCTGAAAGTCGGCTTAAGTTTATCGTAACTTAGTGGTTTTATCAGCTTTTTTATCTTATGGTGGGCGTTTTATGAGGGGGGGTTATTCAGCTTCATCAAATTTATCAGAAATAAGTTGGCATATTTCAGCAAGCGCCAGTTGTGCGTCTTCACCTTGTGCAGTGATATTGACGATTTTACCTTGACCGCCGGCTAATAACATTAGCGCCATAATACTACTCGCATCAGCTTCCTTACCGGCCAATTCGAGGGTTATTTGTGCAGAAAACTTTTGGCTTAACTGCGCTAACTTAGTTGCGGCACGTGCATGTAATCCCAATTTATTGCAAATGGTTACTTGTTGAGAGATAACATTCACTGTTGTGCTCGCTTCTTAGGTTGATTTAACATCGATGTCTCTGTGGTGTGTTTGTATATCATCACGGTCTTTACGGAAATTTTTTGCTAACATTTCAGCGATATAAACAGATCTATGCTTACCACCTGTACAGCCAATGGCTATAGTGACGTAGCTTCGATTATTTCGCTCTAAATGTGGTAACCAAGTCATCATAAAGCTGTTAATTTGCCAAATAAATTTTGTAACAATCGCTTGGCTAGCCAGAAAATCTTTAACTTCTTGATCGACACCTGTTTGACCTTTCAGTGACTTTTCCCAAAAAGGGTTAGGTAAAAATCTCGCGTCAAATACATAATCAGCATCAACAGGGATACCATGTTTAAAGCCAAATGACTCAAAAACTAATACCATAGCACCAGTTTTTTTGCCTAAGATACGTTCTCTGACTAAATCAGCTAATTGATGAGGGCTGAGTTGACTAGTATTAATATATAGATCAGCTCGAGTCGATATAGGCTCTAGTAATGACTTTTCTAACGCAATTGCCTGATCAAGTGGCATATTCTCTTTAATAAGAGGATGCAAACGGCGTGTTTCACTGAAGCGTCTGATTAAATCATTATCATCGGCATCTAAAAATAGCGTATTAACATCTACTGCTTTGGGTAAATAAGCAATAATTTCTGGAATATCTTGTGGGTCTTTAGGTAAGTTTCGAACATCAAGACTAACAGCAACATTTTCATAATCATTGATAACAGTATGGGTCAATGCAGGAAGGAGATTAATAGGAATGTTATCTACACAATAATAACCGAGATCTTCTAAAACTCTTAACGCGACTGACTTACCTGAGCCAGAGCGACCACTGACAATAATTAATTTCATTTCTACTATTCCGAATGCTTTACGGCAACTTATACCCAAGCCACATGAAGATGCAGGTTTCAGCTGGAATTAGAAACGCCTTTA
>CAJXRC010000007.1 GCA_913058405.1 uncultured Colwellia sp. | reverse complement strand
ACGAGATCTAGTACGGTCTCGTGGGCTCGGAGATGTGTATAAGAGACAGCGCAAGACTATAGCCGCAGAATAAATACCGCGCCTGTGCCTGCGGGCATTCAAATCGCTGATGTAGCAGGTGGCTCTATGCACCTTGTCGCAGGTTTGCTGGCGGCAGTTATACAACGCTTAGAAACGGGTATTGGACAACATATTGATATCAGTATTACTGATGCCGCTTTTAGTTTAAATGTCTTTGCTGCTTCAAATTATCTCGGCGCAGCAGCAAAAACAGGACCTGAGCAAGAATTACTTAATGGTCAACAGTTTTATGATTACTACCAGACCAATGATGAACGTTACTTTTCAGTCGGTGGTTTAGAGCCTCAATTTAAGAAAACCTTGTGCGAAGCAATAGGGCAGCCAGCATTGGTCGAGTTAGCCCTTTCGCCCAAATTAGAGAACCAACAAGCCTTTAAGTCGCAATTAACCGACATTTTTAAATCGCAGAATTTTGCCTATTGGAAAAAGTTATTTCGTTCAATCGACGCCTGTGTTGAACCTGTGTTAACCATGGACGAAGCGTGTCAGCATGAACAAATTAATAGTCGAGAAATGATTGTCGAGGTTGATGGCATTAAACAAGTAGGTTGTGCAATAAAAATGTCAGATAGCCCTGCTAAGTATCATTTCAAAGGCTGTAACTTAGGTGAACACAACCAAATCTTACAACAAGAGTTTGGCTTTAGTGAACAACAAATTAATCAGCTTAAAGCTGATGGTGTTTTTGGAAAACAATCTTAGGAGATAAATAAATGAGTCAAGTAATCGTAGCCGGCGTCGGTATGACAAAGTTTTGTAAACCGGGTCAACAAGAACCTTATCGTGTGATGGCTGCTACAGCGATAAAGATCGCATTGGCTGATGCAGGCATTGATGCAGCAAAGATTCAGCAAGCTTTTGGTGCTTATATCTATGGTGATAGTACCTGTGCCCAACATGCCTTTTATGATGTTATTCAAAGTGGTATTCCTGTGGTAAACGTCAATAATAATTGCTCTAGTGGTTCCACTGCGCTGTTTTTAGCGAGACAAGCGGTGCTCTCGGGCGAAATTGACTGTGCGTTGGCTTTTGGTTTCGAAGAAATGCAACCAGGCGCATTGGGCTCAGGTTGGGACGATAGGGAAAGTCCTTTTGACCGCGCAAAACCAGTGTTAGAAAAATTTAATGCACCCGATGGACCTCTGGCATTGCAAGCCTTTGGTGCTGCAGGACGTCATTATATGGATTTATATGGTGCTGAAGCTGATATTTTTGCCAAAGTCTCAGCGAAGTCTCGTAGTCATGCGGTGCATAACCCTTATTCTATGTTTACTAAACCGCTGACCTATCAAGATGTGCTCAATGACAAAGTGATCTATGACGGTTATATGACACGCCTAATGGCCTGTCCTCCCACTTGTGGCGCGGCGGCGACTATTGTCTGTAGTGAAGCTTTTGCTGCAAGACATGGCATTACTAATGGGGTGAAAATTCTAGCGCAAGCTATGGCAACAGATACTGAAAAGTCGTGGCAAGACCCTATTTATGCAGCGGGTAAAGGCATGACAGAAATAGCAGCCCAGAAAGTATATAACATGGCAGGCATTAGCCCAGATGACATTGATGTTATTGAATTACACGATTGTTTTACCACGAATGAAGTGATCAGTTATGAAGGGCTAGGGCTTTGTCCTGAAGGTGGTGCCGCCGAGTTTATTGATAACGGTGATAATACTTATGGCGGTAAATTCGTTATTGGCCCATCTGGAGGTTTGATGTCCAAAGGTCACCCTATAGGCGCAACAGGGCTGGCACAATGTACTGAATTAACTTGGCATCTACGTGGCCAAGCAGGCGCACGACAAGTTGAAGGTGCAAGACTCGCTTTACAGCATAATGTTGGCCTTGGTGGGGCTGTGGTTGTAACGCTTTACGGAAAGTAAAAAAGATGACTCGAGTCACTTCGGTCATTCGAGTTTTATATCAATTTCATTGAGTTTGTGATCTTGTAGTGCGCAGGGAAAATAATTCAAGGGTAGGCGTTTGATTGACCAATAGCTGGCTATTAGGATTGAGAGCAACGCCGCCTTGGGATATTTTAACCAATACAAGTGGGTAAAAACTTAATGGGATTGGTATTAATAAATAGCAACCGTTATGAGTTGTAATAGATGATGGGGAAGAGAAAATGTACAACTATATTATTGTTGGTGCTGGCTCTGCAGGGTGTGTTTTAGCCGCGCGTTTAACTGAAAATCCTAATATATCTGTTTGTTTATTAGAAGCGGGCGGACCCGATAAAAGTGTCTTTATTCATGCTCCTGCAGGCGTAGCAGCAATGCTGCCAACAAAGATAAATAACTGGGCATTTGAAACTATCCCTCAAAAAGGTCTAAACGGTCGTAAAGGGTATCAACCTCGGGGAAAAACCCTTGGGGGTTGTTCATCTACCAATGCCATGCTGTACGTAAGAGGCAATAAATGGGATTACGATAATTGGTCAGCGTTGGGTAATAAAGGTTGGAGCTATGAAGAAGTACTGCCTTACTTTAAAAAATCTGAAGGCAATGAGTATTTTTCTGACCAATATCACAACCAAGATGGTCCGCTAGGCGTCTCAAATGCAACGGCTGCCAGTAATACCAATGAAATGTTTATTGCATCTTGTCAGGAACAAGGGCTGAAACAGAATGATGATTACAATGGTGCTGAGCAAGAAGGTTGTTTTATGTATCAGCGCACGGTAAAAAATGGTGAACGTTGTAGTGCAGCTAAAGCCTTTTTAACACCGCACTTGAATCGTCCAAATTTAACGGTAATCACTCATGCATTAACGGAAAAAGTATTATTTGAGGGAAAAAAAGCCGTCGGCATACGCTATAAAAAAGATAAAGTATCAGTCGATATTCATTGTGATAAAGAAGTCATTCTTAGCGGTGGTGCTTTTGGTTCACCACAAGTTTTAATGCTCTCAGGGGTTGGTCCAAAAGTGCATCTTTCAAATATAAACATCCCAATTGTTCACCACTTGCCCGGCGTTGGCCAAAACTTACAAGATCATATTGATTATGTACAAACTTATCGAGTTGCCAGCAGTGATGAGACTTTTGGTTTATCACTAAAAGGTGGCACCAGCATGGTTAAATCTATGTTTGAATGGAAGAATACACGTTCAGGCAAAATTACTAGCACGCTGGCAGAATCTGGCGCGTTTTTTAGTACCCAAGACAATGTCGTTGCGCCAGATGCACAGTTAGTTTTTGTTCCCGGTATCGTTGATGATCATGCCCGTACAGTGAATTTTGGTCATGGTTATAGTTGCCATATTACGGTGCTTCGTCCTGATAGCACGGGGGAAGTGAAACTCAAGAGTAGTAATCCAGAAGACCCTTTAGCGATAGATCCTAAATTTTTTGATAATGAAAAAGATTTAGAGCTGATCAAACGTGGTGCGAAAAAAATGCGCGCTATACTTGAAAGTAGTCCTTTCGATGGTATTCGTCAACAGCTGTTATTTCCCCTTGAAAAAGGCAATGAGCATGCCCTAGAGCAAGACATTCGTAATCGCTCAGACACTCAGTATCATCCCGCTTGTACTTGTAAAATGGGCACTGAGTATGATGCTATGGCTGTTGTTGATGAACAGCTTAAAGTACATGGTTTAAATGGAATTAGAGTTGTAGATGCATCTATTATGCCTAAATTGGTCAGTGGTAATACCAACGCACCTACCATCATGATTGGTGAAAAAGCTGCCGATATGATTCTGGCTGATTATGAGGATTCACAATGAGTGACGTTATCAGTGAGTCTGCATTAAAGTCAGCCAAAACAGAAAAAAATCAAAAGATCTACTGGGATGAACTTAAAGAAGGAGAGCAATTTTCTTATGGCCATTATCAAGTCTCAGAGCATGAGATCATTGATTTTGCCAAACGTTACGATCCTATGGAGTTTCATGTCGACCCAGAAAAAGCGAAGTTATCACCTATAGGTGCACTGTGTGCCAGTGGCATCCATACTTTAGGCATAATGCAGCGTTTAACCTTTGATAACATCTATACCAATTGGCATATTGTAGCAGGACGAGAGCTTAGAAAATGTCAATTTCGACTACCTGTTTTTGTTGATGATTGCCTAACGGTTAACATGACCATTGCCAAATTAAGCGTAGATACTCGTAGTGACAGAGGAAATGCAGAATTAACGTTTGATGTGAAAAATGCCAAAGGAAAGACGGTATTGGAAGTGGAAGGTGAAATAGTCTTACAAAGATTTCCAAGTATTTAATGACTTCAGTGATGCATTAAACCGATAAACAACCCAATCAGCGTAAGAGTGTTTTACTGGTTTAGTTAACATTCATCTTCAAATGGCTTGGGTATAGGTTTTAAAAGCCAATTTATTTTGGCATAAAAATGTCTCTCTTATTAAGTGAACCAACAATGAACAAATTAGTTTTAACAGAAGAACAACGAGGCGTTTTGATCATAACCCTCAATAGACCAACGAAAAAAAATGCCATTAATGCTGCCATGTATAAATCTTTGTGTGAGCAGTTAACCTATGCCAATGAATCAGCACATATACATTGTCTGCTCATTCAAGGAGATGAAAATTGTTTTACTGCTGGTAATGATTTTGCCGAGTCAGGCAATGAAGAAGAGCTTTCTGCCTTTGACTTTATCGAGCACTTGGCAACCTTTTCTAAGCCTATTATTGCTGCAGTGGCTGGGCCAGCCGTTGGCATTGGCACTACATTATTGTTGCAATGCGATATGATTATTGCGGCTAATAATAGTAAGTTTATCCTACCTTTTGCACACCTAGGCATTTGTTTGGAAGCCGGAGCAAGTTTATTGCTGCCACTAAAAGTTGGTCTAAATAGAGCATTCGAGTTGGCTGTATTAGGGGCACCTTTCACCGCAGAACAAGCCTATCAATACGGCATAGTCAATCAGGTTTGCCAACCTAATGAAGTGATAGCAAAGGCACTGAATGTTGCACAAACCATTGCCAAATTACCAGCAGACTCAGTACAAACAAGCAGACGATTAATGCGCCAATCGACAGATAAATTGATGTTAGATGTTATCAATAGTGAAAAAAGTGAAGTGACACGATTGTTGAAAACAGAATATTGTCAGTCAATGTTAACTAAATTTTCTTAATCAGTCAGATATTAAGAGAATTTATTAAGTGTGAAAAATAGTGAATTAATTAAGTAGTGGCGTATAACCCAAGGTTTGAAGACCACTACTGCTTTATGCCTTTTAGTCTAACACCGCAGCAAAGTTAACTGACATAGAGCTCACTAATTCCTCGAACTCAGCAATAGGCACAGGACGGCTAAACAAATAACCTTGATATTGACTACAGCCATTATTAAATAAAAATTGGCGCTGCTCTTGGGTTTCAACACCTTCAGCAATGACGTCATATTTTAGACTGCTAGATAAGTTGATAATTGTTTGTACGATTGCGGCATCATCTGGATCTGTGGTGATATCACGAACAAACGATTGATCTATTTTTAACTGCTTCAGTGGTAAGCGTTTCAAACACGAAAGAGAAGAGTATCCTGTGCCGAAATCATCCATCGAGAAGTCAATGCCGAGCTGATTTAATTGCTGCATTTTCTCAATGATAATATCTACATTTTCTAGCACCATGCTTTCGGTTAATTCCAGTTTTAAACCGCGCGGGTTTATATTATTTGAGAGGATGATTTCTTGAACAATTTCAACAAAATTTTCTTGTTGAAATTGTAAGGCACTCACATTAACGGATATTTGCCAGTTCTCTCGGTTGGGGAGGTTTTCCCACACTTTCAGTTGGTGACAAGCCGACTCTAATACCCAACGTCCTATTGGTATGATTAAACCGCTCTCTTCTGCCATTGGAATAAAATCAAGTGGCGAAACCATTCCTCGTATCGGATGAAACCAGCGTAATAATACTTCTGCACCTTGAATGCCCTTAATTTCATCTATTTGAATTTGGTAATACAATTCAAGTTCACCATTATCAATTGCTTGGTGCAGTTCAGCTAACATAGCCGCATTTTCTTCTAATGCAATCTGCATGGCTGGATCAAAGAAACGAATGGCATTTCTGCCCGCTGCTTTTGCTTGGTACATGGCAACGTCAGCCTGTTTTAGAATTTCATCGGGGCAGGTTAAATTTGATTTGAATAAGCTGATGCCAATACTTGGTGTGCAGTGAAAAATCATTTCGTTGCTCGCATCTACATTTTCTTTGATAGATAATTTGTAAGGTTGGCAAATGGAGAGACGTATTTTTTCAGCGACTTTTTCGGCAACATGACCAGCAGTTGCTTCATCTTCACCAAGATTAGAAATCAAGGCAACAAACTCATCCCCCCCTAATCGAGAGACAATATCTTCATCTCGAACACTGTCTTGTATTCTGGCGGCTACGGCTATTAATAATTGATCACCCATATTGTGCCCTTGGGTATCGTTAAGGGTTTTAAAGTGATCAAGGTCGATGAAAAAAAGTGCGTTGAATCGTTCGTCACGAGCACTAGTGGTCACCAGAAGTTGCAATCTTTCTCGTAACATCCTGCGATTAGGTAATTGTGTTAATGAGTCATAAAAGGCGAGTCGTTGAATTTGTTCTTCATGATTTTTGCGTTCAGTGATGTCTCTGCTAACGCTCATTAAACCATAGCGAGTGCCATCAAAACCATCAAAAGTTTTCTTAATGGTTTCATGTAATACTTTGCTACCGTCAGGGTAAACTACCCATTCATCTCGACTGTATACTTTACCACTGGCAATAATTTCTTGCTCATCAAGGCCTGCTATATCTGAAGGTTTAAAATTCCCCTTGAGCTCTTGATCCATTTTTCCTTTCAGTTCTTGCTCTGTCAGGCCAACGTATTGTTCAAAAGCATGATTGCAGCCAAGGTAACGTCCTTGCACATCTTTAAAGGATATTAAATCAGGTAATGAGCCAATCAAGCCTCTCATCAAGCTTTGCTCTCTGTTTAATAACTTTTGGCTTTCAGTGAGGTCATATTCAGATTTTCGGCGGTCACGTTGGCGCCTCAGTATCAAACCCACTAACATGGTACAAACAGGGAAAACGAAGATTACCGGCTGTATAACAGCGCCTATGACTTTGTATCGTAAATGTTCGGGCATTAGTAACATACAACCCAATACTGTGATTTGAATCAGCATGCCAAAAGAATATAGCTTGAACCAATCAAGCTTCAGGTCTTTTCGTTTTAATATAATGGCAAATAAACAACCAATACAGCCAGGGATGATGACACATAATGAGCCAACCAGAATTCCTGCCCCACCTATATGAAGCCTTAGGCTAACCATCATAGCTCCGGCAATTAAGGTGGGTACCAGACCAAAAAACAAACCACAAAGGCTGATAAGTACCCATCGCGTGTCAAAGAACATTCCAGGGGCCAACTCCCATGAAGTATTCATCACTGCGAGGCCGAGCATACCGACCAATAATCCAGAGATTAGGTCGCGTAGCTTTTTATTCTTAATTGATTCAAGCTTCAGCGCATCATAAATGACGCCTAAAGAAATTAGGAGTGCTGCATTGTAGAGTAGGGCAATAAAACTGCTAGTATCCATATTCGAAAACAAATACCTTTTAAAGTGAGTCAGTAATTTATCAGCAAAGCGATAATAATTGTATATGATCTTTGATGCTAAGTAATTTTTACACAGAGACTATTATATTTTTATTAACGAGATTTTACCTTGTTTTCAATTGAATATGGCTATCTATTTAGAACATATCTTCTTGGTATATAACAAGAACTGAACATTATTTACTGATAAGGTCACCATGTTTTTTTTGATATTATTTTACCTATCGTAAATAAACAGCAGATAGAAACTACGCAACATAGAAAATAACAGTCATTACAGAAAAAGCTTTAGCTGATGAATCGTGTAAGGGTAAAGTCGAATTGGATAAATGGTGGAACTGAATTGATGTTGAATTACACTTGTTTAAAGGTATATAGCTTTGTAGGCTACTTGCCATTAAGCTTGTTTAAATCTATCATCGATACAATTAAAACAAGACGTTAGACTTGATTATGAATATTTTTTCAATTAAAGAACAGGACCTTGTAGAGGCCGCTAATATTCTTAGCTCTTCCTTTAAAGACTACGAAGTCATGCGCTATTTATTCAATGATTCTGGCAACGACTATGAAGCACATATTGCTGAGTTCTTCTTAGCATTTTATCAATTTGGTTTAGCCAATAATTGGCCTTGTTATGGCGTGAAAGTTAGTCAGCAATGGGTAGCTGTTGCTCTTGGTTGCAACTCCAGCGAACAAGAGATAATTAAAGGTAGTGATGATGCCTTGACTGAATTCTACAAAACAATAAGTCCTCAAGCTTGCCGTCGCATTGAACAGTATGATCAGCAGGCTGATGCTGCACACCCTAGTAAGGCACACTTTTTCATTGACTCCATTGGCACCCATCCCGATCATCAAGGTAAGGGCTATGCAAAAGCCCTCATTCTTAAATACCAAGAGCTTTCAAAGTCAGATGTACACTCAACAGGTGTTGGTCTCAATACAGAATCGGATAACAATATTAATTTTTATCAACACTTAGGTTACCAAGTAACAGCGCAACAAAAGATAGGAAGCCTTACCAGTTGGAGCCTATTTCGAGCTGATGATTAGCAAGCTTATTGGCATCTATTATTTATGTGAAGCTGGTTGATATTTTTAAGCTATGTGTAGATTGAATACTATTTTTTTAAAAAGACCAAAAGCTGGTTATTAGCTGGCATGACATGATCGGCTATTAAAGTAAGCCCAGCAGAATTTGCTAATGACAAGATTGCTTCTATATCACGAATACCGCTATCGATATCCCTGTCTTTTAACCATAGATCAAAATTAGCGTTACTCTCGCTGGTGTATTTTCCTTGATACTTAAAGGGGCCATATATGCAAACAATGGCTTTGACGGCTAAGTTTTGCGCGATACCCTCAAAAAACTTCTCCACTAATGGCCAACTTATTATATGCAATGTATTGGCAGTATATAGCCCATCAACTTGTGAATTATTTTTAGGCATAGACCACGCTTTATTCAGATCTATCCCGATAGGTTTTTGCACGTTAGATAAAGACGTTTCATCTAGCCAAAAATTAATACCTTGATGATTGATTGGTAAATCACTGGTTTGCCAAGTTAAGTGGGGTAGGTGCTGGCCAAAGAAAACAGCATGTTGTCCCGTTCCCGAGCCAATTTCTAAAATATGCTCATTTTCTGAAAATACTTCTGACAGTATGTTTAAAATTGGACGTTTATTATTTTCACATGCTTGGGAAAAGGGTTTATTCATCATAACTTTCTGAAGGGTAATACCTGCTGACATTGTTCTTGGTACGTTAGCATATGCTGCTGCTCTTGTTGACAAAAATTTTTAATGGCCATTCTAAAAGGTGCATGTTTTACCCAGTGGTAAGAGTAGGTTAATACAGGCTCGAATCCTCTTTGAATTTTGTGTTCGCCCTGGGTGCCAGGATTAAAACTTTGCAGTTTATTTTGAATGCAAAATTCGATACCAAGATAATAACAAAGCTCAAAGTGCAAATTATTATAGTGCTTGGTGCAGCCCCAATACCGGCCATATAGCTGAGAGTCATCATAAAAAAATAGTGCACAAGCAATATCTTCTTGTTCATGACTAGCAATAATTAATAAAATATTATCTGACATGTCAGCGACTATTTGCTTAAAAAACTCATAACTTAAGTGCGGTTGATGACCTCGTTTCAAATAAGTAAGTTGATATGTTAAGTAAAAAAACTCGAGGTCTTGTTGGGTGATTTCGTTATTTTTCAACTGACGGATGTCGATGCCTTGTTCAATGATTGACAGCCTTTCCTTACGGGTATTTTTTCTTTTGCGTGAAGTAAATGTATTTAAAAAATCGTCGAACGTTTCATAATCACGATTAAACCAATGGAATTGCACGGTATTACGCTGATAAACATCCTCAGGTAAAGCGGTTTTAATTTCATCACAATACAAAATATGCCAGCTGTTTATATTTTCTTGTTGGCAATGCTCTATTAGAGGAGCAAATAATTCATGCACTTGAAGCTGTGAAGCGAGTAATTTATCACTACTTACTGGGGTAAAAGGGATGGTGGCGACTAATTTAGGGTAATAATCTATGCCATTACGTTTGAAAGCATCAGCCCAATCCCAATCAAACACATATTCACCCCAAGAGTGACTTTTCAAATACATCGGCATAACAGCCGTCACTTCATTGTTATTGGTGGCAACTAAATGATGGGCTTGCCAGCCTTGTTTAGCACTTGCTGAGTCGCTTTTTTCAAGGGCATTAAAAAAATCGTAACGAAGAAAGGGGCAGGGTGAGTTATTTAAATTCTGCCAATCACTAGCACTTATTTTATTAATATTATTAATAAAATTAATTTTTATATCGGCATTCAATAGAGTATTTTTCACTCGCTGATTAGTATAAATATACCGCCAAGGTTACCGTTAACAAGAAAGTTATTAAAGGAGTTCTTAACAATGACTACTTATTTTACTTAATAAACAAATTTACAGAAGTCGATAAGTAAAAAAGATGATTCAATTAGCTAGTTAGCAGGGAAAGATAAAGTAAAGTTGGCACCACAAAGTTGTGTACCGTTCACGGCGCTAATACTCCCATGATGCCAATCCAACACTTTACTACAAATCGCTAAGCCCAAGCCAAAGTGCCCTTGTTCTCGCGTTCTATCGGCATCAAGTTTTACGAAAGGATTGAAAATGATCTCCAGCTTATCTTCACTAATACCTTTACCGTCATCAGCCACAGTAATGGAAATGGCATTGTTACTAGATTCTAGTAAGATGACTATATTGCTGTCAGCATAGCCAATAGCGTTGCTAATTAAGTTAACTATGGCGCGATAGCACCAATGATAATCTAGCTCATAACTTACCGTTGCGTCTGGAACAAGAGTGCTGATTTTTATACCTTTTTGTGTGGCAAGTACTTGGCAATCAGTGATTGCAGAGGCAATTAACGCTTGGATATCGGTTTGTTGTTTTTTTAGGTTTAACGCTTGTCGCTCCATTGAAGCATAATCTAAAAATAACGAAGTCATCTCTTCCATCCGCGTTAACTCATTATCCATGCGGGTTAAATAACTGTTCTTTTTGTCCATTGATTTACTATCAAGTGCTGCTTCGATACCAAAACGTAAACAGGACATTGGTGTGCGAATATCATGGGATAAACTGCGAGCGAGAATCTTATTATCGGCGACCAAGTTTTCTATTTTTCCAGCCATAGTATTAAAACTTTTTTCTAACATCTTAATATAGGAGAATCGGCTTTTAGCTATACGTGCATCAAGTTGTCCTGAGCCAATTTTAGCTGCGGCATTGTTTAGTAGGTATAAGCGTCTTGTTAAGGGGATTAACCATAAAATTAAAATGCCGCAGATACTTACATAGAGTATTAAAGTTAAAGCAAAATTAACATTATCATCGTCGACGGTTTCAATGGGGAGCTCAAAGCGTAATAGGTAGTCAGGATGATTGGCGATATTTTTTACTAAATACTGGTTGTGACTTGAAGCAAGTAACAATCCTCCTTGCTGGTTTAACTCCGCAACTAATGAGCTAGGTAAGGCGATGTTTTTACTTGAGGCCAAGCTGACCTTTAATTGATAGTGTTGTTGAAACAGGTTAACTTTTTCGCTTAACTGCGAATGGCTAAGCGAGCTGAGTTCACTTGATAAACCGTCGAGCAGTTGACGGTATACAATAGTTCCTTGTGTTTCAGTTATTTTATCTTCAGTGGAGTATTCTACTAGTTCATCTAATCCCCAGCCAATAAAAAATAGCGAGCCTAAGACGGTAAAAATGATACTAATATAGAGACTGCGCATGGTTACTCTTCTATGTCGCACGCTGGCTTATCTTGCCATGCGTCACTGACAAATAAATAGCCTTTACCCCAAATTGTCTTAAATTTTTGTGGCTTTTGTGGATCGTCATTAAAGAGCTTACGTAAGGTGGATAACATCACATCAAAGCGCCTATCTTGGCCATCATATTCACGTTTTTTAAGGGCTTTAAAAACAGAGTCTCTATCAACAACATTACCCGCATGCTGTGCTAAATAGGTAAGAAAGGCAAATAGACTGGTGGATAACTCCACCTCTTTTCCCTGATAAAGCACACGCTTTGCTTCTTGGTTAATGGTAAGTTCGCCAAAAATCAGTGGGGCATTGAGATCGGGCTCTACTTTATCATTATGACTTAACTGACGGTTTATTCTTGCTAATAAAGCGCGGGGGCGAACCGGTTTTATAACATAATCATCAGCGCCAGCTTCTAAACCTATGACTTCATCAAATTCATCGGCACGGGCGGTTAGCATAATAATCGGCACTTGTTTGCTTTGTTCATGCTGGCGGATAAGGCGACATACTTCTATGCCATTTAATCCTGGCAACATAACGTCAAGTAACACGATATCCATGTTATTTTTTTTGATCACATCAAGTACTAAATCACCACGAGCAACATGGGTAACATTAAATCCTTGCTCGGTTAAATATTCACACACCCAGTCGGCAAGACTAATGTCATCTTCCACCAATAATATATTGTACATTTTGCTTTTCCTACTGTGTTAAACCATGCTTTATCTGCATTTATAAGGGGTCTAAATATTTAAAATAGTTCTGTGTTTTAATACTATTGTTATTGGTAATCATGCGCTTAATTAAAGCGCTTGTTCTCAGGTAACCTACCGCTAAAATAGTCGCCAGCGACGTTTACGCGCGGTATTTTTATGCTGCCAACTTACTTCAACCTGCGCTTCGGCTACAACTTTATTATTAACTTTTTTACGTAGTTGATATTTAATGCTTTTGTTTGACTCGAAGTCTATTTTTATTTGAACATTGGCATTGTTTTTCCAACAGCCCAATTGTTTCTCTTCACCCTCTTGATATAAACAAAAGCTCTGTTTTGAAGGTGATTTCCATTGCAACTCTACGGTGGCAAAACAATTACGCCCCTGCCTTAAGGTTACGCACTGTTCGGGCAGGGCAGTAAAAACAACTTGGTTATCGATAGCAACTGTGGACTCATTTGCACTAACTTGCTTACACACCAGTAAGCAATAAAGTAGTGTTGGCAAAATAATGGCAAGTCCTTTGCCAATATTAAAACACATACATCACTCCAAGCGTAACTTGGGTGGTTTGGTTAGTATCAACCAAAGGACTTTCTTTCACGTTATTTGAAAAATAACTGTGGGTGATGCCGGTATGAAAAGACCAACTTTCTGATACAGGATATTGCGCATAAATTTCAGCTTGTGCTCTAAAGCCTGCTTCAGCATCATATTCAGGCCTCGTTGCTAATACTTCATCAGCACTAACACCAATATAATAATTAATAATATCTTGACTAAAATAAGTTAAACCCGCGCCTAAGTAGATATCCCAATTTTTATAGGGTAATAAATAGCTGTAGAAGCTATCAATGAGTAGGCCACCAACATGATTTTCATTTTCGTCTTCACCTGAACTGCCATAAGCAAAATCAATACGAAATAAAGAATCTTCAAAATACTGAGAGTAACGTATCGCAGCGCCTATAGTTACTTCACGCTCTTTTAATCCTGCTAACAACTCTGGGTCGCCACCACCATACTCAATCAATGATTCAGAATCATAACCTTGCATGTAAGCTTTTAATATCAGGTCAAATTGCCAGTTGTCTTCAATAAATAATTGGTAACCTAGCTCAGTACCGCCGAGTAAAACGTGGGAGCGTCTTTGGTTGCTTTGTAAATAAAAGCCTTTGTAAGAAATATCAACCAATAAACCAGGTAGAAGGTATTCTGATAATTTTTCCTGTTCAATGCCAGCTATGATCGTCGGATCATAAATTAAAGAGAGATCTAGTATAATTTGCCATTCAAAGTCATCTTTAATAACGGGTTTGTTGGCATCGTTCTCTTGGTTTTCACTGGTTTCTTGCCCATAACAAAACGAGCTAGTTAGCAGCAAAAAAATGGCAAGTAACCAAGAAAAGCTTTGATTCTGTAGTAGTCTGATATTATTTTTTTTAAAGAACATAGCAAAGCACAAAGCATATTTACAAAAAGTAATCATATGTTACCACGGTGTAAATGTTACTTGTGCTTACCTGTTCATTTTTATTGTTTAAAAAGTGTAAGTAAACTTAAACCTTTTACCCTGCAAAGTGTGCTGTGAAAGATATCACCATGATTCGCTCAGACATACCCTTAGGGCTGGTTTAGAAACGCTTTATGCTACGTTATTGATTTTGATAAGAGAATAACCATTCTCTTCAATCAGTGCCTTGCCTAAAGGCGTTTCTACTTCCAACTAAATCCTGTCTCTTGAGGTTACATGGGTATACACCTTGCTTAGTCATAGGGAGTTAAACCCTGTCTAAAAAGTCATCTTTAAACCAATATAGGGAAATACGCCAATATCTTCTTCGCCAGAGACATTATATTCAGTCAGACTGTCGTTATCACTAGGATCGTAGTAATAACCCGAGACATTTTTCTGTGCCATGGCATTGATAATAGCCCAAGTCCATTGTGCGTCGTAGCCCCAATAGTTTGTCTTGTAATTCGCTTCTAAATCTAAGCGATGATATACCGGCAACGTTTTTGCGTTCAACTCACCGTATGTGGGTAAGAAGTGATCCTCATAGTCAGGGTTTTCACGTAAACCAACGATAGGCGTGTATTTTGCGCCACTTCGCAGAGTGAAGCGTAAACCAAAATCCCAACGTTCATTTAACTCGTAATTGACAACAACATTGGCGACCATAGGTGTATCTAAGTAGTAATCAGCTGTGACATTAGTCAAGTCATCCGTACGTTGACTTTGCGACCAACTTAATGAAGCCCAACCAAACCAGCCATTATGTCGTTCGTGCCTAACTAACCATTCAATCCCTTGTGCATCGCCTGAGGTATCATTGGTATAGTGCACCTCAGCATCCTCTACAGCGGTATTTTCATCAACAGAGCGGGGTAATTTAGTTAGCTCTTTATGGTAGATATCAAGTGAGGTGAACCAAATGCCATTTAAATCATAATCAACACCCAATGAGTAATGCGTTGATTGTGGTGATTTTATTTTTGGGTTGCCTAGTTTATTTAACGCGGTATCAACATCAGGAAAACGGCTATAGGTACCTGCTTTTGCCTTAAAGGTTAAATCATCAGTAGCAAACCAATCTAAGGCTAACCTAGGATGAACGAAATTTTGGCCGGTGTAATCGTTACGTTCAGCTCTTAGACCAACTGTTAGCTGCCAAGCATCATTTAATTGCCAAATATCATGAACATAAACGGCTATATCTTCATCGGTGAGGGTGGCCACATCTTGAATACGATCACCCTTGTTTTCATTACAGTCGGCATCATTTTCAGTACAGTAATAAGGGATCATATCGAAACTGTAATCAACGTCTGATTTACTGTAGTCAAAGCCAAAACCTAACTTATGATTATCAAGCCAGGTAATTTGAGATGAAAAACGTACATTATAGGATTCTTCATCAACTTTGATAAACTGCCCTTTACCAAAAATCTGGTCAGTTGTGTTGATCGTATGACCTGCGACTAACTGCATTATTTTTTCTTCATCGCCATAGTATTGCCATGAAAGACTTTGGCTATCAAATTTGGTCGTTATTTTAAAATCACCAACACTATCCGGGTCAATTCGACCTTCTTCTGATTTCTCAGAAATATTAACTCCACCGGTATCACTGGCTCCTGAAGCACTTAAGGTAAGTTTGTGAGCATCACCAATGAGCCACTGATATTTACCTTGGTAATCTTCACTTATTGGGGCTTTAAATACCGTATAACCCTCATCTTCTTCACCTTCAGGTAAAAACAAGTGAATTTGACTACGACGATAAGACACATAAAAAGCTTGATCTTTAAAGGTTTCACCTTCGACCATAACGCCACTTTTGAGCATGCTTAAATCAACGGTAGTGGTGATATCTTGTTGACGAGGATCGCGTAATTGCACGTCAAAAACACCACCAGTGGCATTGCCATATTCACTGCCAAATGCAGCAGGATGTAAGGTGAAATCTTGGATGAGGTTTTCGTTAAAAATGCTGTCACCAAATAAATGGAATATGTAACCTGCAGGCATGTCATCAATGTAAAAGGCATTATCTTCAGGAGAAGAACCGCGCACTGCCGGTGAACCAGTATCACCACCAGCATAAACAATACCAGGTAAACTATAAACCGCGCTCAATGGGTCATTACCAATACCGGCAACGCCCATTAACTGTTCCGTTTGTTCCGTCATCTCACTATTGGCTTGATTACGTCTTGAGGTGACTTCGATAACTTCAATTTCTTGATCCGTAGACTTTATATTGGTTGCTTTAGCTGCTTTTGTATTTGAATTTTTTTCAGCGCGCTCTTCTGATGCGGCTAATGTAGTGGCAGGCAGTGTCGCTATTAACATTAATAGTGAGCCTGCGATACAAGTAGTGGATGTTGCTTTCATTTCTAGCTTCCCTGTCTTTTTCTCGGAGTAAGATGCATTAGGTATGGACTAATTTTGACCAATACTAATGTGTAAATCAGTAATCTAAGTGTCGAAAAACTGTTAGAAAGTGTAATTAATACTCGTTTAAAATGGCAAATAGCTTGGTACTCTCAGAAAAATTAATGGTCACATTATTGGCAAGGTATTTATTATATTTATTAGGTAGTCAGTTTAGGCAGGGGCCCTTGATAGCAGAAGCAAATAGCGTATCTGCTATAGAATTTGAAGTACTAAAAACGAAGAACAAAATGTTTTTTGTTTAATATTTGTTGTTTATTACGATGTTGAGATTATTGGTGAACAAGGAATTTTCAGTACAATGATCCAAAATGATGAATTCTTTCTATACTTAAAAAAACCTTTATTTTGTATTAATAATTTTGATTAACAAAAATCTGACTTTGTCTTTGATCACGCTGCTAGTATTTATCAGTGCTGCGTGGTTTTATTCAAATTTCGAATCCCAATGGCAACAGCCGAAATACCCACTAATGATAGCGGTTTCTAAAACCCCTTTATCAACACCTTTCTATGTTGCTAAGGCTATCGGAGCCTTTGATGAAACCTGCGTCAGTGTTAAATTTGATGAAGTAGTTGGAGGTCAAAGAGCGTTTGCCAAAGTTATTAATGGCGAAGTCGACTTTGGTACTAGTTCAGATTCGGTTATTGCTTTTCAAAGCTTGGCCAACAAAGCATTTGTCACTCATGCAATGTTTGTTCAATCGGATAATGATGTAAAACTCATTACTAGAACTTCCGCAAAAATCAATTCAACCCTAGACCTAAAAGGCAAGGATATTGGTGTAACTCAAGGTACCGCGAGTGAATACTTTTTAAGTACTTTGTTAGCGCTTGATGGCTTAACCACAGAAGATGTTGAGCTTTATCATTACAAGCCTGAGCAGTTAGTTAACGGTTTTATTAATAAAGATATTGATGCCTTTTTGCCTTGGGAGCCCTTTGGTTTTCAAAGTGCTCAATTACTTAATGGTCAAATTAAAATCCACAAGACTAAAGGATTAAATACATTGAGTTTTAATTTAATTTCGGTAACTGCAGATAATTTACTGGTTGAAAAAGCAAAATGTGTGCTCCAAGGGTTGAGTATCGCCATGGATTATATTGCCTCTCATCCGACGGAGTCTAAACAAATTGTTATGAATGAGCTCAAACTTACCGCTGAGTTTATTGACTGGGTATGGTCTGATTACATATTCAAACTAGGCCTCAATCAATCGTTAATGTTAAGTGTTGAATCACAAGCAATTTGGGCTGTTGCGACCCAAATGACTCAATTTAATGAAGTGCCTAATATTGAACACTTTATTGACAGTAGAGCTATGCTTCAAGTTATGCCAAATGCGGTAAATATTCCCCAATAAAGGATGGTTAACGATGAATATCAGTTTGTTGCAACGTATCTTTTTTTTCACCCTAGGTTGCTGTTTTTTATTTATATTATTACTTGGCAGTGTCATCTGGTCATCACAGGCAATAGAACTTGCTTTTAGTCGAAATAATTATGCACAACAGCTCACTAACCAAACAAATACATTAAAACAACTGGTTGCCAATGATAATATTTATGATAGTAATTACAGCATTAATGATTGGCAATCATTAGAAGTAAAGTTAACTTCTCTGCTTAAATCATCCCCCAAATTAACATCACAACAACAAACCATTCAGAACAGTCTTCAGAGTCAAAATGAAAGTTTAAAAAGTCTTTTCATCCTGATAAATAAAAATAAATTAAAAAATGCCAGCGAGATAATTAAAAAACATTTGAAGACAAAGTTGATGATACAGCTTGAAGCTATTCGATCAGATGCTCTACATTTGTCAGCAATTGCACAAAAAGATATCTACAACACCATAAAAAAACAGGCTGTTTTAATTATTTCAGTCTCCGCTGTCAGTATACTCGCTTTGTTATTTGGCGCTTTTACTTTGACCTCTATAGTTAGAAAGTCATTGAATGAAGTTAAAAGTGCCTTTGAGAAAAACCACAGTGGTGACTATCAAAATATTCAGCTTTCACATCACTCACAAGAGTTTGATAGTATCGCTGAAGCGTTTAATATCATGAATGAAAAATTAAGTGAGTCTACTGTTTCTTTAACGGTTATGAAAAAAATAGTCGATGAAAGAACACGTGTGTTAGAGCTGTTATCCAGAACTGACCCTCTCACTAAAGTGGCTAATAGACGCGCTCTTTTTGAACGAGCAAATATGGAATTCTCTCGTGCAATGAGAAGTAACAATAAACTGACATTATTACTGTTAGATTGTGATTTTTTTAAAAATGTAAATGACGAGTTTGGTCATTTATTTGGCGATGAGTTATTAATACACATTTGCAAAATTTGTGACCAAGAGATACGCGATATTGACTTTTTAGCTAGATACGGAGGTGAGGAGTTTATTATTGTTTTACCAAACTGCGATATAGCTGGGGGGATTGAAACAGCTAATCGTATACAATATTCACTCGCTAGGCATTGCGTGGCAATGGAAGGGAAAAAAATATGCGTGACCTTAAGTATCGGTATTTCCATGCTCAGTGATCGACATAAAAACTTAGATCAATTAATTAATGATGCAGATAAAGCCATGTATCTAGCCAAGGAAAATGGTCGTAATCGAATTGAAGTGCTTCCTGCGCCTAATCTGCACTAAATCAACGTGGGTTACATATTTTGAAACAAGTTACTTATTGCTCAATGAAAATGCTGTTATAGACTGTTAGTTCAATAAACGCGTTAAAGGTGCATTTAATTATGACATTTTCGCAGCGCATTAAACTCAATATGAACGATTTAAATAACGTTATCGCTTTCATAACTGACAGGGAATTAACAATGAAAAAGAAAATATTTCAAAGGAAAGTTAGCACTAAATTAGCGCTACTCTCTGCACTTAGTTTATTCGCTTTTAGTACACCGCTTTTAGCTGGTTCGCTCGACTTATCAGGTAGAAGCGATGACGATACTCAACAAGATAGTGGCAGAAAACCTGCAAAAGTAATTGACTTTGTCGGTGTTAAAAAAGGAGATAAGGTACTCGATTTGTTAGCTGGTGGTGGCTATTATTCTGAACTATTATCGCGAGTAGTTGGCGAAAAAGGGGAAGTCACCTTACAAATACCTAAGGCTTACCTTAAGTATGCAGAAAAATCGATTAAGGTTAGGCTTGCCAATGACAGATTAAAAAATGTCACTTATTTACTTAGCGAGGCGGATGACTTAAAACTGAGTGAAAATACCTATGATAGTGCTTTTTTAGTATTGGGGTTTCATGACATGTTTTTCCAAGAGGATAGCTGGAACTTCACTGCTGATGAAGTGATGCCACAAGTGCTTAAATCATTAAAGTCAGGCGGGAAATTATTAGTTATCGATCACGATGCGGCAGCAAATAGTGGTATCCGTGATGTTAAGTCATTGCATAGAATTGATAGCGCATTTGTTAAGGCTGATCTAGAAAAGCGTGGCTTTAAATTAATTAAAACTTCTAAAATATTAGAAAACAATGCAGATGATCATTCTAAATTAGTTTTTGTTCCTGAATTACGTCGTAAAACGGATCGCTTTGTTATGCTGTTTGAGAAAATTTAATCTCAGCTAAAATAGCTAATACTTATTGATACGTGAGGAATGCTTTTTTAAAGATGAGCACTCCTCACTTTTCTATCAGATTTACCCTACCTCGGTTTCAATCTCTCCAGCAAGACTAAAATCAATTGAACAGCCACTCGTCAATTACACCTTTACAAAAACTGTAAAAAAGACTGCACACACGGCTTTATGGTGATTTTATCTAAAAATCATAAAAGATGATCTTAATCATATTGGTTGTTTTATAGCCCTTTAAAGTACAGAGATAAACTTTATAAGAGAGATTAAAACATGTCGTATGAAATGAACTTTGGCAAAGCTTACAATGAGCAATTACCTACGTTAGGTGAAACCATGAGCGATGTTATTCGCTTTTTTGGTGGGCAGCACATTTATGGTGTTGGTGGCGATTTCGCGGCTAACTTAATAGCAGCTCTCAGTGTTAATGAGCATGGCGAAGGCATTCAAATTAATCCCTCAAGTAATGAAATGCATGCAGGATTTTCAGCGTGTGCTCAAGCAGAAGTCGACGGTATGGGGTTTTGTTTAACGACCTATATGGTTGGTAGCTTACCTTGTACCAGTGCCGCGGCATTAGCAGTAACAGAGGGATTGCCTGTCGTCTTTATTTCAGGTGCTCCTGCAGAAAGTGAAGTAAACCAAGTGGCGATTCATCATACTATTCACCCCAATGCCTCATGGAAAGCTGAGTATGATAATGCTTTAGAAGCTTTTTCTGCCTTGGGTATGCGCGTTGAGCGTTTGCAAGGGCAGCGGGTAGAAGGCCACCCTAATCTTGCAGGACAACGTTTTTATCAAATTGTCAGTGAAGCGTATAAGAATAAGCAGCCCGTTTTTATAGAAGTGCCACGCGACCAAGTCTTTGCTAAAACTCAGCCCATTAAGCTACCAAGCACTTTAGATAACATTTGCTGCGGAAGTAATATTTTAGCGGGAACAGAGTTAATTGTTGATAATATTTTAGATAAATTGTCCCAAGCTAAAGCACCTATGCTCTATTTAGGTGATCGCTTAAAGCACAATGAAAAACTTAAGTGTTTGATCATTAATTTCGCGAATAAATTTAATATTCCCTATGCTACTACTTGGTTTGCTAAAGGACTTTTTGATGAATACGCACCATTATGTTTAGGTGCTTATAATGGTATTTTTACCCAAACGACGGGTCGTGATTATATTGAGCAACAAGTTGATTACGTTATTGATATTGCTACTAGCATATTCCCTCAAGACAGTAATATTGCCTTTGGTACCGGTACCCATAAAATGGAGCACTTTGGCAATAAAACACTGTTAAAAGGTGGGTCACTATTAGAGAAAGACCTTATCGCTATCTTTGAGCGCTTGATGGAGCAAGATATTAACCCCTTCGAGTTTACAGCGCCATCTCAAAGAGGCTTTACAGCTCTGTCGCCACAGCTTGAAAGTAATGAATTAGCTAGAGGTGATGATGACATTGATTTTAATAACTTAGCGCAAACACTCAACGATCTTCAGGCACAAGATGTAAATACCTATGTTTATTTACCTGAAGTGGGTAATTCATACTTTGCTAGTTACAGTTTAAAAGTTCGCCAATCAATACTTGGTCGTTCTTGGTTAACTAACCCTTGGTATGGCGCAATGGGTACGGCATTACCTTATGCCAGAGTTGTTGCTCAACGCATAAAATCACAACAAATAGCGGAACGTGCTGTTGTGATTATTGGTGACGGTGGTTTTCATTTTCAATTAAATGAATTGATCCATTTTTTAAAGGATAAATCAGACGTTACCATCGTTTATATGCGTAATAATGTTTTTCACTTAGGCAAAAGTGGTGATGGTGCTATTTATCACTGTAATGACAGTGAATTTGATGTGCATAGTTTAGTGAAAGCCTATCAAGGTGACAGTAAAACATGTTCTAGCGTCAGTGAGTTTAAAGCTTATTTTAAAGCATGCGGTCAGCAAACAGGGATATCCTTAATTGAAGTGCCAGCAAAACCCATAGAAGCAAGACAAAGTAATGAATTGAAGTTACTAAACCTGTATATCAAATCTCAAAATGGTCAAGCTGAAGCCGTAGAAGCATGGCAAGCATTAACTCAATAAACTAAGTGAGCTTGGAGAACAATGTTTATCTATTTTTAAAGTGATGAAAGTATGTGATATTAGATAACCTATATTGAGCGTCAATCAAGAAGCACACTGATATATGCATCTTGATTGAGGTTCTCAGCTGCGAGGAAAGAATATTGAGAAAAGTGTTAGTTTTTGGTAATTCAGCTAGTGGTAAATCAACCTTAGCTAAGCGCTTGGCTGTGTCACAACAATTAGCGCACTTAGATCTCGATTTACTTGCTTGGCAAGCGACCAATCCACCAACTAGGGTTCCGCTAGTTGAAAGTGCTAAAGCCATTGAAAGCTTTATGCGACAGCATAAATACTGGGTTGTTGAGGGATGTTATAGTGATTTATTGAAGGTCGCAGAGCATAAATCAACAGAGATTATCTATATGAATTTATCTGTTGAGAGTTGTATTGTTAATGCCAATAATAGATCTTGGGAACCGCATAAGTACGCGTCAAAAGCTGAGCAAGATGCGAACTTAACTATGCTTATACAATGGATTTCTCAATACGAAATCAGGGATGACAATTTCTCTAAAGCAGCGCACCTTGAATTTTACCAAAATTATACTGGCGTGAAAAAAATGCTAACTACAAATTCTTGATGTTGATGTTGAGCGGAAAGTTAATAGCGGGCGTTAATGTGAAAACAAGAATTAAGTGAGTAACTTATAATGAATGAATTTTACAGGGAAAGTGGGTACTTACTTATTCGGGACTTTCTCAATGAAAATGAAGTATTAAAATTACATAACGTAATCGCGGAATTTCATCGTTTATGGCAAAAGGATAATGCCACTTATTATGCACAGAGCGCGGTGAATTCAGCTTATTTGACTAATCAAGAGTACTTAAATGATAGACAGCGACAAGTGCTGTTTGATTTTATTGCTTCAGAAAAGTTGATGTCTATTGTTAATGAACTCATCTCCAAACAACCTTGTTTTTTAAATACACAATTATTTTTTAATCCGGTGAACCCTAAGCAGAGTAACTATTGGCATAGAGACCCACAATATCATCTTTCTGTTGAGCAGCAAAAAGCAGCGTTATCGGCATCTGATGTGATTCACTTTCGACTACCTTTGTTGGATGAGCCCGGTATTGAATTAATACCGGGTACACATAAACGTTGGGACTCTACTGAAGAGCTTGAGGTAAGATTAGAGCAAAATGGCTATAAAAATGACCAAGCGCTTTCGCAAGGCAAGGTCATTAAGTTATCCGCAGGAGACTTATTAATCTTTTCAGCTAATATGATCCATCGTGGTTTATATGGCTTAGACCGGTTGGCATTCGATATACTTTTTTGTCAGCCTGATCCTAGTGTTATTCAATTTGTCTCCAATGATTCTTTACCAACAGCTGAAGACTTAATAAGCCTTGAAAATCCGGATGCTTTTGATAATACCATTAAGTTCAAATCAGCGGAAAACAAAGCAGCAAAGGATACTTAACCTGCACTCTGGATAATGAGTGCTTGGTGTTAAAGTAAAATCAAAAGCTTATCCAAAGCTCAAGTTCCTATGAAAGCTTAGCTTTTTTTCTGGGAACTTTGCACATCTTTTTTATTAACCACTCGTTTATCTACTTGAACCATTTTAATGGTTTGCTCCACCATAGGATCAGGAGTAAACATCTGCACAAATACGCCAAAAGCAAAAGCGATTCCTTTACGCTTTCTCGCAAGTTTTAATAATAAGCAGGCAAAAATTGCCAGCACAACAAATACTAACCAAGGGGCTAGCATGATAAATAACATGTCTTCCATGGGGATTTCCTAAAATAAACTGCTCGTTGCTTTAAACAACAGGTACGGGAGTACGTAAACGGTAAATTAAGAAATGATTTGCTGACTTTGCAGTTTTGCTTGGTAAGAGTTTTTTTGAGTGTATAAGGCATTATGTGTGCCTAGAATAGTTATATGCGTTACTCGTTGTGTTTGATATGACAGCTTTGTAGTTCTTCGCGCATCGCTTTGTGAAAAATAGGCATCAAGCACATTAGCTGTGGTCATAAAGAGCACATGAACGAGATAATCGTTAGGTGACTGTTGCAATAATTTGAGTAAACTTGCGTGCAATTTTGACTGTGGGTTTTGCTGATGACTAAAGTGTTTAAGTGCACTATTGGTATTGAGTTGACCTGCGAGTTCATCACTGTGTGTAACTGCGTGATAGTCGCTTGCCAACACTGAAGATAAAGGAAGTGCTAATGCTGAATGTAATGAGAGTGAGGCGCAGAGTAACAAGACGAGTTTGATGATAAAATTCTGCATGCATTTCTCCTTTATTTGCATCTATACCCGTGACCATTAAAAATGCATGTTTCAGTGGGATAAAAAACCATTAAGTTCCAATCAGTAACCTGACTAATGATTGTTTAAGTTATTTATGAGATAAGGTCATAAATTAGGTTTTCAAGCTTTAGCTGTTCTTTAAACAAAAAATCCGGCACATGGCCGGATTTTTATAGTGATACTTGAATAAGCTAAATTCTATTCAACAATATCCATTTCTTCTATTAGGTTAGTTGCACCATCTACGTGCTCCATAACCCAAAGCATATAACGTACATCAACGTGAATTGAGCGATTCAATTTAGTATCGTAATCCCAATCACCAATAATGCTTTCATATACACCGTCAAATACTAAACCAACAAATTCAGCTTTGTCATTTAGCGTAGGTGAACCTGAGTTACCGCCGGTAATATCAAGTGTGCCTAAGTAGTTAACGGGTACTGAACCAATTGCTTTTTTCGCATACTCACCGTATTGCTTTTTATTGATAAGGTCTAATTGCTTTTGCGGTGCATCAAATGGTGCAACACCGGTATCTTTAGCAACAATCCCTTCAAGCGTTGTATAAGGCGTGGCCGTTAAACCATCTTGAGGCGAGTAACCTTTTACATTGCCATAAGTAATGCGCAAAGTACTGTTCGCATCGGCATATACGGGTAAATCATTATCATTGAAATAAGCAATAAGCGCTTCCATATACTTAGGACGGAAAGCTTGGATATTACCTGCTAGTTCTTTAGATTTGTCTTCAATGGCTTTACGTTCTTTAAAACTAGATACAGCTAATTGAATAAACGGGTCTTTGCTCTTATTAAAGTCACTTACAGACTTATTCATAAGCGCTAAACGCTGTTCTTGTGAATTAAGCTTAGTGTTTTTATACATTTTCTTTAATTGCTTGCGAAGCTTCTTCTCGTTAAAGTTTTTAGCCGTGGTATTTGTTAAACCAAAGAATTTATCAAATGATTTTAGGCGCTCTGCTTTAGGTAAAGCAATGTAATGCGTTAACATAGCGACAAGAATTTCTTTATCAATTTTTTCATCATATCGACGATCAACAGATTTCATGCCTTGTTCAAAACGGGCAATATCACGTTCTTGATAGCCACGTTCACGATCAATATTTGGCTTAGTATTTTCAACCGCTAAACGATGAAGTTTTTTCGCAGTTGATAACATTTTGCTGTAACGCATGTAACCTAAAATTAAATCACGAGCTTGCTGTTTATCATCCATCTTAACTAAATTATCTAGACCAGATAACGCTTCGCCATATTGGGCTTTGCGTTTTGCACTGCTGTTTAACCAGTTAGCTAAGTTTGTTTCAAGTTCTTGCTTACGTTGTAAGAAAGACCCTTTGTTGTAACTGTGGATCATTGAACCATAGTTTTTAGCATAGTTAGCAAGACCAGCTAATGTGCTTTCATATTTAATACGCGCTTCACTACCTACTTCTGAATGCGTATGAATTAAATCAATAATTTCTTCGCGGTAAGCTTTAGCGTGTGGGTACGTCCAAGAGAAAGTATTTTCAACTTCATAGGCCGTACGGTAACGGTTAGTTCGGCCAGGATAACCAAGAACCATGATGTAATCACCGTCATCAACACTGCTTTTGTTTACTTTTAAGTGATGCTTAGGTTTGTATGGAACATTGTCTTTGCTGAAATCAGCAGGTTGACCATCTTTACCAACATAGGCACGGTAAAAACCGTAATCACCTGTATGACGTGGCCACATCCAGTTATCAATATCGCCGCCGTATTTACCAATACTGCTTGCAGGTGCATGTACTAAACGCACATCACGAATAGTAAGTTGTTTGAATAAGTAATATTCTAAACCGCCATGAAAGTTAACCACACTACAGCGGTATCTATCATCATTTTCACATTCAGCAACTAATTTTTTTGAATTGGTATCAACCGCTTTATAACGAGCACTACCTGACATTTTTTCAGTAATGCCAGATTTAACCAGTTTAGTTACTTCAGTAATCTCTTCTGTTACATAAATGCGACTACCTGGTGTTGCCGGTAATTCTTCAGCGAAATTCTTAGCTAAAAAACCATTCTTAAGTAAGTTGTTTTCTGCGGTTGAGTTGTATTGAACAGAACCGTAAACACAGTGGTGATTCGTTGCTACCAACCCCTGATCAGAAACAAATGATGCGGTACAACCACCTAAACTAACAATGGCACCCATAGGAAAACCAGTAAGATCGGTTAAATCATTTGGATTTAACTTTAAACCCGCTTCGGTTAATTCCTTGGCAATAGTTGGTAATTGATTTGGTTGCCACATACCTTCATCGGCTAATGCCGAACCTGCGCTAAGAGCTAGTGTTGGCAGTATCACTGACCAGCTCAGAAATTGTTTCATTTTAATCATAGCTATCCTACTTTCTTATGTAGTTTTGAACTGAATCAAATTGTTTTTGGTGACTACATTTATGTTATTTAGTTGTTATTTGACTGTAATTTTTTTGATAATAAATATCGACAGGGGAGTGTGCGCTAGTGATAGCTTTTAGTCAAAAAAAACAGCCAAAATTATTAAGTTCAATTGTAAAGATAGGTTTCAAAAAGTAACTCACTAAGCGTCAATATTATCATAAAAGTCATCATTAACAGTGGCGTACATTCTGATGTGTCTAGTAAGCGTCATGGAGTTTGGATTCATTTAGGTCTGCTTGAGCTTTAACAAAAAATTGATCTACCCCATAGTTATTACAAATAACAACAATTCTCACTTGTAATTGTAAACAAGTGTCATTATCATTAGCGCAAATAATATTAATTCTCGTTTTTATTTGAGTGATACCATGAATAACGTCCTAAAATTTGTAGCCATAAATACTCTGTTTCTCGTTCATCATCAAAGCTTTGCGGCTAGTGAAATTGAACTTCAAACTGAAATATTAAAGCAGAAAGAGCAACTGCAACTAATTGAAAAACAATTAGCCGAATTAAAAACAACAGTAATAAACGCTGAAGAGCAACGTCACGAGGAAAAACCAGCAGGTTATAACAATGACAAAAACTGGCAAATCAACTCATACGGTAGTGTGCTTTATAAGAGCGAAGAGATTTATCGTAATATCCAAGATACCGACCCTGAGCGAAAAGCGACCACAGATTTAGAGCGAGTTGTCTTAGAATTTGTTTACGACTTTGATGCTAAATGGCAAGTAGAAATAGAACTTGAATATGAACATGGTGGAGTAGGTTCAACACTTGAATATGATGGTTTTGAAGAGTTTGGTGAGTTTGAAACAGAAATTGAAGCGGGTGGCGAAGTAATAGTTGAAAAGCTACAAGCAAAATATACAGCCAATGAAAATTTCACTATTAAAATGGGTCATATCTTTGTTCCTGTCGGTTTAGGTACTGATTTACATAAACCTGGTCAGTACTTTACGACCCAACGTCATTGGAGTGAAGCGACACTCATTCCACAAGTATGGCACGAAACCGGTGTCAACTTAATTAGCAAGTGGCAGGGGTTCACTGCACAAACCTTAATAACAACGGGTTTAAATTCAGAATACTTTCGAACGTATCAATGGGTAGCTACAGGACATCAAAAAAGATTTGAACAAGTTAATGCTGATGACTTAGCACTAACCCTTCGCCTAGATTACGGCGACATAAAAGCGGGTAAAGGCTTTGGTGTTAGTTACTACACGGGTGATACCTCAGGTAACCGTAATAATACCACTAAGGTTGCTGGTGATGGAAACCTCACTATCATAGGTCTTCACGGTGCTTACAGTTACGAAAATTGGCTAATCAGAGGACAATATCTATTTGGTACTTTAGACGATAGCCAAGCGATAACCAATGCCAACAAAACTACACCAGGTTTGAAGCCAGGTAACTTCGCCCAGCTGGGCAGTGAAGCAGAGTCGTCATTTGTTGAGTTAGCCTATAACAGCCAAGGTCTTTTTAATTTAAGCAATCCTCTTTATTTATACACCACTTATGAATATGCCAACCCAATTAAAAAAGTTGAGCAGGGCAATGCAACCGACCGCTTTAATAAAGAATCAATTGCTTTAGGCATTAATTATTTTCCTATCAAAAACATTGTCTTAAAAGCACAAGTAGCACAACAGATGTATGCACAAAGTGATTTGGATGACAGCACAAGCTTCAGTTTATCGATGGGTTACTTTTTCTCAATATAAAATTTTAATAATAGGGTCTGTTGAACTTTCGAGATTGTTTTTGCAGCGAATTGTTGGGTATTTATACAAGGCAGAGCATTTGTCATCTGGTTATTCAGGACAATGTGCTCCTGCATTGTCTAATAGGCTACATCCATGTAGCGCCACATAAAAAGGCGATAACGCAGTAAAAAGATCCTACAAACGCTGTCCGAAGGATTCGGCTAAAAGCGTTTTACTCTCTTTAAAAAAGGCGAACAAAATTTAACCGCGAAAGGTTAACAGACCCTAGTTAATCAATATCAATATTTAAACAAGGAATATAATAAAATGTTAAAAAAATCACTTTTGGCTTTGGCCTTATCGAGCGCACTTCTTACTGGCTGTGGCGGTAGTTCTTCAAATGCTCCTGTCGTTGTTCCAGAAGTAACTCCAGTTGTAACTCCAGATGTAACAGGGTTTTCCTTTGAAGCAACGGAAATGATCACCAATTTAACCAATGATGTGATTGTTGCAGGCTATAAAAATCTTAATGATGAAGCAGCCGTTTACTTATTAGCAACTCAAACGCTAGTTAATACGCCTACGGAAGAAAATTTAGCAGCAGCGCAGCAAGCTTGGAAAGATGTTCGCGTACATTGGGAGCAAGGGGAGTCTCATATCTTCGGCCCAGTGGATGCACTTTCAATTGACCCTCACTTGGATACTTGGCCATTAAATACTAGTGATTTACAAGCATTGTTAGATACACAATCTGGCTTTAACGCGACTGAATTAAAGGCATTTAATGATGACGTGCAAGGTTTCCATACCATGGAATTTCTATTGTTTGGTGACGGTGTTGCCGACAATGAAAAAGCTATTGGTGAAATGACAGTCTTAGAGCGTGAATACTTATCGGCGGCTGCAGAAGTGTTTAAAACGCATACGCAAACATTGTTTGATGCATGGACTGTCGCTACTGATGCAACTGATGCTAACTCTCCAGCCTATAAAGATTTATTACTCACACCGGACAATGCAGTTTACTCTTCTCAGTTAGGTGTAGTTGAAGAATTAATTAACGGCATGATCGGTATAGTTGATGAAGTAGGTAATGGCAAAATTTCTGAACCTTTTGGCAGTAGTATCGATAATATTGATACCACAAAAGTAGAATCACAATATAGCTGGAACTCTCTAGCTGATTTTACTGACAATATTCAAGGTGTTCAAAATGTTTATCGCGGTGAATTCCTAGGGCAAGCAGATAAAGCTGGCATCATTGATTTCGTCACAGCAGCGGATGCTGCTATTGCAACTCGCGTCGATACCGAAATAGTTGATGCTATTGCAGCCATTAAAGCCATTGCTGGTGACAATGACCTACCTTTTAGACAGGCCATTAATGATGCAGATGCTCGCGTTCGAATTCAAACCGCAATTGATAAGTTAACAACATTGCAAACCTCGTTAGAGAATGATGTGTTAACGCAATTGAAAGAATGGCAACAATCGTAGTCGTTTAGCTAGTTATGATGAGTATTTTTCAAGGATGAATGTCGTGCACGGATGCACACCTTTAGAAGAATATCCTGGAAGTATTCCCTATGAAATATTTAAGAAGAGCAAAATGGTCAAACTTGGCCGTGGTTATCGCAAGTTCGATAATTGTTTCTGGCTGTAATTCAAGCAGCTCAGATGAAAAAGAAGAAGTATCCCAAGCTTCTTATACCCATGTAAGTCAATTAGGTGGTGATGCTACCGCGGTAAGCGCGAGTGATTCAGGGCATGGTTTTTCAACACCTATGCCTAATCTAACGACTGAACAGTTAGATAAACATTTAGCGGGTGATGCCCATTTTGAAACAGCATTTACTACGGCGCCTAATAGTGAACATCCTGAACTTGATGGGTTAGGGCCTGTCTTTAATAACCAAGATTGTAATTCTTGTCATCAACGAGATGGCCGATCTTCAACGATTACGTTAGCTCAAGGGCAAGAGCGTGTTTTATTGGGTCCTGAAGCAGGGATTTTCTTACGCATGAGTATTGATGATGGTGAGTGTTCTAATCCATCTGTAGATAACAATTACTGTAAAAACCTAGGTGTCGATGGTTTTGGCACACAGTTATTTCATCGAGGCGTATTAAAAGCCAGAGATGATTGGCAAGAAAACCCATTCATTGGTCAAGCCGATGTTTATCTTGCATATGAATATTCAACTGTGGAATATGCCGATGGCAGTTCCGTTGAACTTAAAAAGCCAATATTTACCATTGAACAGCCTTATGATGTTAGCGCTGAAAATCGTTTAGATAGTGCTATTTTGCAAGAAAATGTTCGATATAGTCCGAGAAATGGTATGCCAGTTTTTGGTTTAGGCTTACTTGAACTTATCAATGAAGCGGACATTTTGGCTATTGCCGATGAAAACGATGCAAATGAAGATGGAATATCTGGACGTCCAAATTGGGTGTTTGATCCGGTCAAAGCAAAAAATAATGACCCGATCCCTGTATCTTTAGGTCGCTTTGGTTGGAAAGCCAGTACACCGAGTGTTCGTGTGCAATCTCTTGGGGCGTTGCGAGGCGATATGGGGGTAACTAATCCATTATTTCCAGATGAAAGTATTGCTAACACACCTTTGCATGAAAGTTATTTAACACGAACAAATTTTGTTGATACCGGTGTTGATGAACAAGGTAATACTGAAGCATCGCAAGAGTTTTCAGATGAAGTGGTATTTTATGCCGAAACATTAGCGGTACCAGCAAGACGTAATATTGATGATGACTCTGTGATTGCAGGTGCTCAGCTCTTCGATAAAGTTAATTGCACAGGTTGTCATCAACCTGAATTTACTACCGCAACAGGTGAGCTCCTAGTGGGTGGTTTACCTGCACCTAATGGACTCAAAGGTCAGACAATATACCCATTTACCGATATGTTATTACATGACTTAGGTGAAGGTTTAGCTGATAATCGTCGTGATTTCACAGCGACTGGCGTTGAATGGAAAACGAGACCATTGTGGGGAATAGGATTAACTAAAACGGTTAATCCAGCCGCAGGGTTTTTACATGATGGCAGAGCTGCAACCGTTGAAGAAGCTATTTTATGGCACGGTGGTGAAGCGCAGCAAAGCAAAACAGACTTCATGGCTATGACTCAAGCAGATAGACAAGCGTTATTAGATTTTGTTATGTCATTATAGTCACCAGTAAATAACACTAGTTAATAAATAATGGGCTTTATGGCCCATTATTTATTTGTATTAGCTAGGTTATTCTTTCCAAGAATTTGAATTTATTACTTTTTGATAAGTACAATCGAATGAGTTTGTAGCTGGAGACTTCATTTTTACTAAAAGGCTAGGGGGCCTTTCGCATAATCCCCTTGAAACCTTATCAAGTGATAGCTGATTTTGATGATTTATGCTGGGATAATCATATGACGGCAATATTAGCCTAAAAAATATAATTATTACTGAATAAATATTCACTAATTGAGTATCAATAGTGTAGAATTAGTATATACCAATTAATTATATGAAGAAGCTAAATGACTAGCAATCGAAAGCAGAAAGAATCCCTATTAGTTCAAGCATTTAAACGATTATTGAAAGAGCAGTGTTACGGTTCTCAAGGTCAGTTAGCTGAAGCTCTTGCTTCACAGGGTTTCGAAGATATGTCACAAGCGAAAATTTCTCGCTTATTATCTAAGCTCGGTGCAGTTAAAACACGTAATACTAATAATGAAATGATTTATATTCTGCCAGATGAATTGGCAGTACCAAAATCAAAGCAATCAATTGAATCTGTGGTCTTGAGTGTTAAGCATAATCAAATGCAAATCATCTTAAAAACAGGTATTGGGGCTGCGCCATTAATTTCTCGTATGCTTGATAGCATGGGTGAATCAGCCGGTATATTGGGTACACTTGCTGGAGATGACACTATTTTTATTGCACCGGTTGATGTCGATAATATCGAAGAAATCACCATTTCAATTCGAAATTTATTAGCGGTAAAAGACTAGCGTAAACTCTCCGGTTACCCCTGCTAAGCGCGATATTTTATTTTGTTAAACGTCGCGCTGGTTTATCCTCATTGTTTCTTCGTTTATCCTGTTTTGATTTTTTCAATGATCTTTTCTTTTTTGGGATTTATTATTGTAGGTCAAAACATAACACTCGTTCCTGCTTTAACATGCCCCTATTGATAATAGAGAGTAGGAAAAATTATGAGTTCAATTCCAGAGTACATGACAACCAAGCATAGAGAATGTGATGAGTTCTTTTCTGAAGCGGAAGCCGCTGTTGCTGATAAAGATTGGTCATTAGCATTAACTAAATGGCAGCTATTCGCCAGTGAATTAACTGAGCATTTAGCCCAAGAAGAAGACACTTTATTTCCACAATTTGAACAAGCTACCGGTATGACCTCAGGGCCGACACAAGTCATGCGAATGGAACATCAACAAATGCGTGCTTTGGTACAATCACTTGATAATGCTCTGGCTGCCAAAGATAAAGATGAATACTTAGGTTTATCTGAAACCTTGATGGTAATGATGCAGCAGCATAATATGAAAGAAGAAATGATGCTTTACCCTATGATGGCGCAACACTTAAGCGATGGCGAGCAGCTTATCGAGGGCTTTAAAGCCAACGAAGCTGTTTAAGCGATCATGGAGTTTGTTGCCGTAGATGTAAGTGAACTCGCTCCACCTGAGCCAATGACAGTAATATTAACTGCTTTGGCTAATTTGGAGCAGGGCTACTGCTTATTCGTAACCCATAGACGACAGCCCTTTCCTTTGTATGAAAAACTGACTCAAGCGGGTTGGGCGTATCACTGCCTAGTGCATAGTGATGATCAAATTTCATTATTCATTTATCGCCAAACAGAACAACAGCAGTTTGAACAACACCTTAACGATCAAAATTTTCAAAGCACTACAAAGTAAGGGCTAGCTATGAACATGTCAGGCTTGTCATTTAACGCCTTACCACCAATCGATTTACCTTTTCGCTTTTTCTTAAGTGCACCTATTTTTATCATCGCTTGTGCACTCTTAGTTTTATTTTCTGGGGAAACACTTTGGCTAAGCCGCTGGCAGCCAAATATGCTAGCGCTTACCCATGGTTTTACCTTAGGTTTTTTAACTATGGTGATGATGGGGGCATTATTACAGTTATTACCGGTAATTGGTGGTATTGGTGTCGTTAAACCTAGGCTCATTGCGACCACGAGTCACGCGTTGTATTGCGCAGGAGTAATAGCCTTAATGTTAAGCTTTGTATTTGCAACCAATTGGTTAACCTTGGCTGCATTAATACTACTTAGTTTAGGGTTAGGTATTTATCTTAGTGCAATTATCTGGGTGTTAATAAAGAAAATAAGCCAAGGGGATTCCATTAACTGTTTTCGCTTAGCGATTACATCTTTAGCTATATTACTACTGCTTGGGGTATTGTTATTAGCGAACAGAGTCGGCATTGCCCTACCATCTATAATACTTGATAAACACTTGACTGATATACATGCTTTGATGGGCTTAGTTGGTTGGGCAGGCATACTCATTGTAGCCGTGAGCTTTCAAGTATTACCTATGTTTCACGTAGCGCCAAATATGCCGAAATACATTAGACAGTATCTTGGGACCAGTATTTTTATCTTGCTAATAACGTATGTTTTTTATGCTGAGGTTGCCTTGGGGTTACTTTTTATTAGTCATGGTGTCTTTGCTTTTAGCTTATTTTATGTGATCAATCAGCGAAAACGTAAGGTACCCGACACCAGCATTAAGTACTGGCAATTGGCTGCGGGAACATTACTGCTACTGAATATACTATACTTCTTACCTGATAGTTTTTATAGCTCAGTACAGACTCCTTTATTCATAGCACTTCCTGATAAGGCTATGCTATTGACTGCCATTTTTATTTACTTCTATTTACTCTCAGTGATCCAAGGTATGTTACTTAAGATATTACCCTTTCTGAGTTACACCCATCTTCAACAACGCTGTTTGGTTGATTTTTCTGCGATGCAATTCATTCCTCATATGCATGATTTTTTAAATAAAAAACATGGTTTAGTACTTTACTATATGCATATTTTAAGTGGCTTATCACTGGTAGCAGTACTCTTTGAGCCGAGTTTATATGCTGTCTTTGCAATTTTACTGTTACTTGAATTTGTATGGTTATTGGTCTTGATGGTGAGGTGCATGCGTTTATATTTTACCGTCAATAAAAAAATCAACTTGTCCAATACACCATAACTGATTAGTATGCTCGCTAATAAATCCTTACAGTCTAAATAGGTCTATTATGAATACTGTCACTTTAGTTTCAGCTAAAAAATCATCACAGTCGATAACACCTTCAAAAGTTATCTGTATAGGTCGTAATTATGTCGACCATATCAAAGAACTAGCCAATGAAATTCCAGATGAAATGGTGGTGTTTTTAAAACCAAATTCTGCAATTAATAATATGCTTTCTGCAAAGCATAATGATGATGTCTTACACTACGAAGCTGAATTAAGTTTTCTTTATCAAGGTGGAAAGTTTACTGCCGTAGGTCTTGGTCTTGATTTAACCAAGCGCGAAGTACAAGGAAAATTAAAAGTTAAAGGGCTTCCTTGGGAACGTGCTAAGGCGTTTGATAACTCCGCTATTTTTAGTGATTTTGTCAGTATAGAGCAAGACGATATTCAACAATTGAACTTATCACTGATGATTGATGATGTTCTCAAGCAGCAGGGAGGCGTCAGTCTAATGATGGCAAAACCAGCTGATATTCTGAAAGAATTACAAACGTTTATGAGTCTTGAAGATGGCGATATTGTCATGACAGGTACACCGAAAGGCGTGGGGGTTATTGGTAAAAATGATACCTTTACCGGCCAAGTGTATTTGGCTCCAGAAGATAAAGTAGCTGATAATAAAGTACTACTTGATTGCAACTGGCAAGCACAGTAATCGATCCACGTAGTTATACTATTTTTTATTAAAGCTGCAAAGCTTTGCTACACTTAATATATACCCGTTCCACTTGAAGATGCGTCTGTTCAAGTGGAACGGGTGCAGGCCCATTTAATACCCCATCGATAGGAAAGGCTATGGAATACGAATTTGTACATGACGCCATAACAGGCGAAGCCCGCGCACTCTTTTCATTAGAGCACGAGGTCATAGGCCCTTGGATGGAAGTTGAGCTTGGGCATAGTGTCACTAAGCTTACGGACTTGTTAAAAGCGATAGATAACATTGAAACAGGCCAGGCTCAAGAGCTACTTATCACAGGCAGTGAATACTCTATCACGCTAAATAATGAAGATGTCTCGATACAGACCAATGTCAGCATGAACGGTTCATTAAACGGCAGTGGTGAAGGTTTACCTGAGATGTTAACAGACGAACATATTCATTTAGATCAAAATGAAATGGCTAGTTGTGGTTTAGATGATTTTAGAGCGTTATTACTTTCTTGGGGGAAGTTTACTAACGGTTTGTGATAACTCAGAGATAATTCATTAAAGATGCTTCAAGAGCATTTTTAATGAATTACATATTTTTAGTTGTGTCTTTATTCCACTTTATTAGCTCGCTGTAAATTCTGATGCCAGGCTGTGCAAAGCATCTTCATCAATAGCTAAAACCTTGCAGACATTTTCTTGTACATAGGACCAGTCCGCGCTGGGACAATCTGAATACTTCATTGAAACTAAATACTCACTCAATTTAAGTACTGCAAATAAATCTTGTTCTTGTGAGCCATCAAGCCTACTAATAAAATGCCTATCACGGTGTTGTAAAATTATTTGGCAAACGTCTTTAGGTAAACGCCATGAACTGGCAACGTAATAACCAATAGTCGCATGATTTACGCCATAGTGCTTCTCTTCGAGTTCAGTGAGTGCAAGCTCTGGTGTTGTTAATGCATTATCTAGTAATTGTTGGTAATCATTATATTTCATCGCCATTACAGGTACACCGCAGGCATGAAATAATCCCAAACTGAAAAACCTATCATTAGCAATATCAGGCTTATACCTTTGGCCAAGTGACATAGCTACATTGGCAATATCGGAAGTTAACTGCCAAAAATCTTCTAAATCTATACTGCAGTTTTTTGGGTCAAAACTCTTTTTGAGTAAACTACCTGTAACTAACCTTACGACACCAAAAATACCAATATAGTTAACCGACATTTTAATATCAGTTATTGTTCTACCTAGCCCATATAGAGGAGAATTAATGGTTTTTAATATAGTGGCACTCACCGCTATATCTTTACTAATAGCACGGCTAATAGCATGAATATCTGGATTTGCGTCTGCCATAAGCGTGAGTAACTCTAGCAGTAATTTAGGCTGGGCTGGAACGGAAAAACCACGGCCAATATCATCTAAAACACTTTGATCAACATTTAACATAAGACTAATAAAAGGCTATAAAAATATAGCAGTAGTGTATGTTATTAAAAATCTGCTTGCTATGTTTCTTATCAAATTAACAGAGTCTTACGCTAGGTAAATATCTCCACACTAGTCTTAATAATATATGTACTTTGATTATTAAGTTCTGAGGGGAATGACGTTCACACTTAGGCTGTGATGTATTAGTTATTTAAATCAATGTGTTATATAAATCATCATCACGAAGAAACCAATAAAGATAGTATTGAAAGCGAGAATATAAGTGAAGCCTTTAATACCCTCTTTAAGGCTGTAATTATGGGCATTGAGATACCAAATCCAAATGGCACACATAATAATAGGCATTAAAAAGAAAAATTTTATCATAATAGTTAACTTGTGCTCGTGTTAAGGGATGTTTCATTCCAAGGGGCAACTTTAAGTAGCATCAACATACCCGGAACAGCTAAAGCCGTACAAAGAAAATAAAAGTTCGTCCAACCTATCGCTTCAACAATAACGCCTGTCGTGGCATTAGCGAAGGTGCGTGGCACTACGGCTAATGCTGTAAATAAAGCTATTTGTGTCGCAGCAAAGGCTGGGTTAGTTGTTTTAGCAATAAAGGCGGTAAAAGCTGCAGTGCCTAAACCAACGCCCAAATACTCAAATCCCATGGCCATGGCTAAAGCATAGGTGTTATGTCCAATTTCAGCGAGGGCAGCAAAGCCTAAAATACTTAGAATTTGTACAAAACCAAACAACCATAGCGCTCGGTTAATGCTTAGCTTGATCATTACTAGACCGCCAACGACTATACCAATGGTCATGGCAATTAATGATGAAGTCTTAGCAACCACACCTATTTCTGTTTTGCTAAAGCCCATGTCAATGAAAAATGGCGTTTGTAAGGCTGTCGCCATATTGTCTCCTAACTTATAAAGTACTAGAAACAATAACGTATACCCGGCAGATTTAAGCCCCTTGCTTTGTATAAAGTCCTTAAAGGGCAATACTACGGCTTCTTGCAAGGTTTTAGGTGCGGCGTGTTCAGAATCAAGCTCTTTAATAAAAAGTGTTAGTAATACGCCTAGTAACATGAAAGCAGAGACTATGACGAATACGGATTGCCAACTCATATGATCAGCTAGTATAAAAGCGAGTGAGCCTGGCACCAGTCCTGAGAGACGGTATGCTTGTACGTGAATCGAGTTACCTAAGCCTAGTTCGTTATCAGGCAATAATTCTCGTCGATAAGCATCAAGCACGATATCTTGACTCGCACTGAAAAATGCCACTGCTGCAGCTAAATAGGCTACCGACCATATATCCATAATAGGATTGACAAAGCCAAAACCAGCGATAGAGCCTAATAATAAAAGTTGTGTTACTAACATCCAGCTTCGGCGTCTGCCTAGCACACCGAGTGAGTAGCGATCCATCAATGGTGACCAAAGGAATTTCCACACATAAGGGATGCCAATTAATGAGAAAAGTCCTATTTCAGTGAGACTTACGCCCTCATCACGTAACCAGCCGGGCACCAATTGATATAAAACAAATAGCGGCAGACCTGAGCTAAAGCCAGTAAAAATACAAATAAGCATACGCTTATTTAAAATAGCTTCTTTAAAGGAGGTGCTTTGTACTTGGCTAGTTGTGGGCATTAGCGAGTAACTTAAAATTAGGTTCTTATTTCTTCTAAGTTTATCAGAGGCTTGCTGTTTGAAGAAGCGGTATACGATATTTGAGTGGTATTTTAGGTGCGAACCGCTAATCAGCTCAATTAAGGGATAGGGCGCCAGCCAATACAATCAATAGGGTAACTACCGATACCGTTAAAAAAATCTAAGCAGGTATTCATTTCACTTTTGAAAAATAGATCTTGTGTTAGTGCTTGGGCACCATGCAAGCTAACTTCATGCATCAAATGCCAAAATACTCGTTCTTTAGCGCTGTGTGGCGTTTCATCAATAACTTTTAATAGTGTCCACTCAGACATGGTATCTACAATAAAATGGTCGAGTTCAGTATAGTGCAACTTTAGTTCGATAACTGCGCTCACATAAGCATGCATTTGTAGTATTTTATGATCGATGAATTGTTCAATCATCATGAAGTCCCCTTAAAATACATGTATCGTTTGATACAGAAGATGACGGTGGTTTGCTATAGGCTTAATGTTCACCGAAAAGTATTAATGCCTTTATTATTACTTCACGGCTTGAATTGAATTGCGAGAAAGTTTATTGGCTAACTTATGTATCGGTGATAGTTGGCTTTTTGTCAAAGAAAAAGTCATTTTTATTCAGTATTTTTGTAAGTTACTGTTGGTGAAAATTATTAATAAACCTGCTAATCAGCAGGTAATAACGTTGCTTTAATTAAAGTGACAGGTTTTACCGGCACATCATTCCAAGCCATAGCCTCGTTATAATCTGTTGGTACTTTAGCGATTGCTTCTAGTACTTCTTCACCCTCAATAATAGCGCCAAAAACTGCATAGCCCCACTTTCTTCCAGGGTCTAATGTTGTATTATCTGCAAGATTAAAAAAGAATTGGCGGTTGGCTGTATGCGGTCTATTTTCTTTCGCCATCGCGATTGTACCCGTTTCATTCTTTAGGCCATTTCCTGATTCGTTAACAATATTTTTGCCTAATTCTTTGGCGGTAAATTTAGCGTCATAAGCACCGCCTTGCACAATAAAGTCGTCTATTATGCGATGGAAAATAGTGTTGTTATATTCACCCTTAACCACATATTCCAGAAAATTATTCACTGTAATGGGCGCTTTCACTCTATCGAGTTCAACTACAATAACACCCATAGATGTTTCTAATTTTACTTTAGGATAGATATTGGTTGGATCAACCGCATAGCTAAAGCTACTTAGAATGATCAGTGTGCTTGCTATTATAAAGTGAACAATATTTTTCAAAATTACCTACCACTATAAGAAAGTTTTAATATCTTTACTGATTAATATTTGTTTTATCAAAGTACTCAAGTGCTGATTAAACTCTCGTTCTAATACGGCAATATCGGCGTTAAGAGCACCTTCACTGTGTGCTCTATTTTTAAAACTGCTAGTCAGTGTTTGTTTGCTGTTATCGATTGACACTTTAATGATAATTTCACTTTGAGTACTGTAACTGACACTTTCTTGATCAACACTGATGATAGCCTTTTCGATACTAACGGTTACCTGATTGTTTGCAGAATTAGTTAACGTTAATCCTTGCTGTTGCCACTGCTTTGCTAAGAGTCCTTGAATTATATCTTCGAGGCGTTGCTCTGAAGAAAGAATGACTGCCGCTTCATCCTTTTCTAATATCTGAATAATATGAGGGCTAGTACGCATATCCACAACGTTCAATTGTGCTTCTTTACCCGATAATTGGTTCGATGGTGAAAGATAGACTTGCGGCGCAACAATCAAATGTGTAGGTGCTGTACTACAGCCAACAATGCTAATAAATAATAAAGCTATGGCGATTAATTTAAAGGTAGTGATGTTCATTTTCTTCTCTATTTTTTTATCGTTTAATTGCAGACTGGGTGACAAATTTATCATTGCTCGCTATTAAGGTTTCATTACCAAAAAGGCGCTGTAATTTAATATGGTAGGCTAATTGTCTATTGCCAATGATACGTAATTCACCACCTTTTTTCAGCACTCTATGACTGTCTTTAAACATCTGCCAAGCAATGTGATCTGTGGTTGCAGTATTTTGATGAAAAGGAGGGTTACATAAAATCAAATCAACACTACCGCCTTCTATATCGGTTAAACAATCGTTAAGGGTAAATTCACATTGCTCAAGCACTTCAGGTAAGTTTGTCATGATATTTTGCTTCGCAGAAGCAAGAGCCATAACAGATTCATCAATAAATTGAACCTGTGCTTCAGCTTGGTTAGCTAATACCGTTAAACCAACAACACCATTACCACAACCTAAATCAATAACCTTACTATTAGCTGCTACTTTAGGTAAGTTCTCAATAAAGTATCGAGCGCCAATATCGAGTTTTTCTCGGGCATAAACATTGGCGTGGTTGCTAATGGTTAGCTCTCTTGATGAATTATCACTAGTCGAATTATGAGTAAGAGGCCACACCGTTGGGAAAGGCGACTGGTGTACTTGCTTATTATCAAATTGGCAAAACACCAACCGTGCTTTTTTTACTGCTAAAGACGTTTTGGTTGTGCCTAAATGTTTTTCAAAAACTTTAAGCGTTGAGCTGTGAATTTCTTTGGCGCGATCGGCGGCAATAAAAATACAGCTATCATTGACTGATTTTTTTATTTGAATGAGTTGTTCAATGAGCAGTGATTTGCTTTTAGGAATTTTATATAAAATGACGTCAATATCATTAGGTAAGTTATCAAGAGAACTTAGCTGGGTAATATTACTATCATCAAGAGCATTCTGCTCAATGTTATAACTGATGCCTTGGCTACTAATATACGAGTCATTAATGCTAATAACGTTTGCGTCATCACTACCAGAATGACAAAAGTTTGTAGTGACTGCGCCAAATGCATCATTAAAAATAGCTAACTTTGTATTAGCCTTAATTAAGCCTTCTTCATTAACATGGTTTACTAGGTACTCATCGGCAGAATCCCATGCTTGTAAGCTACGATTTACTTGTGCAACGGGAAAACGGCTTAGAAATAAGTTCTTATCATTAATAATAAAAGGGCTGATCATAAAAATTGGCTAAAGGTCAGTAAAAATTGGCTACTATTGTGCCATAATCCACAACATATTGTTGGTCTATCCTCTTAAATCAGCTAAAATATTTGCTACTTCACCTACTACTTTTTTTACACTCAGCGAGAAAATAATGACTGTTGCCTCTGTTATCGAACAAAAACTGCTTGATGCATTTCAACCACCACATTTAGATGTGATAAATGAAAGTAATAATCACAATGTGCCGCCGGGCAGTGAGTCACACTTTAAAGTCGTGATTGTTGCCAAAGCCTTCGAAGGCGAACGACTAATAAAACGTCATCGTTTAGTAAATGCCGTACTTTCAGAAGAGCTTGCTGAAAAAATTCATGCACTGGCGTTACATACCTACACAGAAAAAGAATGGCAAGAGCAGTATGCTGCCAATACACCAAGCTCTCCTAACTGTTTAGGCGGCGGAAAGTAGAACAAATAATTATATTGTATTCTGGTCATACCTCTTTATGCTTGAGGCAAGGTACAATGACATCAAATTCTTGAAAGTTTCTTTCAAACCTTAGCTATATACTTACTGTAGCTGAGTCACTAATATAAATAAAAAGGTTAACTTATGGTTATCAAGCCAAAAATTCGTGGTTTTATCTGTACTAATGCTCACCCAGTAGGTTGTGAAGCGCATGTGAATGAGCAAATTGCTTATGTAAAAGCACAAACATCAGCGACTTCGGGTCCTAAAAATGTTTTGGTTATCGGTGCTTCTACTGGTTATGGTTTAGCGTCACGTATCACATCGACTTTTGGTCATGATGCAAAAACATTAGGTATTTTCTTTGAAAAGCCACCAACAGAAAAGAAAACAGGCTCTGCTGGTTGGTACAATACCGCCGCATTCGTAAAAGCAGCTGATGAAGCTGGCATTTATGCTAAAAACATTAATGGCGATGCTTTTTCTCATGAAATAAAAGCAAAAGCAATTGAAGCAATTAAAGCTGATATGGGTAAAGTTGATTTAGTTGTTTATTCATTAGCATCTCCTCGTAGAACTGATCCAGATACTGGCGAAGTATATTCTTCTACGTTAAAGCCAATTGGCCAAAGTGTTACCACTAAAAACCTTAATACCTCAAAGCGTGTTATTGATGAAGTCTCTGTTGAAGCAGCAAATGATGCTGAAATTCAAGGGACTATTGATGTAATGGGCGGCGCTGACTGGGAATTGTGGATGAACGCATTGGGTGAAGCCGGTGTTTTAGCTGAAGGTGTTAAAACAGTAGCTTACACCTACATTGGTAAAGAATTAACTTGGCCAATCTATGGTAAAGCGACTATTGGTAAAGCGAAAGAAGATTTAGACAGAGCTGCAACAGCGATTAACGCAGCAACAGCCGACTTAAACGGTCAAGCTCGTGTTACTTCATTAAACGCCGTGGTAACACAAGCAAGCTCAGCTATTCCTATTATGCCTTTATACATCTCAGCTATGTTCAAAGTGATGAAAGCCGATGGAACTTATGAAGGTTGTATTGAGCAAATTGCTAACTTATTCAAAGAGAACATTTACAGTGACTCGCCTCGTTTAGATGAAGAAGGTCGCTTCCGTCAGAATTATAAAGAGTTAGAAGATAGCGTTCAAAAACGTGTTACTGATATTTGGAATAGTGTTGATACTGATACTATTGATGAATTAACAGATTATGTTGCTTACCATCAAGAATTCTTAAAACTGTTTGGTTTTGGTATTGATGGTGTTGATTACGATGCTGATGTTAGCCCTGAAGTTGCTATCAACAACTTAACCTAGGTTTTATTGCCTTCAATAGGGCAATGAAATGTAATTAGTAAAAAGCCGCACTCTTTATTGTTATTAATAGATAGTGCGGCTTTTTTGTGTCTTGGTGTTAGGCAACAGAATATATTCTTTAGATAAATGATGATCACTTTGTGCGCTTAGTTGACGTTAGCAGCTGGGTGCTCTTTAGGTCAACTGATAGCCAATTGCTGACCTTAGCTTTTGAGTTGAAAACGGAAGATCAGATATCCTAAAGTTGTCGTTTTTATATAAAAACTCATATCTTTTCACAATTGAGATTGTGCCGAAATTTTTTGCATTGAATTAGCTCTAAAATCCCCAAAGCGAGTTTAAATCTAACTATCATCTGACTAGTATTCAAAGTAGTGAAATTGGTTAAATTATTTTACAGTTTTATCATTAGCAATTAATTCTGCTGAGCGCTTTAATGCTTTACTCATTTGTTCACTTGGCATGAGTTCAATCACTTGGTATGACTTTAATAAACCGCTTGGTAGGCGCATTAAATAAATAGCCTGAATTAATTCATTATCGTTAGGAATAGTCACAGTAATATAGTTTTTACCGTCACCAAGGCCAAAGTAATAACTGACCACTTCGCCGCCCAACGCCTTAAAAGCGCCTGCTACTTGTGCCTTTCTATCTTCTGGATTATCCATTAAAAATTTCCAAGCAGCAGCGGTTGGCTCACCAACAAACATAAAGTGACGTAAGTCTTTTGACTTTGCGAAGCTTGGCAAACTTACAGCTAAAAGCAGTAGTGTGATTAATAGTGCTGGAATTTTCATGGATGAGCCTCCTAGTAAATAAGTAAAAGGCAGCTTAATAAGCTGCCTTTTAGCGTCCGTTAAATTTCGTTGTGATAAACCTTGCCGTCTTTCATCACAAACGGAATAGTTTTAATATTTCGTGTTGCTCTTGGGGTTGCCCACATATCGAAAGTAGCACCGAGAACTGACAAGTCTTTTAATGGGTTACCATCAACTAAAATAATATCAGCGTAAGCACCATTTTCTATAACTCCCAATTTGCCATCAGGGTAAGGATTGTTTTTACCCGTTAACCCCATAAGCTTACCGTTTGCACCTGTCATGAAATAAAGCGTTTTAAAGTTACCAAAACCTTCTTGGAACATACCCATCTGAAAATCACGTATACCACGCGAAGCTGCTTTTGTTGAAACAACAATGTCGGTACCAAAGCCTATGTTGATATTGGTTTTGTTCGCCAGTTTTATCCAATTGTCTTTATTTTTTATTAAAATTTCAACTTTAGCACGCATAGGTAAATCAGGGTTACCGTAAATAGGGTGCTTAAATAATTGGTCTGAAAAACCCGCCAAGGCTGGAACTACAAAAGCACCTTTCTTTTTAACTAACTTAAAAGTAGATTCTTTTGCCATTAAATTGCCGTGCTCAATAGACATTACGCCTGCTTCTAAAGCGCGTCTAACTGACTCATCATGATAAGCATGCACAGCCCCTATCGTGTCCCACTGCTTAGTCGCCGTTACCATGGCGCGTAATTCATCCATAGTGCCTTGTAATGAATGTAAAGGATCGCGCGTTGAGGTAACGCCGCCACCTGCCATCATTTTAGTAAAATCAGCACCACCCGCTAAGTTATTTCGCGCTGCCTTTAAAACTTCATCGGCGCCATCAGCAAGGATAACAATACCTAAGTTTTCTACATGGCTCGTGGTATTCATATTGGTGCGCACCACTTGCGAAGCTGGTCGCCAATCACCATGACCTGATGTTTGTGAGATACAAGCACCCGATAAATAGATGCGCGGCCCTGTTAAGGTGCCTTTTTCAATATGCCTACGTAGACCATCATGTGCACCACATAAATCACGCACCGTCGTAAAGCCAGAATACAAATACTCTTGAGAGGCGTCATAAGCGAGTGCGCCGACTTCTTCCCATGTCATGTTACTAACCCCGTCGATTGCAGCAGGGTTGGCTAAATTTTGCAGGTTTAAATGTACATGTGCATCTATCAAACCAGGCATTAAGGTACGACCTTTACCGTCAATAACGGTATCGCCTTTAGCCGCTTTTACTGACTTCGCACAAGCGTTTGTTATTTTGTTTTTTTCAATAACAACATCACAGCCTTTAATCAGCTTGTTGTCAGTACCATTAAAGATGCTGACGTTTTTAAAAATCGTTTTAGGTAAAGCTTTCGCTTCATCGGCACACGCTGATAAAGCAATACTTGAAAGCAGTAGCGCTGAAGTAATACTTTTAATTTTCATGTTTCATTCCTATTTTACTTAGTTAGTTAGTTAGTTAGTTAGTTAGTTAGTTAGTTAGTTAGTTAGTTAGTTATTATCTAAATAGCTAAAGTCTAAAAACAAAGTAAAGTGCGTTAAATAATCTTTATTTAACGCACTCAGTTATCGTTAAAAGTTGATTATCAGTTATTCCCAGCTCGCTCGATAAAAGCGCACTAAGTTTTCACCTAAGAAACCAGCAACTTCTTCATGTGTCCATCCGTAAGTTTCTTCTAATACGCGTGCTGCACCCCACATTTCACCTGGTTTACCCATATGTGATGGCGTGGCGTAGCCCATTTCTATTGGGAAGTCTTTTGGATTATTTAATATCCAATGTAGGGTGTCTCCATAATTCCATACGTAATCAGAGCCTGCACAAACATGCTCTGCGCCCACTAAATTTTTAATATATTCAGCATGTTTAGCAATACTAAAAGGTGAAGAGTCACCTTGTGGGTTTAAAAAACCACCAATAAAGTTAATACAAATAACGCCACCTGTAGCGGCTACGGCCTGTATAGCTTTATCCGATGCACTGCGGTCTATCGGTTGGAAAGTGTGGGGATTGGAATGAGATAACATAATAGGTTTAGTGCTAGCTTGTGCAGCCTCAACACAGGTTTCATTAGAGGAGTGTGAGCAATCCAGGGCAATACCTAAACGGTTAGCTTCTTTAATCACGTCAAAACCTACCGCGTGAACACCTTTATCTGTACCATCTGAATTTGAAACACCGCCATCTGAATAAGGGGTGTCTATATTATAGGTAAACATTAATTGGCGTAAACCTAAGTCATAAAACTTATTTAGGTTAGCAATCGCTTCTTTTGAATCACCCGTTGGGCTTAATGGCATCATGCCTTGGTGGTTATGAAATACGCCTAATTTCCCTTCCTGTTTAGCTCGGTCAAAATCACTCATGTTTTTCACTTGAATATATTTGTCGCTTAGTTTTGCCCAATATTCATTGGTATCTTTCATGCGCTGTTCAACAACGGCAGGCGTATCAGGCTTACCTGCATTGGTTACTGTTGCAGAAATAACATTAAATTTATTGTTTACCGAATGATCCGTGGCATTTTCATAAGCTTGTTCTGAAAAGCCTGCAGGAAAGTCTGGTGCGCCAACAAATAAACTATCAACAATCATCGTATCTTTATAACGCGCTTTAATATAATCATCATCTTTAAGTTGTTGTGCTGTACGTGGCTCTGCTACTTCAATTAAATATTTAACATATTCATCAAATTCTTTTTTATCGGTCGGTCGAGCGCGCATTTCAAATGCAGGGGCGGGTCCCATGGCTGACGGTTCATTAGCTGCTTTTTCGGTACTATTGTCTGCAAAGGTGCTATTACAAGCGGCTAACCCGATTGCTAAGCTTAGTGATAAAGCCAGTGGTGATTTTTTCATGATAATGTCCCTGTTAATTGTTAATGAAGTATTGATTTTAGTTTTAAAACGTTAACTCATTGAAAAACTCTACATGCTAAACCTCAAACGTAAACCGAAAATGGCAACATCATCGGTTTCATTATTCAAAGCAGGGTCAGTTAACAACTGAATACTGGGGGTAATAGCTAAGTTTTGTGCTAGTTGTAATTTATAATATAGTTCAGTCGTGATTTGATTTCTAAATTGATCGGAAGGTAACTTGCCCCAGTTCACGGCAATACCTAATTCATCACTGCGGCTTTCTATTTGATAAGTTAGACCAAGGGTGGCGGTTTCGTTATAAATGGGTGAAGCGCCTTTTGATATACCCGCTCTGAAGATAGGCATGATGCCATTATCGAATAACCAGTTGGCAGAAATACCTATACCATAGCTGTCTTCAGAAGTGATGCCGTCACGTTCATCCACATGCCAGAACGACATATTAACTTGATGGGTGTAACGTTTGCTTGTATCAGGCGACCAACCAAATTCAAACGATTTCCAAAACTCCGCACCACCTGAGAAAAAATCTAGATTATCGGTTAATAAGCCATTAGCATCGTTAATTGTTCCTAGTGCATAAAATTCATCACTAAGCCAATGACCACCACCGACACCCCAACTTGCATCAGGTAAAGCAACTGAAGGGTTAAGTAATACCGCGACATTTTGAAAACCAGTCCATGGATTAGCGTAACCTGATACAAAAACATAATCGTTAGGATCAAAACGACCAACAAGAAATCCACCACGCGAATCGTTAATACGTTGCTGATAATTTAAGTCGACCAGTACGGTGCCAACATCCGAAAACAAAGTGCCGGTCATGCCCGCATAACCGACTTCGCTCGCTAAACCTGCCGGTGCGATGTCAGTACCGAGTTTATGGCGATTATCGATATTAAAATAAAGAGTACCGATATTTTTAGTGCCTCTGCCAACAATATCCCAAGCGCCATTAAAACGAATAATACCTAACGCGCCAGTATCTTCGTTACCTGTGATAGTTTCATTGGCACTTTGATAAAGGGCATTGTAATAAATGCCAAAACGAAAACCATGGTCATCGTTGACTGATTTTTTAAAATCGAACCAAGGTTTAAGCGCGCCATCTAAAGATTCAAAAACAAGTAAAGGATCGGTAATACGATCCTCTTCTTCAAGCTCAGACTCAACGGAAGTACGTCCATCAAGCTGGTTTTTATCTTCATAGCCTGACTTATGTTTAACGGTTTGATTTTCTTTTACTTCATTAGTGCTTTCTTCTTTATTTGCATAGGTACTAACACTAAAGAAACTTAAGCTAAGAATACTTATGCTCAAGGACGTTATAAAATTTATCCGAGAAAGAGGTGTTTTCATAAGAATGTTATTAGTTCCCTGTTACTGAAGCCATTCCGCTACAACATTTTTAACGACTGGACCCAAGTTAAAACCTATCATCCATGTAGCGCCTATAGTGTCTGACTTTTCAACATAGTAATTAAACTCCACACCTAATTTCCATGGTGTACCATCAAAAATTATGGTTTTACCAACGGTTAAATTAACCGGAATAGTTGCTTGTTTGTTGATGTGATCATAAGAAAGAATAGGTGTTGAACCTACATTCCAGCCACCACCCGGTAGCCATATAGCAAACAGTTGTGCATTGGTAACACTAACATCTGTATTTCCTGAGCCTGCGACATCCCACATATGATTAGGATAAGCCCCTAATACATAATCCTTTCCTAATTTAGCGACAAGTAGTTCTGGGCCTACAGAAAACTTATCTGTACCCATACCGTCTACCGTTGCGGTAGGTAAACTTCCCGCTAAACCGGTAGCAAATGCCCAACCCGTTTTCGTTGTTATGCCATAGGCTATATCAAAACCAATATCGCCTAGCCCAGTTTCACTTTCAAAGTTACCCGTGCTGCCGTCAAAGACAGGTTGCCCGATAAGTAAAGGGATACCAGGTCTGAAAAATACCATATCACCGTTATCTAGCGTAAATGGCATAGAAGGTTGGAAGAGTAAGGTGGTACTCGACTGGCTATCAGCGTTGGCTGTAGTACCTTCAAATTGACGTTGTTGCAATCTAAAATTCAGTGAAGCTAAAGGTGTATTGGGGTTAGCTAAAGTTTTAGCTAATTCTTCAGCAGAAGGCGCTGCTGCACCGCCGGTAGAGGTTTTATTAACGGCAGTAGAGTTTATTTTTTGTCCGTTGACCGTAAAAATAACTTGCTCGTTTGTTGTAGTGTCTATTGCTCGGTATTGGTTACCTTGCTTAGCAATGTTAAAACATTGCCATGTTTTATTTTTTTTCAGGCAGGCTTGCTGGTTTTCAATTTTCCATTCGCGTTTAAAGATATCTCCCCACGCGTTAAGTTCACCAGTTCCATCAGCGTAATATTTAGCTTCTGCTGTAACATCGTCTTTTAACGTCGCCACCATTGTGGTGTCAGTGAAAAGTTTGGCTAATTCGCTTTCATTTGATACCGCTGCCCACTCAGTTGCAGCGATAGAGGTAATAGGTATCAGTAATAACGCAATGCTGATCAGGTTTTTATACTTTAGTTTTAGTTTCATTAAGTTTAGTCCGTTTTAAACTTTAGAATCAATACGTTATTATAGTGAAAGGTAGATCACACGAGTTATGAAAAATATTAATAACCCATATGAACCGTGTTAATAATACATATCAAACATGTTAATAAAGATCTATTTCGAGGACCTATGAATTTAATTCGCTATTTTTTCCTATTTTATAAACAGGTATTAGTTTCAATGTTTTTTAGTAGCATAGTTCTTAACCATTGATGGGCTGGTTGATTATGGTTTCTTTCGTGCCAAATACCTCTGATAGTGATATTGGGCACATTAAAAGGACAGGGTTTTATCGTTAAACCATATTGCAAACAAGCTTGCTCTGCTAAAGCACGAGGTAAGAAAGCAATAAAATTAGTACCTTTTAACAATATAGACTGATTATGTAAGGAATCGGTGTAAGCGCCTATGGTTCTTTCAGGCAGCTTATGCTTAATACCATATTGTGCAATAGGATCATCTTTATCGTCTAGTAGGCTTAACTTAATATGCGGATATTTAAATAAATTTTCGATATTCCACGCATTTAAAATAGGATGTTGGCTATCAAAAAGGCAAACAATGTCTTCCTCTAACATGCTTGTTTGTATAAATTTTGTTTTGGCCTGCAACCCTGCAGCAATAATAATATCGCTATCTCCTTGATCTAAAAGCTCATAAGACTGGCTCGTAATGCTTTTAATGTCAAAAACCACGTTAGGCGCTATTTTATTAATCGCTGAAAATGCACGGGTTAGGTAACTTGATAAAATAAAATCATGGGTTTGTATTTTAAATCTAAAAGATAATTTTTCAGGCTGAAATACCTGAGGTTCAAGTAATACATTTATTTCATTGAGTATTAATGATAATCGGTCGGTGAGTAATAGTGCGCGTGGGGTTGGCTCTAAACCTTTGGAAGTTCTAATGAATAATGGATCATCAAATACCACTCTTAATCGAGACAATGTATGGCTCATGGCAGATTGTGTAACATTTAATCTTTTTGCCGCTCTACCTGCATGTTTTTCTATTAATAATGCTTTAAGCGACCTTAATAGGTTGATGTCTACTTTTGCTATATTAATTTCATTCATAATAATTACCGATCATTTTCAATATAATTAAAGTTGATGGTGCTTTATTATGTCATCAAGTTCAACATTTCTTGGAGTTACTATGAATATATTTATCACGGGTTTGATGGTGTTATTAACCGCATTCTTTTTATTAGCTGGCTCGGTTAAGGTTACGGGTTGGCAAAAACAGATATTTGAAATACAGCTAAAGTTTTTTACTTCTTACGGATTAAACCGCCAAGTGATGATGTTAGTAGGGTTTGTAGAGTTATTTGGTGCAATCGCCATGTGGTCGTCAAATCCGCTAATTAGCCTAGCGGGTGCATTGAGTATTGCAGGGACATCAATAGGCGCACTTTTCTTTCATTTTCGTTTTGATACGTGGAAAGATGGTATTGCAGCCATGGTTACCTTGTTATTTTCTTCGATTATAATTGCAATTAATATTCAGCCAATATTGGCCTGATGAACCAACTGCATAGTTCACCGTAGTCTACGTTGAACAAGCTCTACGGTGAATGAAAAATTACAGTGTTCAATAATGCTTTTATGAAGGTGACAGTTTGCGAGAGTCTATTAAAAATAATATTATCCGTGGAGGTAAGATCCTAGTTTTAAATATGATATTGGGGCGTTAATGTGAATAAATTAAAAATACTAGCAGGTGCAGCCGCAGCTAGTTTTGCTATTACAGGTTGTATGATGACTGAGAAGCCGCTTGAAAAAGCAGCTAATGATTTAGGTATCGGAACTTCGCCATATACCAATTGCTCATTTGAGATGACTCCAAATACAGAGGAGATAGATATAGCGATTATTAATGGTCGGGTAATGGACCCAGAGTGTAACTTTGATGGACAGCGAAATGTAGGCATCAAGGGTAATCGTATTGTTTTAATAACAAAGGGGGAAATCAAAGCAAAACGAGTCATTGATGTAAAAGGTCATGTCGTTGCCCCTGGCTTTATCAACACACATAACCACGCATTTTCTCCATTTGATACAAAGATGATGGCACATGATGGCATCACTACTTTGCTTGATACTGAAGCTGGTGTTTCAAATGCAAAGATGTTCTATGACAAATACGATGGAAAAGCCTTTGTAAATTATGGCTCCGGTATTGGCCATGAAGAAGTGCGTCGTGTTGTCCTTGATGGTTTATCTGAAGAAGACACATCAGACCCTACTTATATTCTCAAAGCTAGGGGGCTTGCCCAGCAAGACGAACATGCTTCATGGGCGCTTGATATTCCTGATCCAGAACAACACCAACAGATTTTGAAAATGTTTGAGCAAGGTATGTGCGATGGAGCAATTGCCGTAGCCTCTACTGTAGGGTATATGGGTTATGGAACACCTACTTATGAAGTATTTGACCTGCAAAAACTTGCTGCAAAGCATGACCGCTATTTTGGTGCTCACACACGTTTTGGCCCGACCGAAAGTTTGCCCACAAACTACACATTAGGAGTGAGAGAAGTTGTTGCAAATGCAGTAGCACTTGATGGAAAGCTGATAGTCTCACATATACAAAATCAAAATTGGCAGGAAACGTATGAGCTAACTCGTCGCCTGCAAGAAAAAGGAATGCCTATTTTTGCGGAATACTATCCTGCAATTACAGGTAATCCTAATATAGCGACACCACAATTACTTCCAGACAAAATCAAAAATAACAATATAGATCCAACAAAACACATCTTTAATCCACTGACAGGAGAACTTTTTAAGTCTGAAGAAGAGTTTTTCAAAATGCAGAGAGAGTCACCTGAAATGCCGATCTTCATTATTGTCCGTGACCCAACATGGTTGAAAGAATGGCCGCATATGAAGGATATTGTTATTGCGAGTGATGCTATCGCATATTATGATGAGAATGGAGAGTTACTACCAATAGATGCACCCGCTAGCGCTTATGGAGGGCATCCTAGAAACGCCAGCTCAAATGGTATTGTGTTTAGGGAAGCTCGTGAACAAGGTATCCCTTTAATGGATATCGTTAATAATGCCTCCTATGTTGCAGCAAAATACCTATCGTTAGCTGGCTTAAAACCCATGCAAGAACGCGGGAGATTGCAGCCTGGGATGATTGCCGATATAACTATTTTCAATCCTGAAACTATCGCAGACGCAGCAACAATGAAAATTGGTGAACGTGGCTTATATACCAAAGGAATTAATTACGTGATCGTCAGCGGCGAGGTTTCGATTGATAATGGAGAAGCAAACACTACTATTTTAGCTGGTCAGCCAATTCGCTATGAGGTTATGAGTGAATGTAATATTCCAGAAATTGTTGACCTAAAGGATAAGAAATATCAATGGCACTCAGAAATGGATGGATACCCAGCTACTCGCTTTCCACCAAGAAAGCAAAATCCCCCATCTCCAAATGACCTAGAAGCTCATCAGTAAAAGCTAATTAAGAAGTATTATTAAGCCCATTTATTTGGGCTTTTTTATGCACGGTGACAATCCAAATATTAACTTTGGAATGGTCAATTAAACAAGAGGTATCTTAAGCCACTTTTTTTAAATTCATTATATTTATAAATCGTTATGTGCCCCATTATAACTTCAATTGTCTACATAACAGTCAATACTATAATGTGTAGACATGCACTCATTTTGTACGAATCGTGCCCCTAAACACTAGATGTTTTGCGCTTTGCTTTCGACATTATGAGTGTCTCAAACTCATTAACGAATACTCAGGGCTTGCTTAAAACCGCTCATTATATTGCTTTCGAAGAGTTTGGGAGCGCATGTATTAATGAAACAGGAGATTAGCATGACCTCACACTTGACTAAGACAAACTACAAAGCATTTGTTGGCATTGATTGGGCAAATGATAAACATGATCTTTGCGTTCAAGACCCTTCCACTGGTAAACGTGAATTTTCAATAATAAAGCATGATGTTAATGAAATAGATAAATGGGTTAAAGGAATTCATAAGAGGTTTGGATCACCAATTGCTGTTGCCGTTGAGTTAACAAAAGGACCTATTGTGTATGCTCTACAACGGTATGAATTTGTTGTGATTGTACCGATTAATCCAACGACCCTTGCAAAATATCGAACGGCTTTTAAACCCAGTAAAGCTAAAGATGATCCCACTGATGCTGAGTTAGCATTAGAGCTTATGCTTCGTTACCCAAATCACTTTCCTCCTTTAAATCAACAAAGTGTCAACATGCGTAAGCTCATGTTTTTAGTGGAGCATCGTAGAAAAGTAGTTGATGATAAACAACGAGTGGTTAATCAAATGATTAATGCAATCAAACAGTATTACCCTCAAGCTAATGAATGGTTTTGCAAAAAAGATACGCATATTTTTTGTGACTTTATTGCTCGCTGGCCAACCCTTCAGCAAGCTAAAAAAGCCCACAAATCAACCTTAGTAAAGTTCTTCAACGATCATGGTATACATAACTCCACAATAGTTGACCATAGAGTATCTTTGATAAAAAAAGCCAAACCTCTCACGGATGACAAAGCAGTAATTGATAGCCATACCATGCTAGTGATTTTCTATATCGAACGCATAGTTAATTCAATGAAATGTATTCAACAGTACAATAAGTCGATATTAAAATTGATGGATAAGCTGCCTGACGCCCCTATTTTTAATAGTTTACCTGGCGCTGGTGCTGCTCTATCCTCACGGTTACTTGCAGCATTCGGGGAGCAAAGAGATAGGTTTAAATCAGCCAAAGAAGTGCAACAATATGCAGGTATAGCACCTGTAACAGAAAGAAGTGGCCAAAAATCTTGGGTTCATTGGCGATGGCAGTGTTCAACATTTTTACGACAAACATTTATAGAATGGGCAACCCATTCACGTCTGAAATCTTATTGGGCTAATTTATATTATCTACAACAAAGAGAGAAAGGTAGCTCTCACCAAGCAGCTATAAGAGCACTAGCATTCAAGTGGATAAGGATTGTGTACAAATGTTGGCAAGATGGAAAACCATATAATGAAACGCAATACTTACGCGCTTTAAAAGATAGAGGTTCACCACTGCTTTCAGATAAAGTTTAACTTGATCTCAGGCTCAGGGCGTGAAGCGCCATAGAATTTAATACCAAAATCATATTGTTCTAATGTCCGCTTTGGTATTTTATAATAAAATTAAAATTTTTGAGTTTATAAATTCCTGATTAAATTTAGAACAATTCTATTATCTAACGCAGGGCTGATTTGTATCGGTTCAAATGTCGTTAGATAAACCAAGGCTAATGTCCGGTTTCGTATCTTTGCGGACTGTTTTTAAGTCGATTTTTCATTCATAAAAACGTCCGCAATGTGGCATTAGTGAATATTACACATACCAATAAATCATCAAAAAGTGGCAAGTTACTCCCCCTAAAACAAAAAGGTGCCAAATAGCGTGGGTGTATGGCACTGTTTTTTTGACATAGAAAAAAACCCCAAGTGTATAAATAAGACCACCTAATGCCAGCAAGCCAATGGCTTGTTCAGGTAATTTCTCATGTAACTCTCCTAGCATTCCTAATGAAGTAAAGCCCATTCCTAAATAG
>CAJXRC010000006.1 GCA_913058405.1 uncultured Colwellia sp. | reverse complement strand
GTGTATAAGATACAGCAATTAGCTTGCGTCAATCTATGATTAATATAATTTTTAACTTCTTCGGAATTAAGTGGCTTTAGATGGGCTGAAGCAATGATACGCTGTCTAAACTGCTCCATATCAGGGGCAGATATAATTGCCTTTAACTCTTCTTGACCCAACAAAAAACTCTGAATAAGCGGCTTATTATCGAGCTGGAAGTTCGAAAGCATTCTCAACTCTTCAACCGTTTCAATGGGCAAGTTTTGTGCTTCATCGACCAACAATAAGGCGCGTTTACCTTGCTTATTTAAGTTAATTAAGAACTTTTCTATACTTTGCAATACATCTGCTTTGCTGTTACCTGTAACTGTTATTTTAAACTCTGCAGCAACTAGATCAAGTAACTCACCGGGTGTTAATTTTGTAGTAACTAATTGTGCAGCAACGATGTTTTCATCGGCTATATTAGCTAATAAATTACGAGCTATCGTTGTTTTTCCTGTACCGATAGGCCCAGTAATAACAATAAAGCCTTCACCTTGATCTAAACCGTATTGTAAATAAGATAAAGCACGTTGATGGTGATTTGTTGCAAAGAAAAAACGTGGGTCAGGGCTTAATTGAAAAGGTCGTTCACTAAAACCATAGTAACTTTCATACATGTTAGAAATCTTTTGTTAAATTAATGGAAGCGCGTGCTTCTGTATAAGTGTAACGCTCAATGTTTGACTCTCGATCAAGGTATTGTAACGTTATAAAAGCATTGAGTGATGATGCTAGACTTCTATTGTAAGTAGTCGATAGTGTTTTATAAATATCTTCTTGTCTCGGACCATCAGGCCTCTCTTTATCAAATACATTTTTGCTGTAATTAACATAGATAGTAAAATTACTTCTAGCACTCATTCTACGCATAACAGTTAAACGGCTGTCAAGATAACTATCAATGATGCCAGTACTTAAGCTCTCTCTCTCTCGGTTAGATATACCTAGGGTAAAGGTAGTGCGTGCTAAGGCTAACGTTGATGTCCAAGCTAAGCGCTTGTTTAACGAAAACTCATTAGTTACATCTTGCTCAAGCGAGCTTACAGGTACACTGATAAAACCTGTAGTGTCACTAGGAGTTTCGCCTAAAGGTAAACAATCTTCAACGGCGCTAGCGGTAATAGGACACCAAATATTATTATTCACTTGTCGAAAATTATTACGATCAAAAACTTCAATGGTTTCATGATAAGAAATACTATTGCTTAATCGCCGAGTTCTATGTAAAAAATCTAACTCATAAGAATCACCAAAAAAGCGCTTAGAGTATCCAGCCTTTAGAGATGTTCGTGCTGAGGGTTGCCAATTTATATCGGCAGCAATATAGTCGTCACTTGTTCGTTCGTCGTCACTTGTTGTTGAATCGTCTCTAATATAGTTATATGAGACATCAATAATTAAGTGTTTAGCTGCTTGATACCGAAATCCTGGGCCCCATGAGGGAATAGCATCGGGATTACTACCGGCCAAAGTACCTGTGACTCTTTCATTGTATACACGAATAAAAGGATTTAATTTATAGGGAGTTATAGCACCTATTTTGGTTTCTAATTGGTAGTTTTCACTGGTAAAACTGTTATTTTCTCGATTAGAAAAAGAACCGTCTATCTGCCAAAAAACATAACGAGCGGCATTGCCATTATCACTATTTATTAATGCCGTGTAACCATTGCTTTCACCTATATTATCTTCCGTTTCTGTTAAGCTGTAAATAAGGGAAGAGTATAGAGAATAATCGCTGTTAGCTGTATTAAATTGAAAGCCCGCAGAATGGTCACGTTGTTGAATGGTATCGCCACTGACTAAATCAGCTAAACTATTGTCGCTATCGTTTTTACTGATGTTAGTTATTGATGAACTAGCAATGACTTGCAACTTATCTTGCCAAAGAGAGTATGAGGTATCAGCGCGTAAAGTTTGATAATCATCATTAAGCTCACTATCGTGACTATAAGCTGCAAGGGTTTCGGTACCTGCAAATGAGAACTGCAATTTTCTTGAGCTATAATTAGCATCCGCACCAATAATAAACTGACTCACTAAACTTGATTGTTTATTTAGTCGATTCAGTTCAACATTATTAGTATATGTTTCAGTAAGGCCTAAACTAGGATTAAATTGCCATTCACCTGCTAAAGAGCTGGTTGATAAGAATAAGCCAATTATTGCAAAAGCATGCAATTTTAGTTGAGGTCTACTGATTTTTTCTACCATAGCCATATCCATAATAGCCATATACATCCTTTTTAGATCTAATGGTTTTGTTCATTACTAAGCCTAAAGCAATGTCACTATTGAGCTGACTTACCGCTGTTTTAACATCATCAGTTTTGGTTTTTGACTCTTCTACAACGACAAGCGCTTGACCAACAAGATCAGACAACAGAGGCGTTTCTGTTACACCAATAATTGGTGGGCAATCAAAAATAACTATTCTGTCTGGATAACGCTCAGCTAACTCTTTAGCTAAGCTCTCCATGCGTTCACTGGCTAATAGTTCATTTGTTAAATGATGTGGCTTACCGGCAGGTACTAACTTTAAATTATCAATGTTAGTACTGTAAATTATATCGGAAAGCGATGATACTTCAGCAAGTAGGTATTCAAGTAAGCCTTTTTTACTTTCAAACTCTAATTCTCTATGTAAGCTAGGTCGCAATACATCTGCATCTACCAAGAGTACTGTTTTATTCTGCTCAAGGGCAATACTCAATGCCAAGTTAATAGCAACATAAGTTTTTCCTTCATTAGAATGAGAACTAGTTACCATAATTAAGTTACTATTATGTAGAGTTTTAGATGCTAAACCAAAAGCATTGTTTAGCAGTTTTCGCTTGATATGACGAAACTCTTCTTGAATATGATGAGCGCTATCAGGGCTGTAAATAAAACCACGTTCATTTAATCGGTCACCATTTAATATTATTTTATCTTTATCATTATTTACTTTTTCTGTTGCCATGTGCACAGAAGAGCTACTGATTTCTTGAATATTATTATCGGCTTTAGCCTGACATTCAGTAGGAGTATCGAGTTTTTCATGCTGAGCTAATTTTTGTTTAGCCAACGCTTTTTCAATAGTACTCATGGCTAAAAGATCCTTTTTAATGGTGCTTGAATAAGATTAGGGAATACAAAATAACTAACAAATAATAGTAATAGGCAGAGCAATAGCAGGTTAGAGCCTATAAATACGATAGTTTTCTTCTGATGCCATTTATGTAAACCTAAATTCTCATTGGCAGAGATAACACCAAAAATAGGTACGCCAGTAATTTTAGTTAATTGAGCTGTAGAAGTTGCAACAGGAGTTAATTGACTCATTAACAACGATAAACCAATACCAACACCAAAGCCAACTAGAGTGACGGCTCCAAATAAAATAAAACGTTTTGGTCCTGATGGCTTCGATGCTTTACGTGGTGGATCAATGACACGAAATTGTATTTTATCAGTAGTTTCATCCGCTTGTTGAGCAAGTTGAGCTGTTTCTTTACGTGATAATAACTCTTCGTATTTAGCTTTAGTGATTTCATAACCACGGTTTAGTGCAATTAATTCAGCTTCAATTTCCGGTAAAGTATGCACTCTATTTTCAAGCTCAATAATACGTTGACGGTAATTTTCAGCTCTAACATTGAGTGAGGCAATTAAGTTTTCCAGCTGATTAACTTGAATTTGTACTTCTTGAATGACGGGGTTAGCACTTAAACGTTGTAAACTGCCTGTGTTTTCATCATTTTGCGCAAGATATTTTTCAATCTCAGTACTACGTAATTTATTTAAGTGCTCTAAGTTACGACTAATTTCAATGACATCTGGGTGTTTGTCGGTATAACGAAGTTTTAATCCATCCAGTTGTACTTCTAATTCATTGATCCTGTCATCATAAGTGGTTCGTATCGAGCTTTCACTTTTGATTTTATTATCACTGTTTTTGTCAGTATTTATAGATTGTGCGAGCTGCTTTTTAGCGGAATCAAGACGAGTCTTGTTTTCTAAAAGATCTAATTCAATTGCTTTTAGTTTTTCTTTATCACCATTGAGTTTTGCATAGTAACCACCTGACTGGTCAGGTAATATCCCACTGTATTTTTGCTTGAAACTCGTAAGTCTAGCTTCACCGTTTGAAAGGCGGTTTTCATAATCTTTGATTTGAGTATTTAAAAATTTTTGTGCGCTATCTGAATCGCTTCTAGTTTCGCCCAAAGTATTTTCAATGAAAACAGTTAGTGCTGAGCGCACAATGTTTTTTGCCATCTCAGGGTCTCTATCTTCAATACTCAAGGTATATATATTTTCTCGACCAACCCCTGATATTTTGATGTTATCTTTGAGGTTTTTGATGATTGATTCATATTCGGTACTATTGCTAGCCTGCACATCTAAATCTGTCATTCGCGATATACGTTCTAAATTAGGACGGCTTAACAATGTTTTTACCATCAAACGAATTTGTGTATTTGGATTAGTTTCAACCGTCAAACCTTTCAATAAAGGTCGTAATAACGACTGGGTATCAACATATACTCTTGCTTCTGATTCATATACATCCGGCATCGCAGCGACAAAATACCAACCAATAGGGCATATAAGCCAAGTTGCTATAATGATATAACGACGTTTTAACCAAATTCCTTTTAGATAATCAATCATCTCTTCAAATATATCTTGCATTACTACCCTTTAATTGTGCGCTAAATTTCGATGTGTTAAGACTTTGGTAAGTTAAAACCAAGCTTCAGGAATAATGATAATATCGCCCGGTAACATATCAACATTGGCACTGATCTCTCCATCTTTAAGTAATTGATCTATCATTACTTGATATTGTTTCTGTTTACCACTTTCTATACGTATTAATACTGCATCGTTACCATCTGCAAATTCGGTTAAACCACCGACTTGAATCATAACATCGAGCAAGGTCATATGTTGGGTATAATTAATCGCTCTTGGTTGTGCAGCCTCACCTATGACACGAATTTGCTCACTGAAAGGCCCTACAAAATTTTCAACAGTGACGGTAACAATGGGATCACGTAGATAGGTTGCTAATATTTCTTCAATGGAACGAGCTAATTCAGTTGGTGTTTTGCCAGCTACTTCGATATCTTCAACTAAAGAAGTGGTAATCATGCCATCTGGACGCACCACAAATGAGCCTGAAACTTCAGGATTACGCCAAACAAATATATTAAGCACATCGCCAGAGCCAATTAAATATTTATAGCTATTTATATCTGCTGTATTAGAAGGGTGCAAAGTCGCACTCGGTAGCGTAATGTTTGAGCTACAACCGGAAAGAAAAGTTGCTAGTAATAGCAATCCAACTTTTAATGTGCTGGCAAAGCGATTATCCATAATTTACACCTTTTTTAATACAATTTGATTTAAATACTATGGGTGATTGTATGGTATTTTATTGTCTTTTAGCAATATTAATTAACATGTGTAAATTAATCGTTAACTTTAATGTGTTTTTTGTTAGAATCGGAGCTGTTTTTTCAGTAGAAACTTGTTATTCAATAAATATTAATTAAAGGGAACCTAGTCAGTTATGTCTAGTTCGAAATTTCGTGATTTATCAACAGGTACCAAGTCTTTAATTATTATAGAGCAAATTTTATTTGTTGGTGCTCTATTGTTGGCTGTTCATTTGAACGGGGAATATCACATTGTTGATTTTTTCGTGGTATCTGATGGTTTCTTATTATTCTATGCAGTTATCTTTGCGCTATTAAATCAATTAAGTGCCTTAGCGCTAGGATTATACAACTCTAAACTCAGAGAAAGTTTTCGGGGGATTTTCCGTCGCATGTTGATGTGTGTTTCTGTCGGGTTTTGTGCAACAACACTTATTAATCCTTTCTATGGCGTTTATCACCTACCAATAGAGTTACTGGCTATAGCCTCTTCACTTAGTGTTTTTCTTGTGAGTTCTTTTCGTTATTTTACCTTTAAAATCGACTTTTTTGGTTTTGGTAAACGTAATATTTTAGTTTTAGGCTCTGGTCAACGTGCATCTATTATTGAAAGACGTATGCGACGTGATGTCGATAGACAAGATTTTACCGTACATGGCTTTGTTATCATGGACGGTGACTCACAAGATGGAATCAAACGCGAAACTCGTATTACTCTTAATGAGTCATTAGTTGAATATACCCTGGCTCATAGTATTGATGAGATAGTCGTCGCAAATGATGAACGTCGAAATAATTTACCTGTTGATGAATTGTTTGCTTGTAAGATACGCGGCATTGAAATTATAGATATATTAGATTTTATTGAGCGTGAAACTGGCCAAATCGCTGTTAATCTTATTTATCCTAGCTGGGTCATTTATTCTAATGGTTTCGCTTCTAATAATTATTTACGAAATACCTTAGATTGGATCTTTAATGCAGGTATGGCTTTGGTCTTGTTATTATTGACGTGGCCAGTGATGTTTATTACTGCGCTGTGTATGAAGATTACCGAAGGTTTTAATGCGCCGATATTTTATAAGCAAGAGCGTGTTGGTTTAGATGGCGAACCGTTTAATATGATTAAGTTTCGTAGTATGCGTTTAGATGCAGAAAAGCACGGTGCCCAAATGGCGAGTGAAAACGATAATCGTATTACCAAAGTTGGTCAATACTTACGTAAGTATCGTATCGATGAGTTACCACAAATTTGGAATGTATTGCATGGCCATATGGGATTTGTTGGTCCAAGACCTGAGCGCCCGCAATTTGTACAAAGCCTTATCAAAAATATTCCGTATTATAATGAACGTCATAATGTTAAACCGGGTTTAACTGGTTGGGCGCAATTAAAATACCCTTACGGCGCTACAGAGGCTGATTCTTTAGAGAAGCTAAAATACGATTTGTATTATATTAAGCATCGTAGTTTTCTCTTAGATATATTAATCTTAATTCGTACGGTAGAGATTGTGTTATTTGGTAAAGGGCGTTAATGATAATGCAATCAGTAAACAAAATGACTCCATTACCTAAAAAGCAGGCGTTAACGGTAGATGTTGAAGATTACTTCCATGTTTCTGCTTTTGAAAAGGCGATTGATAAGGCGGAATGGAACAACCTTGAGCTTCGTGTTGAAACTAACACTTATCGGTTATTAGAGCTATTTGAACAAAAGCAGGCTAAATGCACCTTTTTTACTCTAGGTTGGGTAGCAGAGCGTTGTCCTAATTTAATTAAAGCAATTGTTGATCAGGGACATGAGCTAGCGAGTCATGGTTTTGCTCATCAACGCGCAACTGAAATGACTCCTGAGCAGTTTCTGGCCGATGTGAGTAAAAGTAAGCAAATACTCGAAGATGCTTCTGGGCAAGCAATTATTGGTTATCGCGCACCAAGCTTTTCTATTAACGATAGCAATACCTGGGTGTACGAAGTTTTAGCTGAACTGGGTTTTGAATACAGTTCGAGCACTTACCCTATTGAACATGATTTATACGGAGTGCCTAACTGGCCACGTTTTAAATATCAAAGAGATGAGGGCATCATTGAAATACCGGTCCCGACAGTTCGAAAAAATGAACGTAATACGGGTATTGGTGGTGGTGGCTATTTTCGCCTTTATCCTTATTGGTTGTCAAAAAGACGTATTGATAATTACTTAAATACAGAGCAACAGCCTTACAGCTTTTATTTTCATCCTTGGGAAATCGATCCGGAGCAACCTCGAATTGCAGGTGCCTCGATAAAATCTAGACTTCGTCATTATTTAAACTTATCTCGTATGGAAGGTAAGGTTGAACGTTTGTTAGAAGATTACCAGTGGGACACGATGAAAAGTGTTTACTTGAATAAGAAGTAAACACTAAACAGTTACAGTGCAATTGTGGTGAGCTCACCTTTAAGTTAAATATAAAGAGAATGGACACTTGAATAATATTTCTATTACTAATAATGCAATTAAACAACTCACATCATCTGAATTTTCGACGTGGGATCACTATGTTAAAAATCATCAACAGGGTAGTTTTTTCCACTTAAGTGGTTGGCAGCAAGTGATATCAAAAAGCTTTAATCATGATTGCTACTTTTTGTTTATAGAACTTGATGGCAGTATTGCCGGTGTTTTACCTTTAGTAGAGGTGAAAAGTAAGTTATTTGGCCATGCACTCATTTCAACACCTTTTTGTGTTTATGGCGGTGCTATAGCTGATACACCTGAATTAGTTCGTCAATTAGAACAAGAAGCCTGTTTATTAGCTGAAAAGTTATCAGTTGATTATTTAGAGCTACGTTATCAAGAAAAGCAAGAGTCGACGTTACTCTTAAAGCAAGCACACAGTGCTTTTGGTTGTGAACTAGCGGAAGATAATGAGAAAATCCTTGCGTCAATTAAGAAAAAGCAACGTGCGGTGATCCGACACTCCCTCAAAAATGAGCTTAACTTTTCGCTTGAGCCAGGTAAGACGAATTTACAAGGTTTTTATCATCTACTGTCAATGAGTTACCGTAACTTAGGCACACCAATTTTTAGTAAAGCCTACTTTGATAACCTGGTAGATGTTTTCGGCGATAATATTGATATTGCTATTATTAAAAGTAAAGATGACCAATTATCAAGTGCGGTAATGAATTTTTACTTCAACGAGCAAGTATTACCTTATTATGGTGGCGGTAATGATAGTGCCCGTGGCCTTAAAAGTGCAGATTACATGTATTATCAAGTGATGTGTAACGCGAGTGAAAAAGGTTATCGTTGGTATGATTTTGGCCGGAGTAAAAATGATAGTGGTCCTTATAAGTACAAGAAAAATTGGGGTATGGAACCTAAGTCACTCTATTATTATTACCACCTAGTCAACGCAACTGAATTGCCAAACCTTAGCCCAAATAACCCGAAGTACAAATTATTCATTGAGTTGTGGCAAAAATTACCACTAAAAGTGAGTCAACTAGTTGGTCCATTTTTATCCAAATTTCTAGGATAAGCCGATGAATCATTCAACTGATCAGGTTAATGCTAGGAAGGAAGATCATAGTGCTCAAAAAGAGCCCTTGTTGTTCTTGTGTCATCGTATTCCTTTTCCACCGAATAAAGGGGATAAAATACGTTCATTTAATATATTAAAAAAACTGAGTGAACAGTATGAGGTTCATTTAGGTTGTTTTATCGATGACCCATTTGATAAACAATATGTTTCAGGTTTAGAAAAATACTGTGCTTCTATTTTTCATCTCGATCAGCATAAAATGCTCTCAAAAATTAAAGGCTTAACTGGCTTTTTAACCAATAAACCTATTACGTTACCTTATTATTTCGATAAACGAATGCAGCAATGGACTTATCGAGTTATTGCTCAGCATAAAATTAGGAAAGTATTTGTTTATAGCTCTTCAATGGCACAATACGTTCAAGAGAACAGTGCGCAGACTTCTCAGTTTTCATCATTGGATCGTATCATTGACTTTGTTGATATTGACTCCGATAAGTGGCGTCAATATGCAATGAAAAAGACTGGTTTGGCCAATTGGTTTTTTAATCGTGAGTATCGTCTATTAGCGCAAATTGAAAATGATATTTGTGCTGAATTTGACCATAGCTTGTTCGTTTCTCCAGATGAAGCGCAATTATTTAGTGAGCGACAAGCCTTAGCACTGAAAAACAAGGTGCATGGGTTGTTAAATGGTGTCGATATACACTTTTTTGACCCGAAAAAACAATTTGAACAAGAAGTGCTTGTACCAAATCAACCGTTCATTGCTTTTACGGGGGCAATGGATTATTGGGCTAATGTTGATGCCGTTTTATGGTTTACTGAACATGTTTGGCCATTAGTATTAGCAAAAAAACCCGAAGCAATCTTTTGTATTGTTGGTGGTAACCCAAGTAGTGATGTTATCGCTTTAGCAAAACAGCAAGGTGTTCTAGTGACCGGGCGTGTAAATGATGTTCGTCCTTTTATTAATGAAGCACAGTGTGTTGTAGCACCCTTGCAAATAGCACGCGGTATTCAAAATAAAGTCCTTGAAGCTATGTCGTTAAATAAAGCGATTGTTGTTACACCAATGGCGATGGAGGGCATTAATGCAAATGCTAATGAAGCCGTAGTGATTACTGATGATATTGAAGAGTATGCACAAGCTTGTTTAACATTTTTAGCGAATAAAGAGACAGAGAGATTTTCGAGTAGAGAGTGGATCATTGAGCATTTTACTTGGCCACAAACCTTGGAACCATTATTAGGTTTTTTTACTAGAAAGGATGATAGTAATGGTAGCAATTAGCGAAGTAGAGCAAAAATTTTCACCTTGCCTCGCCATAACCGACAAACGGCTATGGGTAATGTTTTCTGCGCTAATACTCGCTTGGGTTGTAGTTTATCAAGATGCTTTACGTGCCATGGAAGCTATTTGGTCTACATCAGATACCTTCGCCCATGGGTATTTCATTTTACCTATTAGTTTGTGGTTAGTATGGCGAGATAAAGAAAACTTCTTGCAAAGTAGAATACAACCTAGTTGGTTAGCTCTACCTCTTTTAGTTGCTTCATTATTTGTGTGGTTATTTGCGTATTCGGCAGATATTAACGTTTTAGGGCAACTGTCTGCGGTAACGTCATTAGTTTTATTAATATGGCTAGTCATTGGGAATAAATTGGCTTGGTGTTATAAATTTCCATTAATGTATTTGTTTTTTGCCGTGCCTATGGGGGAAAACCTCATACCATTGTTGCAAGATGTTACTGCATGGTTCACTGTTTTTTTTCTTAAGCTTAATGGTATTCCTGTTTATGTTGACGGTTTATATATTCAAATACCCACAGGTCTGTTTGAAGTGGCAGTCGCTTGTTCTGGTATTCGATATTTAATTGCCTCAGTCGCTGTAGGCACCTTATTTAGTTATTTAACGTATAACAAAACCTATAAAAAGATATTATTTGTAATATTTGCGCTTACGTTACCTATTTTAGCTAATGGTGTTCGAGCTTACGGTATTGTTGCTATTGCTTATTACTCAGACATGAAATATGCCACCGGCGCTGATCACCTTATTTATGGTTGGTTATTTTTTGGTTTAGTGATCATGCTGATGTTTTGGGTTGGCGGTTTTTTTGCCGATAAGGAACAGGCAAAAAAACGCTCTCATAAAGAATTGTTGGGCGCTGCAGCTCAAATGAATTTTTCTAAATATGCTGTATTACCGCTATTGAGTTTACCTTTATTGGTATTAACTTTTTTTGTCTTAAAGTCTATTCCTAGCGTTAATTTAAAAGAGCACAACATCACGTCTGAGGCCTCTTCATCATGGGGAATTAGCTTTGAAGACGCCTACGAAAAAGTCTATCAAAGAAACGATCAAGGTATTGAGATGTTTCAAGCTATATACGGCAATAAGCAAAATAAAGGCGAATTAATTGTTTGGCAAAATGTCACGCATGATTATGACCGCTGGACTATTGTAGCCAAGAAAAAGTTAGTGCTTAATGATAAACCTGCCATGTTAGTACATTTACGCACTATTGATGGCCAACCAAGAAGTTACCTGTATCAGTATAAAGTAGGTAATTTTTACACTGTCAGTGATAATCAAGCGAAATTGATGCAAGCATGGAATAGCTTATCTCGTCAATCTGACTTTAGTGAAATGCGCGCTATTTCATTGGCAGGAGAGAGTGATTTAACTAAGGTAGAGAGCGACTTAGTCCAAGCTTTTAATCTGTATGAGTTTAAAGGGGAGATAAGTGAGTAATGAGATGATAGTCGTTCATTTAATCTACCGTTTAGATATTGGTGGCTTAGAGCGAGTTATGCTTAATTGTATTAACCAAATGCAAGATGAAAATTTTAAACATATTATTATTTCATTAACGGATGCTAATCATTTTTCTCAATCAGAAGATAACCCAATTGATGTCTATTGTTTAGGTAAAAAGCAAGGCAGTGATTTAGGCATTCACTTTAAACTTTATAAGCTTTTAAAAAAAATAAAGCCCGATATTTTGCATACTTATAATCTAGCAACAATTGAATATCACCCAATTGCCTGGTTGGCAGGAGTTAAAGGCCATATTCATGCGGAACATGGACGTGATATTGGCGATCCGCAAGGCTTGAATAAAAAGCATAACCTATTGCGTAAACTCATGGCTGTCTTTATTCATCGATACGTTAGTGTAAGTGAAGACTTACATCAGTGGTTGGTTAACTCTGTCGGTATACCAAAAAAGAAGGCCTTACTTATTCAAAATGGTATTAACACAGAGTGTTTTAATGTACCAAAAACTGCGAGCGAACAACTTCGATTTGCTATTGTTGCTCGTATATCACCTGTAAAGGATCACCTTAACTTGCTAAAAGCTTTTGTATTACTAAATAAAAAGCTAGGCAATGAAAGAATGCCTGAACTTGCTATTGTTGGTGATGGTGAACAACGTGAGAAATTAGAACAGTATTGTGATGAAAATGGGTTAGATACTGTGAAGTTTCTTGGTGCTCGTGATGATATAGCGCAAATATTATCGCAAACCGATGTTTTTGTTTTATCTTCTATTGCAGAAGGTATTCCTATGACTATTTTGGAGGCTATGTCGGCAAAAACACCGATAGTAGCAACGCGAGTGGGTGGAATTCCCGAAGTAGTCGAAGAGGCTAAAGAAGGATTTTTAGTTGATAAAAGCGACTCAGCAGCTTTAGCACAAGGTTTATTACGCTATATAAATCAACCCGAATTAATTCTTGAACACGGTGAAAATGCCCGTGCCAAAGTATTGAGAAATTTTAATGAAAAACACATGGTGCACGCTTATTTAGAGCAATATAAAGCACTAGTTAAAGGATAATAAAAGAATGTGCGGTATAACGGGTTTTATACATTTTTCAGCAGCGAATACATCCGATAGCTCGTTAAGTAATTCAGTTAACGACTCAGTGGTAGACCAACAGTTATTAAAACAGATGAATCAAGCACAATTTCATCGTGGACCTGATGAGGGTGGTGAGTATCTTGATGAACATGTAGCTCTAGGGCACAGACGTTTATCAATTATTGATTTATCGTCAGGTCAGCAGCCTATGGCAAGTGATGACGGTGAGTATGTACTGATTTTTAATGGGGAGGTGTATAACTTCAAAGAAACACGCGTTGAACTTGAAGCATTTGGGCATACTTTCCATAGTCATAGTGATACTGAAGTTATTTTACATGCTTATATGCAATGGGGCCCTGCTTGTGTTGATAAATTACATGGCATGTTCACTTTTGCTATTTGGCATAAGAAGCAGCAAAGTTTGTTTATTTCACGCGATCGTTTAGGTATTAAACCGTTATTTTATACCATGATTGATGGCACTCTTTACTTCGCCTCTGAGCTGAAAAGTATCACTTTGATACCCGGTTTGAGCAAAAAAATTGATGCAAAAGCCATCGAACAATATTTTGCTTTGGGTTACGCAGCTGAACCGCACACTATTTATCAAGATGTCGCTAAATTACCCCCAGGACATAATTTAACGATAAATGTTGGCGATAAAACCCCTAAAGTTGAAAAATACTGGGATGTTAGTTACGCCCAGCAAGTAGAAATGCCAGAAGAAGATTACCTTGAAGCTATGGTTGATCAATTCAAGAGCGCAGTAGATAGTCATATGAATGCTGATGTACCATTAGGCTCTTTCTTATCCGGTGGTGTTGATTCAAGTGCCGTTGTTGCCATGATGTCACAGCTTTCAAATGAGAAATCAGATGGTACAGCAACTAATACGACAAATAAGCCAGTCACAACCTGCTCCATTGGCTTTGACGTTAAAGATTACAATGAAACTGATTTTGCTCGCATGGTCGCCAAAGATTATAAGACCGATCACCAAGAACAAATAGTTGCCAGTGATGACTTTGAACTCGTCGATTTATTAGCAGGTTTATATGATGAACCTTACGCTGATAGCTCTGCCATGCCTACCTATAGAGTATGTCAGTTAGCACGTGAGAAGGTCACTGTATGTTTATCTGGTGATGGCGCTGATGAATTGTTAGCGGGCTATCGTCGTTATGGCTTAATGATGAACGAAGAAAAAGTACGTTCAATCTTACCTTATTCAATCCGCAAACCATTATTTGGTACCTTAGGTAAGTTATATCCTAAGCTTGATTGGGCACCACAATTTTTACGTGCTAAAACAACGTTCCAATCGCTAGCAATGGATACAGCAGAGGGATATTTCCATGGTGTATCTCTACTTAATGATGCACAACGTAAAGCATTATTTTCAAATGAATTATATCAAGAACTAAAAGGTTACACCGCACTTGAAGTTTTTAGAGAACACCAAGAAAATTTTGATGGTAATGACCCTTTATCTCTTATTCAATACTTAGATATTAAAACCTATTTGGTCGGTGATATTTTAACAAAAGTTGACCGTGCTAGCATGGCGCACAGCCTAGAAGTTCGAGTGCCATTTTTAGACCATAAGTTTGTCGAATGGACAGCAAAAATACCTACAGATCTAAAAATTAAAAACGGCTGTGGTAAATACATATTGAAAAAAGCTATGGAACCGCATCTACCGCACGATGTGCTTTATCGTAAGAAAATGGGGTTTAGAGTGCCATTATCTGATTGGTTTAGAGGTCCCTTAAAGCAGAAGTTACGCGATGCATTATTAAGTGAACAAATGAAAAATAGCGGTTTATTTAATATGAAAACGATTGAAAAATGGTTAGATGACCATCAATCAGGTCGGAAAGAATATAGTGCACCGCTATGGACATTGTTGATGTTTGCTTCTTTTTACAAACAAGCAGAAGAAGCATAAAGGGTTTGAAAGTTATGAAAGTTTTACATGTATTTGATCATTCAATCCCGCTACATAGTGGTTATACTTTCCGTAGTAGATCAATATTAAAGCAACAGCATGCTTTAGGCATTGAAACCTGCCATGTCACTAGTCCAAAGCACGGTAATGACCAAGCTGAAATTGAAGAGGTTGACGGACTTAAGTTTTATCGTAGCGCACCTATTTCGGGTTTAATGTCAAAACTCCCTGTTTTGAACCAAATGTCCTACATAGGTCCAATGGTTAAAAGAATTCTAGAGGTTATCGATATTGAAAAACCGGATGTAATTCATGCACATTCACCAGCATTAAATGGCTTAGCCGCGTTAAAGGCAGGAAGAAAGTCAGGATTACCCGTTGTCTATGAAATCAGAGCTTTTTGGGAAGATGCCGCTGTTGACCACGGTACTTGTAAAGAAGACGATTTACGTTATCGCCTAACGCGAAAAATGGAAACACATGTTGTTAAAAATGCCAATGCAGTGACTACTATTTGTGAAGGCCTGCGTGGTGACCTCATCAATAGAGGTTTTGATGAAAGTAAATTTACGGTTATTGCTAATGCAGTTAATATTGAGCAATTTGATGTGATTACACCGCAAGATAAAGCCAATAATGCTGATTTGGCTGCAACATTAGAATTGACCAACTGTGATGTTTTAGGTTTTTTAGGCTCCTTTTACGCTTATGAAGGTTTAGACCTCGCTATTGCAGCCATGCCGGCAGTATTGGCTAAAAACGCTAAAGCACGCTTATTACTTGTAGGAGGAGGCCCGCAAGAGCAAAACCTTAAGCAACAAGTAACGTTATTAGGCTTAGAAGGTAAAGTCATATTTACGGGGCGAGTACCACATAGCGAAGTCGGAAAGTACTACAGCTTAGTAGATTTGCTCGTTTACCCTCGTAAACCAATGCGTTTAACTGATTTAGTGACGCCATTAAAGCCGTTAGAAGCCATGGCGCAAGGTAAACCCGTAGTTGCTTCAGATGTAGGTGGTCATAAAGAGTTAATTACGAATAATGAAACAGGTTTCTTATTCAAAGCAGGCGATAGTGTTGAGCTTGCTGAACGATTGATTGAATTGTTGGCCGACGAAAATAAGCTCAATAGTGTTTTATCAAATGGCCGAGTTTATGTAGAAAATGTTCGTAACTGGCGAAATAGTGTCAGTAATTACTTACCGTTATACAAAAAATTAACTGAAAAGTAATTTATATGAACCAATTTAAGAAAGTAACTATTGTCGGGCCATTAGCACCACCTGCAGGGGGAATGGCAAATCAAACCAAAAAATTGGCTGAATTTTTACGTTCTGAAAATGTAAGTGTAGATGTTATCAGAACGAATCCGGACTATAAGCCTGCTTTTATAGGTAAAATACCGATATTAAGAGCTTTATTTCGTTTAGTAAGTTACAAGCTCACCTTAATGATGCGTTTAAAAAATACTGATGTGATTCATATCATGGCAAATTCAGGTTGGTCTTGGCATTTATTTGCTGCACCCGCCATTTTCCTTGGGCGTCTTTATAATAAACCTGTGATCGTCAATTATCGAGGAGGGTATGCCGCTGACTTTTTTAGTAAATCTTGGTTTTGGGTTGATTTAACGTTAAAAAAATCGCAAGCGATTATTGTACCATCGGTATTTTTGCAGGAAGTCTTTGATGATTTTGGCAAAGCATCAGTTGTTATTCCAAATGTGCTAGATAAGAATCTGTTTTTTCAAACCGATAAGCCCGTAAGTGATAAGTCACCGCATTTGATAGTGACGCGTAACTTAGAAGCAATTTATGATGTTGCTACAACCATTAGAGCTTTTGCATTAGTAAAAAAAGAGTATCCGCAAGCGTATCTGTCGATTGCTGGTACAGGACCTGAAAAGCAAGCTTTAACAGCGCTTATAACTGATTTAAACCTAGATGATAGTATCTCCTTTACTGGACGCTTAGGGCCAGAAGAAATGGCTAACTTATATCAGCAGGCCGATATAATGCTTAATGCCAGCACTGTGGACAATACACCAAATTCGATAATTGAAGCGCTGGCATGCGCAACGCCGGTAGTTACAACTGATGCTGGTGGTATTCCTAAATTAGTTACCCATCAACATGATGCTCTTTTAGTTAATATAGCCGATCATCAAAAAATGGCAGAGGGGGTAATAGACATACTTAGCAGTGAAATATTACAAAAAACCTTGATTGATAATGGCTTAAATACTATCAAAAAGTTTTATTGGGTAAACGTTTGGCTTAAGTTAAAAGCTTGCTATGATGAATCGATCATCAATAATCGCGTAAAATAATTAGTAAAAGGTCACGACAGAACATGACAGGGATATACACTAGGCTAGTATCAAAGTTACTTTTTCCTCTTCACGAACGACTGAAGAAGCATGATACCGTCGCGATTAAAGCACAGTTAGAAAAAAGTCAGTGGTTACCAAGAGACAAAATTATGCAGGCTCAAAATGAGCGTCTGAAAGAGTTTATTGGTCAGATAATTAAAGAGGTGCCCTATTATAAAGCGCTTTTTAATAAGTTGGGATTATCTTCTTCAGATATTAATTCAGTTGACGACTTACACAAGCTCCCTTTTTTAAATAAAACCACCATACGTGAAAATTATTCTGCATTGAAATCTAATCAAGCTGGCGCTGTCAGTTCTTTTACCACAGGAGGCTCAAGCGGAACACCTCTGACTTTCTTATTGGGTGATGAGCGTGTAAGCCATGACGTTGCAGAGAAATGGCGAGCGACCTGTTGGTGGGATGTTGATATTGGCGATAAAGAGATTGTTGCTTGGGGTTCCCCAATAGAGTTAGGCGCACAGGATAAAGTACGTATTCTTAGAGATAAACTTTTTCGTTCAACCTTAATTCCTGCTTTTGATGTGGATGAAAGTAAGTTATTAGGCTTTATTGATAGAATTAAAAGCATCCAACCACAAATGTTATTTGGTTACCCGTCAGTTTTTAGTTTAATTGCCAAATTAGCACTCGTTCAGAATATTGACTTAACAAAGCTAGGTATTAAGGTTGTTTTCGTTACCTCCGAGCGCCTATATCCCTATCAACGTGAGATGATTGAAAAAGCTTTTGGAGCACCAGTAGCCAATGGTTACGGTAGCCGAGACGCTGGTTTTATCGCCCATCAATGCCCAAGTGGTAGTATGCATATCTCAGCAGAAGACTTGATCGTTGAGATTATTGATAATGATGGCAATGTGGTTGAAGACGGCGAAAAAGGAGAGGTAGTGATCACGCATATGGCAACATCTGACTTTCCTTTCGTTCGCTATCGTACCGGTGATATTGCCGCTTTAGATAAAAAAACTTGCGCCTGTGGTCGTGGTTTACCTGTGTTGAAAGATATTGAAGGACGCACAACCGATTTTGTGGTCGCAGCTAATGGCACTATGATGCATGGTTTAGCGCTAATTTATATCTTGCGAGAACTTGAAGGAATTGAAGAGTTTAAAATTACTCAAGAAACTAAATTACATACTCGAGTGCAAATAGTGCTGAGTCACAATAGTGAATTATCATCAGCGTTGAAAGAAAAAATCACTTCTGGTTTTAAGGCTCGTTTAGGTGACGAAGTGATTATTGATATTGAAATAAGCCAGCAAATTGAAGCTGAAGTTTCAGGTAAGTTTCGTTATGTCATTTCTAAAGTTACTTAAAGGAGTTAGTTATGATAGATAATATTGCGCTATTAGCGTGTAATTTTTTTATTTTATATGCCATTTTTCAATTAATTAAAATTGAGAAGCAAGACTCATCAAAAAAGAATAAAGAAGAAAGAAAATAATATGGCTGATATATTTATCTTGTTTATTTTTTTATTTTTTTTATTTTTCGGTATTACAAGGCCTTATGTTGCTTTTTGTGGATATATTTGGGTAGACATTTTTAATCCTCAAAAAATATCATTTGGTTTTCTATCTACACTCCCTATGTCGTTGACGATGGGACTCATTTGTTTTTGTTGTTTACTTTTTAATATGCAAAAAATTAAAAAGCCAAGTAATTTTAAGATAATTGGGGTTTTAGTCTTGTTTGCAGCTTGGATAACAATCACAACCGTGTTTTCTTACTTTCCAATTTGGGCATGGTTTAAGTGGGATGTTGCGATTAAAACTATGTTGATGACTATATTATTTTGTTTTGTTATCAATAAAAAAGAGCAGTTGGAGTTGTGTTTTGCGACATTCGCACTCTCTGCAAGCTACTTTATAGTTACATCTGGAACTAAAACTATTCTGGGTGGAGGAGGTTATGGGGTAAACTTAATTACTGCAGCAGGCAATAGTGGTATTTCTGAGAGCTCTACTCTAGCAATGGTTGCTGTGATGTTAATTCCTATGGTACTTTTTTTTAAACGGAATACATTACTATTTTCTTCGTTAAGGAATAAAAAATTTGTTTGGTTTGTACCTATTATTTTTATAATTGCTTGTGTAATAGGTACTCAAGCAAGAACGGGACTGGTTGCTTTTGTTATTTTTGTTTTGTTAAAAGTGGCAACCTCTAGTAATAAGTTTAGGAATATCACACTGCTAAGTATATTAGCTGTATTCGCCTTTTCATTTGTGGTTTCGGATGATTGGAAACAACGTATGGGAACGATTAATAATGCCTCTGCAGATGCATCTGCCTCGGGCAGGATGTTAGTTTGGCAATGGACTTTTGACTTTGCAAAAAGCCATCCTGTAGGAGGAGGATTTAATGCATATTTAGCAAATGGTGGTCTTTGGCAAGCATATGCTGATGTGCCAATTGAGGGAGAAAAACCAAAAGCCTTTCATAGTATATATTTTGAAGTATTAGGTGAGCATGGCTTTATGGGGTTGTTTTTATTTTTAACTTTCATTTTACTTGCTTGGTTGAGCAATAAACAAGTAATAAAAAACTCGATGAATAGTGAAAAAGGCCAGTGGTTAAATGAATGTGGCACAATGTTAAATCATAGTATAATAATTTTTTGTATCTCAGGTGCATTTATAGGTGTGGCATTTCAACCGTTCATTTATTATCTAGTTGCATTTTCTATCATACTTAAAAAAATCGAGCATAATTCGAATGCATAACTTACATCAATTAACTGGAATTCGTGGTTTAGCGGCTTTTATTGTTGTTTTTTATCATATAGAGAGTTACCTAGCACCTCATGTTAATCACATAACACTAACAGTAATAAAACATGGTTATTTAGCAGTAGATTTCTTTTTTATTTTAAGTGGTTTTGTTATTGCTTTCAATTACTTTGAAAAACTATCCTTACCTAGTAAAAAGATAATTTATCAATTTTATGTTAAACGTATAGCAAGAATATATCCATTACACCTGCTTGTATTGTTAGCTTATCTTTCTATTCCTATTGCGTATCTTTTGACAGGAAAAGATCTAGGAGAAACAAACAAATTTTCTCAAGAGTCTTTTCTTCTATCACTATTTCTCATGCAGGCTTGGGGGTGGGTAGAGTCACTTACTTGGAATGTTCCCTCATGGTCTATCAGCACTGAAATGATGGCATACCTACTATTTCCTGTGATGGTGTTTATATTAAGTCGTTTTGGTCATCGGTGGGGAGTTAAGGGGGCTATAACTGCATTTGTATTAACTTTATTCATCATTATTTTCATTTTTTCAGGTACTCAAAGTATTGGTGATAATATACAAACGTTAGGCATATTAAGATGTGCTCTTGAGTTTTTCTGTGGAGTTTGTATTTGGTATATAACAAAAAAAACCGTTAATATTCCATATGGTAAAGTAATGTTTTATGGAGGAGGATTGTTGTTTCTATTGTTGGTGGGTAGCAATATTCCTGACTATTATTATGTCCCACTTACTATGAGTCTGATTATATTGGGTAGTGTGTCTTGTCAGAGTGTTGCTAATGATTTCTTTTCTCATCATGCTTTTATTTGGTTAGGCAATATATCTTATTCTGTATATTTAACACACTACATAATACGAGACTGGTTTAAATTGTTATTTTTAGACTCGAACCAAGCAAGTATACTCTGGATTATTAGTTATGTTGTTATTGTATTATTAGTATCACATATCCTATATAAATATTATGAAATAGCAGCAAAAAATAAAGTACTGAAAATATTTTATACCAGAGGACCAGGAAGAGCCTCTATTCTTGCAAATGAAAAACTTTAATTATAGGTATGTATGCTCAATTGGATTATAAAAAGCTTTATTAACTATTGGAGTTGTAGCAAAGGAGTTACAAAACTTAATATTCTTACTTATCACAGAGTAAGTAAATTATATGATGCCACAAACCCTGAAACTATTCATTTGGCATTATTCACTCGACAAATTCAATGGCTGAAGAAATACTTTATTGTATTGCCTTTATCGGAAGCACTTACTTTACAGGCCAAAGGATCTTTACCGGCACGTGCGGTATGTATAACGGTTGATGATGGTTATAGAGATAGTTATGAGTTTATTTATAAAACATTAAAACAAGAAGGTGTTGTCGCAACCTTCTTTATTAGTACTAAAGGAATTGTCGATGGGGGGTTGTGGGATGCTGAAATATACTCTGCAATTTTTAATGCTCCTGAACAAGTTAAAAAAGTAAATTGTGGTGGGAAAACCTTTGACATAAGTGGCTTTGAGCAGCGAGTTAATGGTCGTTATCAGTTGACTAATTTTACAAAGTATTTATCGCTGGTTGAACGGAAAAAAGTAATTGAAGAACTAAAAGAGCAGACACATTTTCATTTATTAGATCAATACTTTTTAACTGAAACACAAATAAAGATAATGCATGAAAATGGAATGTCTATAGGTGCACATACTCATAACCACCCTATCTTAATGAAAGAAGAGGATAGTATTGCTTTTGATGAAATAAAACAAAGTAAGGCCATCTTAGAGTCTATCATTAAGGAACCTGTAGAGTTCTTTGCTTATCCAAACGGTAAGTACGGGCTGGACTACACTGATGTGCATATCAATATGGTAGATGAACTTGAATTTAGAGCTGCTTTTTCTACTGATTGGGGTTCACTAGGAAATATTGAAAAAGAATGCTTTAAGATTAAACGTTTTACTCCTTGGGATGAAACCGAGTTGAGCTTTACCTTACGTTTAGCGATAAACTATAGGAAGTAACATGTCTATTAGGCGGTATTATTATATCACTTCTGGTGTTTTGACCCATTTTTTGCTGGTGTTATCAGTAGTCTTATTAGCCAAGCATTTTGATTTAACGGTAGACCAATTTTTCTACCGTATTAGTGAAAAATTAGGTGTTAAATCAACCTTCATCGAAAAAAGGGCATTTACCAATAATTTTAACTTTCCTACTGATTACGGTGTTAACCCTCAATTAACGTCGGGTGTACGTATTTTAGCACAGGTGAAAAAGCTTACAGCCAATGAGTTATCCGAGGCGGATTTTCCCTTAGATAAATTAAAAAGTTATCACCCATGTCGAGGTAAACAGTTATTATTCTATGTTGCTTGTGGTGTTCTTACCAAAGAAGCTAAAGCTATAGAACAAGCCAAGAAGCAAATATTAAGTTTCAAACTACTCTTACCAAATGCTGCAGGTCATTATGCTAATGGCTGGCGGCTAGCATTTGCTTACGATGCATTAAAAGCACTGACTAGTTTTTCTGTAAAAGAAAAGAAAATAATCAATGATAATATAATGTTAGCATTGAAACATTACTTAATCTTGCTAAATGGTAATGAAGCTTCTATGTGGCATGGGAGAACAACACTAACTGCACAAATGTGGATAACTCTATTAGCATTAGATGATGTAGGTGAGAGCATGATGGCCGATGTTGTTCCTCATTTTTATTCAATGGTTGATGCATTAACCATGACCCAAGCGTGGCCAGAAGGCTATAATTACTGGATAAATTCACGAGCTTTTTACGTCGTTTTGGCGTTGTCGACTTACCTCAATGGTACTGAGTACGATCGCTGGCACGATAAGATCATGACGTTAATGATCAAAATAGGTCATTGGCATATTCAGGCAACTCGCCCTGATTTGACGATAGAGCCTTTAGGTGATGAAGGGCCTAGAATAGATTTAAAGGATGAAAGCCGCAGAGTTATCGATATTATTGCTCAGGTGACTCAAAAACAAGAGTTCATAGATTATTCTAAAGCAATAGAAAAACGGCATGGTATACAAAGTTACTATACTAATTATCGCTGGGGCTGGTCACTCTTTTATCCCGTTAAGTTAGATGCAGAAAAGTTAACTGCTGACCCTTTACCTAAAATGGATATTTTCGGTAAAGGGTATTTAGGTCAAAGTTATATTCGTCAAAACTGGCTCGATAGCGCTACATTTATGAGTTTTCGAGCTGGTAGTTCTTTTGCCCATCATGGTCATTATGATAATGGTCATATCACGTTATTTAAAGGGATGCCCTTACTTGTTAATAGCAGTACTCCAGGAGAGTACTTTGGTGATAATCGACTTAATTATAGTATTCGTACTATAGCCAAAAATAGCTTACTTATTCAACGAAAAAATGAAAAAGTTGATATCGGTTTTACGTATCGTAATGATGTTGCTGATGGTGGACAGCGTATTACTATGCCATTAGGTAGCGCAATAACCACGGTAAATGATTGGCATGAAAAAAAGAGTCAATCACCAGTGTTAGCTGGAGGAACAATTTTACTTACCGATAATAAAGCAGAATATTCTTACATTAAAGCCGATTTAACTAAGGCATACAATAGCTCTTGGTATGATGATAATCAGAAGCAAGGTAAATTAGAACGAGTCGAAAGGGAAGTTTTATACTTACGATCACAAGATATTTTATTAGTTAGAGATCAGGTTTATAGCAAAGATAAAAATCAAGTGAAAGTTCTTTTTCATACTATAAATAAACCAATCGTAGACGATGAAAAAGTGCTGAAAGGTAACCTAGATAACGGCATTATGACAAGTCAAAATAAGCGAATTAAAATTAATAATGGCAATGCCTACCTCACTAGTGAAGTTATCGCCGATATAAAAGATATTCGTATTATTGGTGGGAAAAGTTATCAATTTTATGTTGAAGTTGATGGCGATGATTCTGTACTTAATGGTGAAAACTTTGAGCAAGGTTTAACACAGATACAAATAGCCAAAGCGGCTAAATGGCGTTTTGAAATTAATGCTCAGCGTAAAGAAAAGCAAGAAATAATTACTATTCATCGCCCTAGCTTAACGCACTATCGAGAAAAAAAAACCCAGGTGAGAGCATTGTTTGATGGCGTTAAAAGTTATCACTTTACGGATATTGTAGTCATTTTTTCCGAGAAAGAGTTGAATAAGCTGCAGCTTAAACATTTAAGTGAAACAAACATATTAGTATGTGGTCTAAAGCAAGAAAAGGCTTCCGCTTGTCAATACATTGAAAGTACCTATAGTGAATAGTTACCAACTATGAAAAATTTTAAGTTATCAAAAATAATAAGTAATTATTTCTATAAAGTAGGAATATTGGCGCACTTTATAGCTATTATTTTTATATTATTAGCGATGATAGCAAGTGGTTATATTTATAATAAATATGACTTGCCAGCAAAGGTGTTTTTCCAACGAGCATCAGCCGCTTTAGCCAATGAATCATCTCCTATATTACGTAAGGTATCCATACCTTTAAATTATCTAGCGAGTGCTCTCGATACCCAAAATGAACAAGTGAATTATCATGTCGTTTATAATCGTCATGTTGTAGGTGCTAGTAGTGCAAACTCTATCTTTAAGTATAAAACCGAGGAGGTTGAAAACAATACAAAACTCTCTTCAATTTATCAGCGTTTAGTTACATTTGAACAGACCAAATTACGTACCATCAGAGTCAATACAAGCGAAGAACTTCTTAACGCTATTAAGCAGGCAAAACCGGGCGATGATATCGTTATATCAGCTGGACGTTATCAAATAAGTCAAAGGCAAATTTACCTCAAAAAAAATGGTACTGCTATGGCGCCAATAAGATTGAGAGCTGAAAATTTTAATGAAGTCACGATTTATTTAAATACCCTTGAAGGTTTCGTTATGATCGGTGACTACTGGATCGTTGAAAATCTCAAGGTCACGGGGAGTTGTGCTACAAATCAACAATGTGAGCATGCTATTCATATTGTTGGTGCACAACAGCTGATTATTAGAAATAATGAACTTACTAACTTTAATTCTATTGTGAAAGCTAATGCAAATGGTCAAGTTGGTAATAGGGAGTTTCCTGATAATATTCTACTTGAAAACAACAGCTTATATAACGAAACCTCTCGACAAACCAATACTTCGGTTACTTTGATTGATGTCGTCACAGGTAGCAATTGGTTAATTCGTAAGAATTTCATTGCGAATAATAGCAAGCATGGTAGCGATTATGTTAGTTATGCCGTCTTTTTAAAAGGTAATGGTGATAATGGTTTAATTGAGCAAAATATTATTGATTGTGAGTGGTCATTAGCAAATGATAGCTATACGCGGGTAGGTATATCGCTTGGTGGTGGCGGAACAGGGAAAAAATATTGTCGAGGTGGTGGCTGTCCAATAGAACACAGCAATGGCATTATTAGAAATAACTTGGTCACGAATTGTAGCCAAGATGTTGGGATTTATTTAAACAAAGCACAAAATACTCAAATTACTCATAACACTCTATTAAACACTTTTGGTATTGATGTTAGGTTTAAAGAAAGCTCAGCAATTATTACGAATAATATAATAACAAGCCATATTAGAACTCGAAACGGGGGATCTATGAAGCTGAATGATAATATTATAGAGTTTGATAAAGACATCGATAGCACTTATCCTTCAGTCATGAGTCAATCTCAGTTTGATCTTTGTGGTTTCTCGCGATTTAAGTTTTCATCTAATGGTGCGATTACAAATGAATGCCAGAAAAAATTAGCATTAAAAATCACTTCACCCTAGATATGTGGTTTTTTATTTAACGGAACTATAGACATTTATGAGAGAAAAAAACTGGCGTAATAAATATAACATTCTTGTTCCCCAAGCAGACTCTTTGGGCGCAGTAGCTGCTATTCGTTCGTTGGGCGAACATGGTTATACCGTGTTTGCTGCTTCAGTAAAAAAAGAAGCGCTCGGCTGTCAATCTACCTTCACCCATGCCTCTACGAGCTGCCCTAATTATGATGATGGATATGTAACTTGGCTACGTGACTACATCGCCCAACATAGTATAAGTGCTATTGTGCCGAGTGAAGGATTTCTCTTAGCCATACAGAACGATTATGAAGAGTTCCAACATTTATTGCCTTTATCTCCTCAACAACCTGCTATTTATCTGTGTTTATGCAAGGTTGATGTATTTGATGCTTTTCTTGCTGCCAATGAAAATAAGGTACAAAAGAACATACCTAAAACTCAAATTGTTACTTCAAGCAAGGAAGTTCACCAATCAATTAGTCAATGGGAGTTTCCACTATTTATTAAAGGAGATGCTTTTTATGTTAAAGACGCACCTCCTTCTGGCTTTGTTGGCTTTGCAAACACATTAGAAGAAGCACGTGAAATGGTAACTCAACAGTTATACCATTATGAAAAAGTGTTAGTACAAGAATGTTTTCAAGGAGAGAAAGTCACGGTAAATTTACTTAATTGGCAAGGGAGTGATATTGCTGAGTCTATGGTATTAGCAAGTCATCAAAACCCTCATACCGGAGGATTAATGTCGTTGCGTAAGTCATGGTGGCATGAAGGTATTTATCAAGATGCATTGGCAAGAAGAAACTTTTTAGGTTGGCATGGCGCTGCTATGTTTGAATACAAATGGAACAGTGAGACCGATACATTTTGTTTCATAGAAATAAACTCTCGTTATTGGGGCGCATTAAATTTAGACATTTTAGCTGGAATTCACTTTCCCTGTTATCAAATGGATGCATTTTTAGAGGGGCTACTACCACAAAAGACTATTCGTCTAACTAAAGAAATAGTGGTACGTAATACCTTGCCTGCCGATTTTGGTTATGCTCTGTCGAGGTTGAAAGATAAAAAATTAACACTTAGTCAAAAAGGTTATACTTTTATTGAGTTTTTTTTACTGTTTTTACATCCCTCTATTAAATCAGATTTACTTTACCCTAATGACCGTAAATTATATTTTATTAATCTTTGGGCATTTATTAAGGACTTTACTCAGTCATGCTTAAAGTGGCTGAAAAAGTAAATATATAAACAAGACTAAAAAAATGGGTGGCTTTATACACATGGAAAAAGAAATAGTTAATGAGCACTTTGTGCGATTGAAAAAATTAATTCCTGTAAATTATTTAGATAAGATAGAGGTCATATTAGCTAGTTCTTATAAAGTGGAAGATGGAATACAAACGTATAACCCACTTATTATTCAAGATTTTTTGAATGAAATTATAGAAAGTGATGAAAAGCAAATAATAGTAAAAAAACTGCTCTTGGCGGGATTTATTTTGAAAAACTGGAGCACGCTTACTTTATTAAAAAATAAGGCATACGAACAATTTTTTCAAAGAGCTTGTCATTTTTTTTCAGATGATTATACCCTAAGAAATATTGATGTTTTTTGGAAAGAACTAGCGATAGCACGATTACAGTTTTTTCCTATACATTCCGGAGTCGCAGAATTCTATTCTGGTTTTGGAATATCTCAAGGTCTCAGCTTGAATCCTATACAAATGTTTCAGTTCTTAAAAATATTACTTTTTAAAGGTAGAAGACCTTATTACCAAATACACACACATACACCAGTATTAAATAATTTTAATCCTGAGGGGTGGCAAGAAAGTTATAAAGAAATTGCCAAAATGTTAAAATTAAATAGTAATATAAAAGGTGTGGTTAGGGGAAGCTGGTTTTTTGATCCTAAAGTTAAAGAAATTAGTCCTCACCTCGGTTATTTACGAGATTTTCCATTACAAAATGGTGCTGAAACTTTCCGTATAGGTCCTGATACATCAGGTAATGCGTTAGCGACATCTAAATCACGTTTAAAGAAGTTTGAAGAGGGAAAATACACTCCAATGAATTACTTACTCGTTTGGCCAAGAGAGGCCATTATTTCGTGGTATGAAGAAAGTGAAAGGAATTCAAGTAAAATATCATGAAAGAAAAAATACTATATGCAGTAAAATATTTAGGCGGTTTTTGGCTTACGAGAAAATTAATTCGTAACAAAACACTTATATTGGCCTATCATGGTTTTGAGCTTGTTGATGAAACAAGTTTTAGACCTAAGTTATTCATTAAATCATCAACATTCAAGCAAAGATTACGGTATTTACAGCAACACTGTAATGTTATTAAACTTGAAGATTTAGGGAACGGGAAAAAACCTAAAAATTCTGTTGTTATTACCATTGATGATGGTTGGGCTTCTACTCTCACCCTTGCATCTCCGATACTTAAGTCATTTGATTTTCCTTATACTGTTTATTTGACTACAGAGAATGTATTAAATAACTTGCCGATTTTTCATATCTTATTGGATTATATTTTGATGAAATCAATAGGAAATAAAATATGCTTAAGGTTAAGTAATGATGAAAAAGTAAACACCATCATTGATGAGGGTAATATTACTAAAATCAAAGGTAAAATTGAACAAGCCAGAGCAGTAAGCTCTGATGCTGAATTATTATCTAAAATAGCCAAAAACCTTGAATTGAATATTGATAACTTAATAGATACAAAAGCACTTAGTTTATTATCTGTGAAGGAGGTGAAAGAGCTTTCAGGCTTAGGGGCTGATATTCAACTACATACACATAGTCATTATACCTACTTGAATGACGATACGGCTTTTAATGCAGAAATTATAGAAAATCAACAGCATATTGAAGAGATTATAGGTATTAAACCTTTACATCACTGTTATCCTTCAGGAAGCTATAATTATAAGAGTATAGAGCTTCTTAAGCCGCTAGGGATCTTAACAGCAACTACATGTGTTCCAGGTCTTTGCGATGAAACGACAAATCAACTTGAGTTACCTCGATTTCTTGATGGAGAAAATATTTCACAAATAACTTTTGAAGCTGAGGTTAGTGGTTTTTTACATTTCTTACGAACATTTAAAAGCTTACTTTATATTTTTAAACGCTAGATGATATTATACTTAAATTCAGTCAACCATTTATTTAAATGAAAATACCTTTTTTACGTAGTTATTTATAGTTATTTTTAAATCTAATAATGTTTGACCCGGGTAAGGAAAAACATTAAGTGAAATAAGTAAAGTTACAGCGTAAATTAATAAACAGATGATTGAGATTAGTGCTAACACTATAAAGTTATCTATTACCATAATGCTATCTATATAATTTAATATAATAGCCATAATACCAACAGATATCATGGTTGGTAATAGATTTTTAATACATGATCTCAAGCTGAGACCAATAACTATTTTAACAAACATAAAATATGAAATAAGAACCACAAGATCTAATAAAGCACGTACCAAAGCAAAGTCACTCAACTCAACTCCTTTAATTAAAAGTAAACTTCCTAGAATAATAGAGGTGGTTATAATATCTATTTTAAAGGTTAATTTAGTGCGCTTTAATGCAGTTAGGGTTGAATTAAAAACCATTGTGAGGCTAGTAGATATACCTAATAAAGTTAATACTTCTAATATGGGAGCAGCAGGCAACCATTTTTCACCCAAAATAATGACAACAATATGTTCAGCATATAATGAAATAATGCACACTATAGGTAAAATCAAGCTGAGTAATATTAATAAATATTTTTCAATTGTATGACTTATATCTGTATTATTATTATTTGCTTTCTGGACACTGGTCATTATTATCTCAGCAACTGGTGTTGCTATTTGTTCATAGACCAGCATGGCGAACTCTTTGGCTATGGTAAAAATACCAACATCACTCGTTGAGAAAAACTTCGAAATGATAAAAGCGTCTCCTTTAGAGCGTATATAACCAACAAAGCTTCTGAGTAAAATCCATTTAGAAAAATCCCATTGTTCGTTAATTCTCTTCAAGCAAAACTTAGGTGTAAAAGGGTAAATGAAATAGCCGCCAATAGTATGGATGGTGTAATGGCTGATCGTACCGATAATAAGAGCCCAATAAGAGCGAGTGTAATAAGCAACAGTTATAGTAACAGTAAAACTAATAAATTTAGCTAATAAAGAAAGTTTAAAAATTCCTTTATAATTAAACTCTCTTTTCGCGATATTTAAAGCAGGGTTTTTCATACCTAAAATAATAAGAATAAGGGCACTAACTCTAAAAGCATAGGCTAAATCTGCTTCAAAGAAGTTCGCAATAGGGTTTGCTAGTATTAATAAAGCTAGAGTAATAAAAATACGAAAGATCATATTGAGTGACCATGCAGTATTCAGGTCATCATCGTCTATATGCTCTTTACTTAATAAGAATTGCTGGGCTCCAGTGTTAGCAAAAACATCAAGGAAGTGTACAACTAACATAGTGATAGCAACTAAACCAAAATCTTCCGGTGTTAGTAAGCGTGCTAAAATAATGGTACTTAATAAACCTAAGGCTTTGGCTATCCAGCTCGCGGATAACATGAATATACTACTGGTAAGAGCGCTACTTTTTTTCATGAGGGTTTTAGAAAAGAGTTAAGTGTTTTAGACAATTTTTGATTCATGTTGTATCTGTTACGGCAATTTAAACTATTGTTGGTTAACGGAACCGGAGTAACATTCATGAGTTTTCTAAGTAATATTACAGTCTCTTCTACAGTGCTAGAAAAATAAGGTAGGTCAAGATGTGTCATTTCTTTTGCTAGTGCTCCCTGCTTATCTGTAATAGCTAACAATGATTTTTTCAGCGCCAATATATCATACAATTTACTAGGTACTTGCAAATTAAATAAACTATTTTGAATTAATACGTTGGCACTCACAACGGACATCTCTTCGATAGCTTGGGTGTAGGATATACGTTCTTTGAATTCAACGAAGTCAGTTAACCCTAATTCATCAATTTGGAGTGATAATGCTGGCCAAATATTAGCGCCTCTAAAACGCAAAATAAATTGACCTTTTTTTATCTCTCCTTGTGAAACCAAAAAATGAATCGCTTTTAATAAAACATCAGGGTTACGCCCTATTTGATATAAAATACCTGAGTGTAATAAAGTAAAAGGCTGTGAACTTTTTAATTTTTGTGGAACTTCAAACTCATCATGAAATTCTTTTGCAAAACCGTTATGGATTACGTGAATATTATTACTGGGGAATTCAGGATAAAGTTTTGAATAAAACTCTGAACATTCTGGTGTCGTAGTAATGAGTAAACTTGCTTGAGTTATTGTTTTTTTCTCTAACCAACGATATAACCAATGTACAGGCATGTTTTCAGGATCATAACGAAAACGAAAGGGGTCCCTTAAGTCTACTATCAAAGGTTTATTTAATATTTTACTTAAAAATGTTCCCACGATGGTACTAGAATAACTTGGAAAACTAGCATAAATATAATTAAAATTATTATTTTTCCCTGCCTTATAACCCTTTATGATGGCAGGTAGTATCCAGAGGTACCAGCGGTCCGGGATTTCAATAAACTTGGGGTACTTTCCCTTAATTGAGAAGACTTGAGTGGCATCTTTACCATAAGCACGTATTACTTCCTTATCGTCACATGAATTGTCATTCACTTCCTTATTTTTTATAGTTATGGTTAATACTTTTGTTTGCCAACCTAACTGACTGAAATGTTTATTGAGGTAAAAATTCCTCTGGGCTCCAGGGCCTGACTTTGGCGGGTAGTCTAAAAAGATAAATAGAATAGATTTTGTCATGTTTTTTGAAGCTTGATTAGTAAAAGTCAGGTTGCTAACTATACTGAAGAAAATGCCGATAACAAAATAAGCTTATCATTACTAAGTAACTTTATTGAGAGTTAGTATATGTTGATGAAGATTAGATCCACTTATTCATATCTTAAATTAGAGTCAAGAAGGTATAAGAGAAGCCTCGTTAGTCTTATTGCAGAAGTAATTAAGTTTTCTATTCTAAGATCTATAGGTCCTCAGTATTATTTACTAGCCGGTATGGCAGATAAAAAAATGTCATGGCAAGAGAAATGCGAGCATTTAAGTGATGCAGATTATCATAAAGCTTTAGCTGTCTTAAATCCAAAACCCTATCGTAAGATTACTCAAAATAAATTAACAGAGAAAGCCTTATTAACACTCGCTAATATCCCAACGGCGAAATTTATTGGCTTTTATCATCCTTCAAACGGTTTTGATAGCGAGGGTGGTGTCCTAACTAATACTGCTGAATTAGAGCTCTTACTCTCTAGTTACCAAGGTAATAAAATTTGTGTAAAGTTACCAGAAGGCTCGGGTGGTAATGGTTTTTATGCAGGAAAAATTAAAATAAAAGAAAATGATAACTCGGATATCATAATACAGTCTCTAATAAAAAAAAATGAGAAAACTTTACAACAACTACTTGAAAATTATGCAGACCTTCTTGCTAATGAAGGCTTATTATTTGAATCTTATGTAGAACAATGCCCAGAGTATGCAAAGTTCAACACAAGCAGTGTTAATACGGTACGGACTTGGGTACTACAGACTGAACAAGGCATTAATGTAATAGGTGCTTATTTTCGTATTGGTCGAAATGGTTCGCTGACCGACAATGGTGATGCTGGTGGTATTATGTGTCCTATTGATATCAATACAGGCACATTAGATAAGGGGTTGCTAACCTCAACGCCATATCGTGAAGAACTAACACATCATTGTGATAATCACGCTCAACTTGAAGGGATAATATTATCTGGTTGGCAAGACGTAATTTATTGTTCATGTGAAACATTGCGAAAATTACCCTATACCCGCTTTGCAGGTTTAGATGTGAGCATGACAAGGGATGGGCCTGTAGTTATTGAGATTAATGTACAGCCGGATAAAGATGGCGCAGCATATGCGAGAATTCCTTCAATTTTGTTAGCACAAGCTGCGTGTGAACTTAAAGAGATAAATCATGGGTGAGCCTTTAAAAATTAGCGAATTAACACTCATGCAAGTCGCAGGTAGACAACAACTGTCCGCGAAAGTTGATGGTGAGATAGTGTGGTTCGATTTTCCCCGCAGTATTGAATTAGAAGCTAGAGGAGAGATTTTTATTGCAGTAGCGCTATTAGAGGCAATGGTCAGTAATAAAGCAATTGAGCTGGGAGATGATATTGTGATTTCTCCTACATTATTGAGGCGAATAGATACGCTACAGGACATTTATAGTTGTTGGAATAAAGATTTAAAAAAAATTGCTATTAAAGGGGGAATAATAAGAGCCAGCGTAGGTAATAACCTCGTAGGGTGCTTTTATTCTGGTGGTGTTGATGGTGCTTATAGTTTTTGTCAGCATCAGCGTGAAGTTACTCACTTAATTACTTTGGCTGGTTTCGATCTTGTAAACAATCAAACGCAATGGCGTAATTTAGTTGCGAAAAATAAACTGTTTGCTAAAAAGTTTAATATAGCCCTGGTAGATATTAATAGTAATGTAAGGCAATTCAGTGAAAAAAGAAAAATAAGTATATATTTTCAGCATGGTTTAACGTTAGCTGGCATTGCTATCTCTCTTGGTTTTGGTAAAACGTATATTCCGACAGGTTTGACTTACGACGATCTTTTTCCATGGAGTTCACACCCTTTAACTGACCATTTATGGAGTATAGAAGAGAGAGATGTTATTCATGATGGTGTAGAAATGTCACGTTCAAGTAAAATAAAGTTCTTAGCAGACTACCCTGAAGCTTTAGATAATTTACAAGTGTGTTGGGGTAATATAGATCATAATTGTGGTCAGTGTTCAAAATGCATACGAACGAGAGCAGCGTTACATCTAATAAAAGTGTCTTGTGCTAGTTTAGCCCCTATTGTTGATATTAAAGAGCTTAATAAGATCACCATATCCGGAACGTCGGGGTTACCTGTTATAAAAGACTTATTAAATCTAGCCTACATACATCAATGTGATGATGAAGTTAAAATTTTTAAACGAATAACTCGTCGTTACTTAATTAAGCTTCATACAGAAGAACTAATTAAATCTATTCTAGGTCCAAAATTAACACGTTATATAGCGAGGTTGCGTGGTGGTTTGTGGAAGGAATACAGAGTTACGATGGAAGGTAAAGATGAGTAAACTAAATTTATGCTCATTTGAACACAAAAAATAAAATAGGTTTTACTCACTATCAGTATCGCTTATTATACTTGCACGATTATCTTTATAACCTCTTCAATGGAATATATATGAGTCATCCAGTTATTTTTCCTGCCATTATGTGTGGTGGCAACGGCACACGACTTTGGCCTCTTTCTCGCGCACTTTTCCCTAAACAATTTTTACCGTTAGTTAATGAAACTAGTATGTTGCAAGATACGTTATTGCGGTTGCCTAAAAACAGTAGCGATCCCTTATTTATTTGTAATGAAGAACATCGATTTTTAGTGGCGGAACAGGTCCGACAATTATCACAAGAACAAAGCACCATATTGCTAGAGCCAGAAGGTCGTAATACAGCACCTGCAGTAGCGTTAGCGGCTATTCACGCGCTAGAAAAAGATAAAGATGCATTATTGTTGGTATTAGCCGCAGATCACGTTATTCAAGATACTGTAGCTTTTCATCAAGCAGTTGAACAAGCAAGCCTTGCAGCACAAGATGGAAAGTTAGTTACTTTTGGTATAGTACCTACTCATGCTGAAACAGGCTATGGTTATATCAAAAAAGGCAGGGAGCAAGGGGCAGGTACTTTTGAAGTGGCAACGTTTGTAGAAAAGCCTAATGCACAAGTCGCAAATGATTATTTATCTTCAGGGGATTATCTTTGGAATAGTGGTATGTTTTTATTTAAAGCCTCACGTTATATTGATGAATTGGCTAAACACCGCAGTGATATCTTAGAAAAGTGTCAAAAAGCGATGAAAGACGTTGAACAAGACTTAGATTTCCTTCGCCCAAGCAAGGCTGACTTTTTGGCCTGCGCAAGTGAGTCTATTGACTATGCAGTGATGGAAAAAACTGACTCTGCAGTGGTTATTCCGCTTGACGCCGGATGGAGTGATGTTGGTTCTTATTCCGCCCTGTGGGAAGTGTGTGAGCAAAATGTAGACAAAAATGTGCTAAAAGGCGATGTTATCGCTCAGCAAACTACTAATAGCTATATCCATAGTCAAAATAAATTAATTGCCACTGTAGGTGTTGATAATTTAGTGATAATTGATACACCTGATGCTGTGTTAGTTGCGAATAAAGACAAGGTACAAGAAGTAAAGAAAATCGTTGAGCAGCTTAAATCTGAGAATCGGTCTGAAGCCGTATTACATCGAGAAGCTTATCGCCCATGGGGGAAATATGATTGCATTGATATTGGAGAGCGCTTTCAAGTGAAGCGTATTACAGTTAAGCCAGGGGCAAAGCTTTCAGTTCAAATGCATCATCATAGAGCGGAACATTGGGTTATTGTGTCAGGTACTGCCAAGGTTACTATTGATGAAAATACAAAACTACTCAGTGAAAACCAATCAGTGTACATTCCTATTGGCGCTGTACATGCTTTAGAAAATCCAGGAAAACTTCCGCTAGAAATGATTGAAGTTCAATCAGGTAGCTACTTAGGTGAAGATGATATTGTTCGTTTTGAAGATAAATATGGTCGTACATAGGGTCTTCAATCTTAATAATTCCAAGAAATTAATTAACCACATAATCTTACAGAATGGATCTTGGGAATGATATAGCGGATGGTGTGTACTTGAATGAAGCAAATTATGATATTTGAATCAAAAGTATAAAGGAATATCTTGTTCAGTATGAGCCTGTAAATATGGATGATAGTGACTAAAATGCAAAGAATTAATTATCTCGACGGCCACAGAGGCTTAGCAATACTTTTAGTTGTCTTTTACCACGCGTACAGTCGCTGGGTCGATATTACACCTTACCAGTCTGTTTTTTCTGATTTTCCTTTATTCAAGTTTGGTTTTCTTGGAGTACAATTGTTCTTTTTGCTCTCTGGTTATGTCATATTGATGACCCTTGAAAAGTGTACTACTATACAAGGGTTTATATACCAACGGTGGCTTAGGTTGTTCCCTGCTATGTTCATTTGTTCCATGGTTATTTTTTTTAGCTCTGGTTTTTTTGTTGAACGCCCGCTAGGTGAACCACAAATAAGTAGTCTCATTCCAGGTTTAACTTTTATTGAACCCTACATTTTGACTAAGTTAACAGGTATAAGTTTTTCCAGTTTAGAAGGAACTTTTTGGTCGTTATATGTTGAATTTAAATTCTATCTTATTGCTGCATTATTATATTTCATCGTTGGTAGTCACAAATTAGTTTTCGCATTATTTTCCTGTTTAGTTTCTTGGGTTATTTTATCTTTATTAACTCAATATACTGATAATATGCTACTTTCTTATATACATTCAATTTTTCATTTATTGAGTTTTGAATATTTTGGCTGGTTTTCTGCAGGAGCTGCATTTTATTTAACAAATAAAGAAGAGAACAATAATTGGTTTGCTTTAGGGATCGTTTTTTGTGTCATCAGCTCTGTAATATTAGCAATTCAAAAGGAGAGTATTGCACTTTTTGTTGCAATTATGAGTTTGTCTTTTTTCTTTGCAATATCTCTAAAAATAAAGAGTTTACAAAGCTTTTTAAGTCATAGGTTTCTCGTTTTTATGGGATTTGTCAGTTACCCTTTATATTTACTGCATGAAAACATGATGATTGCTTTGATTATAAAGTTATCTCCTTTTATTCCCGCGAAGGCTAGTTTTATTCTACCGCTACTTGCTATTAGTTTTATAAGTTTACTCTCGTACCTAATTGCTTTGTATGTTGAAAAGCCTCTGAAAACAGTGATTAAACTGTTCAGCTCATTAATTATTAAAAATTATACCAATCAGCACTCATTACAAAAAGATAAATAGTACAATTGTTGTGTCTCATGAGGTGTGACTGAATTTGATTAGATGTACGAACTTACTTCAATTATTTACATTCAGGAAAGTAAGTTCTAGGTAATATTGCCCATTTAGGGTTTAATGTGATGTTTGGCTTTGAGAGTACATATCGAGAAACATAATCCCACGCTTTAGAATGATTTTTCAAGTTAGTTAAGTAAGACACTGCCCCCGCGGCTATTAATTGTGGGCTCATATTAGTTTCGATATATGAACTGGATAGTTCTTTTTCTAATGTCTTTATATAACTAGAAGAAAATGTATCATTGATTGCTTGAAAGCTAGTGAGAGGATTGTTTTGCGTGTCTGTTGTAGGAAAAGACCAAGTAGCAAAGATTGCAGGATTAATATTAGGATTAGTTAATATATCAATTAATAATTTACCGGCAAATGACTTTAACTCTGTAGTACAAAACCCCAACTCTTCAGCTCTCCCTAAGGATATGGTAACGATATATTGCATCCAAGGACCAAATGCCATGCTAACTTCGTTTGTTTTATAAAAATCGGAGTTAACTCTTCTACCATCTGTTGTTGGGTGAGCCCATATATTTATTATTGAAGTGAAATTTTTAAACTTAGCAGGACCAATAATATTTTTACCATGAAGCCAAATAGGGTCGTCACCATGTGTGAACTGATTTAATTGGTATATACCCTCCCATGACTTTAATGAGTTATTTAAAAGTCGGGTGTAATATTCTTTTTCTGGGTGGCTATCTGGTGCGATTGAAATCGTATGTGCTCTTATCTTAAGTGCCCAACCTTGCTCTCTGACTTCTCCTTTATAGAGAGCTCCTACACTCCCTGGATTTCCCCTACCAAAGACTGAATTAACGGCATATCCAGCACTATTACCTGTTATGTAGGCAGAAGAAAAATACATTTGTTCCAAGTGATAATAATCGCCAGAGAGTAAATATTGAACTGTTGATATATCAGGGTGATGAGCTGTATCAGGCGTCCATTTCGATTTTGTTAATGGGATGACTCCCGCTATTTGATCATCTTGATTAATTTGACGCCACGTAGGTTTTTCCATCCAGTAGGTTGGTCGCCCCATAGGAGCAATAGATATTGGTTTTCCTATGCCAGGAATAGTTCTAGCAAAATCAAAAAATCTTCCTGATTTACCTTCTCTTATAAAGAAAGGCCAAGAACCAGCAAGTTCAGATTGAATTAAGGAGATTTCCTCCATTCTCCAGTCGCCAGAATAGAGCCATAACATTACCCATGTAGGATAAATACCTAAGTCATCTCTTCCGCCAGGAACAGCCATTGCCTTTTGCCATAAGCCAGTATCAGCGATATCTTTTGCTGCGTTTAACCAATTATTATAATAACCTTCAATTCGGGACTCTGGAATGTTGATGCTTGGATCAAAGTTAGGCAGAAAGTACGTTTTGGCCAAGTAAGCTAAATTATGATTGATCGATAAAGGCTCTAGTTTATTTTTGTGCCAGAATTTTTTAGTCCATCGAGTTTTTGCATGATGAAAAAAGTTTTCTTTTTGGTAATGACTATCGTTTGTCATGCCTGTTAAAAGCTCAACATCGTAGTTTAAATCTTGCAAGAATTCAGTATTACTAACTTCACTGATAAATCTAACAGAATACTTATTGATGTCTTTCCAAAAAGTAACGTACATTGAAGGATGAATTGATTTATATTCATCACCACCTATATCGAATCGCCTGTTAAATGAGTTATCCTTTAATAAGATAGTCGTTGCAATAGGCCCTTGTTGCCAATATTCAAAATTACCATTTTTTAACATCGCTCTTGCCGAAACTATTTTCTCTTCAGGAAAAGAAAACTTCATAATCGCTTCAAAGTCGAATGCTTCGTCTAACATTTCAATTGGTGTCAAAGGGACGTTGTTGCTTAGTACCTTATTAGTAAAGGTTATTGTTTTATGAGCATTTTCAGGTAATGAAGGTAAGATAAAGCTGATAATGGCATGTTTTACACTGCCGTCATCATGGCGTTGTTTAACATCGGCTTGACTCTCAACTTCAACACCATCAATGAGAACTTGTGGAAAGTCGGTAATTTCACCTTTAATAAACGGTCTACCAAATTGTATTGGATAATTAACCTGTTTTTTATCGTGGGGCTCTGTAATTACAATGCTATTGTTGACAACTTTTGATGTTGTTGTATATAAAGCTTGAACACTGGTATGGTTTTCAATAGTTATAGTACAAGATACATTTCCTGTACACGCACCTCTCCAACCAACAAAATCATAGCCATATTTGGGGCTGGATATGAGGGTAACTTGCTCACCTTTAACAAAATTATATCCGCAACTATTAAAACACTCTGCTAAGCCATTATCAAAAGATATAGAGCCGCCGATAGTTGTTTTAGCCGACAGTGTATATTCAAGAGCTGTTTTGATGAATTTAGCTTGAATTGTTTTATTTTCGTTCATGGATAACTGACAATGGGTGTCATTTAAGCAGTTATCTCCCCAGCCGATAAAGCTTGAGCCGTCCTTTGTCCTAGTTGTTAACTGGACAATAGTGCCATCAATGATCTCTTTGGTACAATTGCTTTTACAAGTAATATTATTTGGTTGAATGGTTACTTCGCCAATAGCACTATTAGTGCTTTCAAATACGATAGACAACTTATATTTCTTAATATCGGCTTCAGTACTTGAATCGCAACTAAATAACATTGTTATTAATACCAAATAAAAAGGCGATATAAATTTCATTATATTAATTGTCATGAGTTATTTTTGAACTTAGTTGTAACATGTTATTTAATACAATTTATTAATTATTGAAGCGTTTTATATTATAGGTTAACTATTAGAATAACTATAAATTAAGCTGCTTTTTTAATTTCTTCCATTCTAAAGAATGTTCTTTTAGGCGACTGTATTCTTTTGCGTTAATAGGATCTATATTGTTACAGGTTAATTTTTCTCCAAAGAAGGAATGCTTAGGGAACTCTCTTAATAAAGTGAATAAAATTGAATTTCCAAGTTCTTTCTTATAGTGTGCAGGCTCCCAGAACCACTGCATTTGTTGTTTAGGGTTTGCTAATGGTACTCCCTCATTAACAAAGTCACTTTCGCCGCTAAAATCCCATAAAGTGAATTCATCTCCTTGCATTATACTAAGGTAATTAACTAGCGTTTTTTTCCATACTTGAAAGTTAGACCACTGGCTATTATCCGCTAAAGTATGCAAGTAGCTGAAATGATAGGGATTGATGAAAAAAACAATATCGACCTGCTTTTCTTTGGCCACTTTAATTAATCTACCTAAATGAGCAAATGTTGGTGAGTAGGGGGCGGTCTCTTGTGCCTTAATTACCCACTGTTTACTTGTTAAACGAGTTGAAATTTCATGTAGCTTTTGTTTGAATAACGGTTTTATGCCTTCGCTATTCATAATTGAAACATAAGAAAGAGCATTATTGAAACCAAGAGGATTAATACTACTCGTCTTGCTTTTTTGTTGAAAAATAGTATTGATACTGGCGCTAAAGGCATCAAGAGAAAATATCATCGTTAATTTTTCTTTCAAACGAGCAATGCTTGCAAGGTTGCTCTTATCCTGTGAAATTAGCCTGAAGTCATACTTAGTTTGTCCATGGCTATCATTTTTAGTTTTGAAATTGAGTACTTGTTTTTTACTTAATAAAAAGTCGAGAAAGTCTACGCCAACGAACAATTGCTCTATCGTGTCGTTATTAGCCATAGCATCAAGAGCATAATCGACTTGCATGGCTACACTAGCACCCGGCATACCTTGGTTGTAAACGACTTTACCGTTAAAGTTATTATTATTTGGGTTCAGTCCCATTTCAACGCGTGAGTTGCCCACAATTAATATATCAGGCTTAATTTCATTTACTTGATATGCTTTAGTAATACGTGAGCGTTTACCTGCTTCAGGTTTTACTAGATTGACCCTTTCTACTTGCGGTGACCAAAACATGCCAAAAGGGTCGATAAACCAGTTAAATGTAGCAATAGAAAAAAGTACAATAGCGAAACTAGTGAAGTATGTGCTGATATATTTCATTGTTATAGCAAGACCTAAAATTGGAAGTATAAAAATTCACTAACTTGAGAAAGAGTTAACATGCCTAAAGCTAAGCAAGTACCCGAAAATAGCGCCCATTTACGAGTATCTGACCAAGTAAAACCTAAAATAAGTTGCCTTATAGGCCAGAAAGTACTTTGACTCTCATAGTTAAACTCACTTAATGTACCTTTTTTCTTGAAAAATAGGTCTTGGATATTTGGTAGAGTTAGTACAAAGATGAGTAAAGTCATATTCCATAACCAAGTCATGACAAATGTTTTCCCCCCATTCGACGGGGCTATTCCAAGCGCCTGTAAACTATTGCCAAGTGAGCCTGTGCGGGCAAGAATTGCATTGGGTATTTCAATACCATTTAAACCTACCATGCCTTTAAGTATGATCAGAGCACCATCCAATGTTACGGCTCTAAAAAAGACCCAACCAATAACTACCGCTATGAAGGTAATAAGCCAAGCGGTAAAAATATAGATCTTAGTTTCTGTGATTAATAATGAATATTTGAACTTTAGTGCTTGCCAGCCTAAGTTAATCATCAAATAACTACCGTGTAATGCTCCCCAAATAATAAAATTCCAACCAGCCCCATGCCATAAGCCCCCAAGTAGCATAGTGATAAATAAATTGCTGTAGCGCTTTATTTTACCGCTTCGGTTACCACCAAGAGCAATATAAACATAATCCCTTAAAAAGTGAGATAAGGTGATATGCCAGCGGCGCCAGAACTCTGAAATATTGGCTGCTTTATAAGGAGAATAAAAATTAAGAGGTAATATAATACCAAAAAGGCGTGCAAGCCCTATTGCCATGTCTGAGTAACCAGAGAAATCAAAATAAAGCTGAAAGGTATAGGCTAGTGAACCACCCCAAGCCATAAATAAATCAACGTTACCTCCTGCATCGGCAATGGTAAAAATTGGGTTGGCATACACCGCAATGCCGTCAGCTAATACTGTTTTTTTGAATAAACCAATAGCAAAAATAGTTAAACCAATTTTGAAGTTAGTACTATTTACTTGGTATCGTTTGGTGCTAGAAAATTGTGGCAGCATGTCTTTGTGGTGAACAATAGGTCCAGCAATTAGCTGCGGAAAGAATGACACAAATAAAGCGTAATGCAGAAAACTATACTCTTTAGTGATACCTTTATATGAATCTACTAAGTAGGCTATTTGTTGAAAAGTAAAAAATGAAATAGCTAAAGGTAGGATTATATTGCCGAGACTCCAATTCTCTCCAGTAACGGCATTTAAGTTAAAAACAATAAAGCCAGCATATTTAAAGTAGGCGATAGCTGCTAGATTAAGGGAGATACCTACAGTAAGTAGTTTTTTATTATTATTTTTACCTAGGCGTTTCCCCAACTGATAATTGAGCACCATTGATATTAATAATAAGATTAGATAGCTAGGGTTCCACCAACCATAAAAGAATAATGAAGAAACAACTAAACCAGCTATTGCTACTTCATTACCCCAGCGGTTAGCGAGATAAAAAAATAGCAATAAACTAATAGGTAAGAATAGAAAAATAAATTCAGCAGAATTGAATAACACAACTATCTTCCATGAAGACTATTTACAGATTTGTAATATGTTAATCTTTTCTCCCTGCATTGTCTCTAAGGTTTGTAACTTATCCCTCAACCTGCACATAATTATCACCGCTAGCGAAAGCGATTAATCGACTCAGTTGCGTTAAGCTATAGCCACTTTCACTTTGCAATTTGTTAAAATATGCTTGTATCGCAGTTAAGCTTTTTTTACTTTGTAAACCACCGTCAATGATTTGCTGTGCTCTTAAGTACGCTTCAACATCACTGCTTAAAATAAAAGTATCCTTGCCTAATAATCTAAGTGCGTATGGGCCAGTATTGCCACCTAAGCGTTGGCCATGCTTTTTCAAAAAAGACCATAAGCCAATGATATCTTCACTTGGCCAGTCATGAATAAACTGAGAAAAGCTAATTTTTTTGTCTAATGTGACATCAAAAATCATCTGAGCATTAGCTTTAATTGTCTTTACTTTATTATAATTACGAATGATTTTCGGATCTGCTGCTTTTCGCTCCAACATTTCCTCTGGCATCATGAGCATTTTTTCGATGCTAAAGTTAAAAAAATGCTCTTCAAAGTCTGGCCATTTATTCTCAACGACTCGCCAAACAAAACCTGATTTGAAGATCTGTTTAGTAAAAGCAGCTAAAACTCTGTCATCAGTGAGTTGCGCAATACTTTGCTCTGCGGCGTTATCATCAAGTAATTTTTTACCCAATATCCTTTTACCTAGCAATAGCTCAAGTGCCAACTTGCCACCTTTTCGATCGGCAGCACGTTGGTATAATGATTTAAATGATTCGTGTGTCATATTGCTTATGTACTCAGTTAAGCTTCGATACCACAATGACGCAATAACGCATCAATTTCTGGCGCTCTGCCTCTGAAGTTTTTAAACAATTCACTTGGTTCTTCGCTGCCGCCTTTTTCTAAAATATTGTTCAAGAATGACTGACCGGTTTCTTCATTGAAGATGCCTTGCTCTTCAAATAAACCGAATGCGTCAGCGGATAAGACTTCTGCCCACTTATAGCTGTAGTAGCCAGCTGAATAACCACCACCAAAGATGTGGCTAAAACCATGTTGGAAGCGATTAAATGCAGGCGCTGTTACTACTGAATATTTAGCTCTGACGTTATCGAGCACTTGTTGAATATGTTTCTCATTGTTTAATGCTTTCGGATCAAAGCTTTCATGCATAGTGAAATCAAAGATGCTGAACTCAATTTGACGCAACATTTGCATCGCCGATTGGAAGTTTTTCGCTGCTAGCATTTTAGTTAACATTTCCTGAGGCAATGGCTCTCCACTTTCAAAATGACCGGAAATAAACGCAAGAGCTTCTGGCTGCCAGCACCAGTTTTCTAAAAATTGACTAGGAAGTTCTACGGCATCCCAAGGAACACCATTAATACCTGCAACACTGCTGGCGTTTATTTGGCTCAACATGTGATGAATACCATGACCAAACTCATGGAATAGGGTAACGACTTCATCATGGGTAAATAATGCAGGTTGATTGCCTACAGGCCCGTTAAAATTACACGTTAAATAAGCAACTGGGTATTGAATAGAACCATCAGCTAGCTGGCTTCGACCAACGCAGTCATCCATCCAAGCACCACCACGTTTTTTCTCGCGAGCATAAAGATCAAGATAGAAGCTACCACGCTTTTCACCTGCCTTATCAAACACGTCATAAAAGTTAACGTCGTCATGCCAAACATCAACATCTTCTCTATGTTTAATAGATAAGCCAAAAAGCTTATGGACGACTTCAAATAACCCAGAAACAACTTTATCTTTAGGGAAATATGGGCGTAATTGTTCATCAGAAATAGCGTAGCGACTTTGTTTTAACTTTTCGCTGTAATAAGCTAAATCCCATGCCTGTAAATTATCTTGATTAAACTCACTTGCTGCAAAATCGCTTAACTCTTTAAAGTCTTTTTTACCTTGGTGTTGTGATTTAATGGCTAAATTTTCAAGAAACGCCATTACTTCACTCGTACTATTCGCCATTTTAGTGGCCAATGAGTGTTGGGCATAGTTGTCAAAATCAAGCAAGTTAGCTAATTCATGTCTCAAGCTTAGTAGCTCATCCATGATGGCACTGTTATCAAATTCATTGGCATTCGGCCCTTGGTCTGAGGCACGGGTAACAAATGCGGTATAAAGTTGTTCGCGCAATTTAGCGTTATCACAGTACATCATTACCGGTAGATAACTTGGAATATCAAGCGTAAAAGTAAAACCCTGTTGCTCTTTTGCTGCAGCAAGTTCTTTTGCCGCCGCTAAAGCACTCTCAGGCAAACCAGTAAGGTCTTTTGCGTCTGCTATGGTAATACTAAAGGCATGGGTAGCATCGAGCACGTTATTGCTAAAACTAGAGCTTAGTTCTGATAAGCGAGTAGCTATTTCACCATAACGTTTCTTATCGTCATTATTTAAGGCTATGCCTGATAGTTTGAAATCGCGAAGGGCATTGGTGATCACTTTCTGTTGAGCTATATTAAGCTGTTCAAATTGCTTACTGTCTTTAACGCTGAGGTAGGCTTGATATAAACCTTCATGTTGACCAACGAAGGTGCCATATTCAGATAAAAGAGGCAGACAAGATTCATATGCATCACGCAACTCATCACTACTCATCACTGAATTCATATGGGAAACCGGCGACCAAAGTTTAGATAAAACATCATCAACTTCATCAATAGGTAATACTAAATTATCCCAAGTGAAGACATCATTATTAGCGAGAACTTGCTCTATAATTTTTTTGCAATCACTGATTGATTGCTCAACAGCAGGCTTTACATGTTCAGGCTTAATTTTTGAAAAGGCAGGTAGTTCGCTAGGTACTAATAATGGATTGGTCATAATGCTTAAAAATTAGTTTATGTTATAAGAGATGTAAGACCTAGATAGGCTTTATTCAAGGCTATTAAGACAATAGTTATAAAATATTCATCATATTAAGTTATATACCCGTTCTACCTGAAGATGCATTATTCAGCTGGAATTAGAAACGCCTTTAGGCAAGGCATTGATTGAAGAGAATCGTTATTCTATTGTCGAAATCAATAACGCTGCTTAAAACGTTTCTAAACCAGCCCTTTGGGGATGGCTGAGCAAATCATACTCTGCGTTACCTTTCTTTTTAAGGACGCTGCATGGAAGTAGCTTATTAGAGAATGCAGGAGCATATTCTCCTGAATAACCCTTAATAAAAAAATGTGCCTTAATTATGAGTCACTCAGACCTCCTGAAACGAGCATCTTCAAGTATAGCGGGTATAAATACACGCGTTAATGTTCTGCTCAATTGCTAATCGGTGTGATTTTATTGTATAGCGTAAGTAAACCTGTTGTTAGCAGTTATGTTTTTATTGATTTTTGTTTGCACAACGCCATCGTAAACTATACTTTATGTGACCTTTATAATCTTATAATTAATTCTGTTGTTGAGTGATGATGCTTAAGAGATTACTTCTTTCCTGTCGATTACCGTTAAGCATTTTTTTGAGCGTTATTTTTATTGGTGCTATAGTCGCACCTAAAAGTTATGCTGCAATAGAAAATCTTTCCTTAGAGCTTCTATCTGTCGAAGATGGTTTATCGCAAGGCAGCGTTATTTCAATCATACAAGACAAAACCGGTTTTATTTGGCTAGCCACTGAAAATGGTGTCAATATTTATGATGGCAATGAAGTTAGGCAATTGCCTGGACCAGAGAATAGCTTTGAAAATGTTGCAATATACAATGTGCTCGAAGATAGGAATGGTTTGATTTGGTTGAATGTTGATGGCCGAAAGCTCTACAGTTATAACCCCAAAACAGATGCATATCAGCATATCCCCATTAAACTTACACAAGGTTTTGATTATTATATTACTGATTTAATTAATGACTCGGACAATAAAATATGGGTGTTAACTTCAAAAACACTCGGTGTTTATAATCAAATCACTGATGAATATCAGCAAGTAATCGATTTAGAAGCAGAGTTTGCAGGAGATTCAACGTTATATAAAATGTCACTGTCTGATGGTGTCATGTATATAAGTTCTCAAATAGGCGTGTTTGCCTATGATATTGAAAAGAAGCGTTGGAAAAAACTACCGCAAATATTAACTGATTTTACGAAGCAATCTAACACTGAAGAATTTAATAATATATACACAGTACACGCGGATAAGAACCAAACCTTATACCTAGGATCGTTTGATGGTTTTTTTGCTATAAACGTTGCGCAGATTAAGGCATATATCGCAGGTAAATCTCAGTTACCAAATTACCAACAGCTTATAGAAAATATGGCGCCATGGCAGACATTACTTGATGAAGATATATTATACGTAGCCGCTGACAAAGGTCTTTACGCAATTAATACATTAAATAATAGTAGTGAATTTCTGTTTGGCTTTAGTGATTATTTTAATGATATTACCGATGACAATATAAAATCACTGATTAAAGATAACCATGGTGTTTTTTGGCTAGGCTCAAATACAGTAGGAGCTTACCAATGGGACCCTCAAAAAGAATTAGTTAAAAATTACGGTTATAAAAAGAATAATTCTGCTAGCTTGAGTTATAACGAAGTGTGGCATGCTTTATCTGACAGCTCCAATAATGAGTTACTTTGGATTGCCACCTCAAATGGTTTAAATTTAATTGACTTAGTTAAGCAACAAGTGACACCTTTTTTGGTAAACAATGATTCCAAAAGTATCTATACGACAAGTCATATATATAGATTGTTAACTTTATCACCAGAACAATTACTTGTTTCTACAGCTCAAGGCGTACAGCTATTTGATAAAAAACAAGAAAAAACATTACCTTTACCTTTTAATGATGAAATTAATCAACTGCTGGCACTTGAGCAATTTGATATCCTAAGAGAAGGAGATTTCTTATGGCTAACAAACGAAAAAGGTCTGTTTAAAATCAACTTAACCACGTATCAAATTGATACGTTAAGTGAAATTACCACACAGTTTTCTCCGGAGCGTTTATTATATTTCTTGGGCTCATTACCAAACAGTGATTGGTTTTTACTCACGAGTAATGATGGTTTATGGGGCTTTAATGATAATACACGAGAATTTGTACAGCTTTATCAACTGGAAGGGGTACTCTCGGGTGAAAATGTTTATATCGATAATTGGGCAATCGATAAAAACCAAGTTCTCTGGTTGAGCTACAGTGGTAAAGGCCTCATTGGTTTAACCTTACCTGATTTTAAAGAAAAATATTTTTACCACAAAGCTAACTCTATCATCGAAAACAATGTTTATGGTGTCATGGCTGATGAATCAGGGGATATCTGGTTCTCTAGCCATAATGGTATATTTATGCTGGATTCAGACAACCAACATATTAGTCACTATACTCGTAAAAATGGCCTGGGTGCGACTGAATTTAATGCTAGGGCTCATGCATCATTAGCAAATGGTTCATTTGTTTATGGCTCTATGGAAGGTATTAGTATTTTTGATCCTTTAGAGCTAAAAAAAATATACGATGATGAAAAAGTTCAAGTTAAAGTTACCGCTGTAGAGTTGTTGTCTCGAAAATTAATCCTACCTCTAGTCATTGAAAATAACGCCGTTATCAACCTTAACCATGACGATGTAGGAATTCGTATTGATTTTTCTACTTTTTCTTATGGTAATGAGAAAAGCATCACCTATAAATATCATTTAACGGGACAAGATAATATTGACTTCCCAGCGAGTAGAGAGGCTCATGTTACCTTTCCTAGTCTCGCTTCAGGTAAGCATACATTATCTATTCAAGCTAAATCGCCTTATACCGGAGAGTACTCTTTACCAGTACATATTAAATTTAACGTAGGCTTTGCGCCTTGGGGCTCACCTTTAGCTGTATTACTTTATTCTATTGTCTTAATATTAATGATTGTGCTTTGGTACCGCTATCGCAAAATCCAGCAACAAGAGTTATTGGATATTCATGAGCAAGTAAAATATCGAGAAAATCGCCTACAACTAGCCTTAACAGGTAGTAATAGTGAGGTCTGGGATTGGCAAGCTGATGAAGACTTAATGTTTGGTAAGCGCGTAGCTTTAGATCTAGGTTACCGAGAAAAAGCGCTGTTTTATAGCTTAGAAGAACATATAGCGCTAATTCACCCTGAAGACCATGATAACTTTATTCATTGTTGGCAGTTATTCATTAATAGTGCCAGCCTAAAAGATAATTTTTCCTGTACTTATCGTTTGAAAACATCAGATGGAAAGTGGTTTTGGTATAAAGATTTAGGGAAAATTGTTGCTGTAGATTCTAATAATCAGCCTGTTAGAGTGACGGGATCTTATACCAATATCACTGAGTCTCGTGCTAATGAAGAGCGTGCGCAGTATTACGGTGATGCTTTTCAACAAACTCAGGATTGGGTTTTTATTATAGATGAAAAGATATCCAGAATTACAGCTAACCAATCAATGCGTGCTGTTTTTGATTGGCCCGAAGAAGAGTTTGATTTTAGTGACAAGTTATTAGGCGTCAGCCAGAAACGTCGCATTTTTTATCGTAAATTAATGCTGTCGTTAAAAGAGGGAGAACATTGGCGTGGAGAAGAGTTGATAGTTACTGCCAATAAGGACGAATATCACGTAATAATCAATGTCACGGTAGGGCTTAGTTCAGTAACAAATGCGTTACATTACTTATTTGTTTTAACGGATATTAGCGCGCAAAAAAGTGCTGAGAGTGAATTACGATTATTAGCAAATTATGACCATTTAACTGGATTACCCAATCGCACATTATTGCTTGAACGTATTAAACATGCGATCGACTTTTCTAATCGACGAGACACCTCTATCGCGGTGTTTTTTATTGATCTTGACCGATTTAAACAAGTTAATGATTCTTTAGGGCATAATTTCGGTGATTTACTTTTACGAGAAATCACGAAACGCTTACAAAATGCCTTACGCATTGATGACACGGTAGCACGTATTGGTGGTGATGAATTTGTGGTGTTGCTAGAGAGCTTTGCAAATGAAAATCAGCTAGGACGAATCGCAGAAAAAGTCATTGATACTATTGGTCAAGCCATTGACTTAGACGGTAATTTAGTCAGTGTTGGTGCAAGTGTTGGCATTGCATTATATCCTAATGATGGTATTAACTCAGACGAATTATTACGTCATGCTGATGTCGCTATGTATCATGCTAAACAAGCTGGTAAAGGTAACTTTAAATTTTATACCGCACAAATGAATGTTGAAGCGATGGAGCGCTTAAGTAAGGAATCAGCATTAAAATTAGCGGTAAAAAATGATGAGTTTGTTAATCACTACCAACCTATTATTGATGCTTATACAGGTAAGGCTGTAGGAGTCGAAATGTTAATGCGTTGGCAAACACCTACGAACTTAGTGCCGCCAAACGATTTCATTTCATTATCAGAAGAGCTCAATTTAATTATCAAGATGACAGAAGTAGCGCTTGAACGAGTATGTAAAGATTTAAAAGAATGGCACACCATACGACCTGAGTTTTATGTGTCGATAAACTTATCAGTACAACACTTTGTTGAAGCAGATATAGTTTCATTCATTAGTGACCTACTGGCGCGCTATCAATTACCTGCCACCATCTTGCGTGTTGAAATCACAGAAAGTTCGCTTATTTCACAACCTGAAAATGCCATTACCACTATGCGTAAGTTATCTTCGTTAGGCCTTACTTTAGCGCTCGATGATTTTGGCACGGGCTTTTCGTCATTGTCTTATTTAAAAAAATTACCTTTAGATATCATAAAAATAGACCGCAGTTTTGTTTCTGGTATTGGCATTAATGATGCTGACGAGGCAATTGTTGATACAACCCTAGTCTTGGCTAAAAGACTTAACATGCACTGTATTGCAGAAGGGGTAGAAACGATTGAGCAATTGAATTACTTAGTGGCTAAGCATTGTCACTATATACAAGGATATTTATATAGTAAGCCGAGATCAGCTAAGAAAATTATGGAAAACCTATTGATAGATAAAACTGAACTGATTTCTACCAACCGTTAATTTTATAAATCGATTCTGCCCATTACAGAAAAAGTTATTAATATTATTGTTTTATACTTGAATAAAGTGTCATTTGCGCCCACATTCTATTTAGACAATACATTAACTAATGAGTGAAACCATGACACAACATTTTGATTACCTTGCCATTGGCGGCGGTAGTGGTGGTATAGCATCAGCTAACCGTGCGGCGAAATTAGGTAAAAAAGCAGCGGTTATCGAGGCCAAATACATTGGCGGTACTTGTGTAAATGTTGGTTGTGTACCTAAAAAAGCAATGTGGTATGCCGGGCAGATTTCTGATGCATTGAAATATGCTAGTGATTACGGTTTTGCGCAACATTTATCTCAAGGTACCGCTCAGTTTGATTGGGCTAAATTAGTCGCTAACCGAGAAGGCTATATTGAACGTATCCATGCTGCTTATCAGCGTGGTTTTGACGCTAATGATGTAACCGTTATTGATGGTTTTGCTAAGTTTGTTAATAAAAACACCGTTGAAGTGAACGGTGAATTAATCACTGCGGATCATATTACGATTGCTACTGGTGGACGTCCCACTCTCCCTAATATTGAAGGTGCTGAATACGGTATCAATTCCGATGGTTTCTTTGCTTTAACAGAACAACCTAAAAGTGTTGCTGTTGTTGGTGCGGGTTATATCGCAGTTGAATTAGCTGGCGTTTTTCATGCTTTAGGCACAAAAGCTCATCTATTGGTGCGTAAAGAAAAACCATTACGTGGCTTCGATAACATACTGAGCGATACCTTAGTAGAGCAAATGGCAAAGCATGGACCAACGTTACATAACCATAGTACGCCAGAACGTATCGAAAAATTAGCAGATGGTACGTTAGTTGTTCATCTCACTAATGGCAAGAGTATTGGACCGGTTGAAACCTTGGTATGGGCAATTGGCCGAGAACCAGCTACCGATAATATTAACTTAGCGGCCACTGGCGTTGTTACCAATGAGCGTGGCTTTATCGAAACAGATAAGTATCAAAACACTAACGTTAATGGCATATATGCAGTAGGTGATAACACAGGTCGTGCACAATTAACGCCAGTAGCTGTTGCCGCGGGTCGTCGTTTATGTGAGCGTTTATTTAATAATAAACCGGAAGAACATTTAGATTATTCAGGCATTGCCACTGTAGTATTTAGTCACCCTGTTATCGGTACCGTTGGATTGACTGAAGATGAAGCAATTGCCAAATACGGTGAGAAGAATATTACCGTTTATAAATCACAGTTCACGGCACTTTATCAAGCGATCACTGAAGATCATCGCGACCCTACACGAATGAAGTTAATTTGTGCTGGTAGCGAAGAAAAGGTGGTTGGTTTACATAGTATTGGTTTTGGTAGTGATGAGTTATTACAAGGATTTGCTGTAGCAATGAAAATGGGCGCAACAAAAGCTGATTTTGATAACACCATTGCTATTCATCCTACTTCAGCAGAAGAGTTTGTGACACTTTAACGCCAAGTTAAAACGTCCTTAATGATTGGCTGCTATATTATGTTCAATATTATAAAGCTTGTACTTGTATAGTTTTCTTTCATCAAGCTCATAGGTCCACTCTAATGCTTTAACTAGCATTGTTTGGGCCTTTTTTAATTTGTTTTGTTTTACATAAATTTTATATAGCCCCATATATGCTTGGTTGAGGTAGGGCGCTTTTGCCAAAGCTTTCTTAAAGTAAACCTCTGCTTGTTTAACATTGCCAATATTTTGCGCTGTATAAGCCTCTCCTAGCCATTGATATGGGTTTGGATCATCCAATTGATTTAACTGGTCTTGTAGGGCATTAACTTCGTCCATACGCTGTTGAGATTTTAGCAACATAATATAATTACTTAGTAGCGATATATTCGTCTGTCCTTTGTCTAGTCCCGCTTTATATATAGCCTCAGCTGTTTGTAAATCACCAGATCGACGATGGATAACCGCTAATAGATTAATTGTTTCAATATTTTCAATATCTAATTGGTAGGCTTTATTCGCGTATAAAAAAGACTTATTTAAGTTTTTATCAGTTAAGGCATCGGCGGCAATATTTTTATAATACATAGATAAAAAGGTTTCTAATGAGAATTTTTTTCCTGTGTGATGACTTGTACTCGGGAAATAATCAATAACCACTGCAGGTGTTGATAGATAGAAAATATTCTTGTCTGCGATAAAATTAGGATCGTAGATTAATGTTTGTACATGTGAAGATGACAAAATAATATCATCCTTTTTAGCGAACACAGGCAATGTGTTTACTTTTCGATATGAAATTTTAAGTCCTAAAACCTTTGCATAAGCCGTTGTTAATATTGCTAAGCTCATGCAGTTTCCTTTGTTTAGTTTAATGGCTGTCGTTGCATCATAGGTTTCACCGTAATAGGTGAAGTTAGCTAACCTCTCAGCTAGTACCTCGCTCAATGCCTTATGTGGGGCAAAACCGCTTGCTATTTTTTCATCAAAATTTAACCGGAGTTCTTCTTGCTGTTCAGGGGAAAGGAAGAAGATATCTTCCTCATTCAATTGTTTTTTTTCTATATCAGAAAATAAGCTGTAATTTATCGGGATTTTGAGTGTTTGATCAACACCATTATTTTTTTGCTGAGATTTGTGCATATTTGAACAAGAAGAAACGAATAAACTGAGCAATAAAGCTAAAGTTAACAGCATGTAATTCATTAATAATCCTTTATTATTACTTAGTCACGTTCTGCATTATATAGTCTATTTTTTATATCAGACAACTTATTTATTAGTTAGGTTATTCGTTTGCTACCAGCTGTTCATCAGTAAGTTAAAAGGCGTATTTGCTGTTGACTTCCTTTAAGGGGAGCAAACAATAATAAGTCATACGCCCAGTTTTGTACTGCGTTATTGATTTCGACAATAGAATAACTATTCTCTTCAATCAATGCCTTGCCTAAAGGCATTTCTATTTCCAGCTGAATCGTGCATCTTCAAGTGGAACGGGTATATATTTTACCAAGCCTTGATAAAGTCATCTTTTTAGTTTGGTCGATTAGTAACCGGATAGTATCAGCGTTCTACTCAACAGTAATGGTTATCTTTTTTGAAACAACGGCAGGTTTATGAGGAATATGGTGATGATCGCCTAAAATAAGTTGTAATGTATGTTGGCCTTTAGGTAATGTCAGCGTTGTTTGTGTTTGTCCTCCACCAAAGTGTTGAACATCACCGCCCATAGGCATATCAAAAGCAGGAAGACTATTTTTGTCGATTAACAAGTGATGATGACCGGTATGCTTTTTCTCGATCCCTGCAGGAGATACACCCATATCCTTTAAACCAAAGGTTACTGTAAACGTCTCTTTTACTGTTGCACCATCTACAGGTGAAATGATGTATACCGAGGCATTCGCTGGAGATTCTGATTGCGGCATATTATTGGCATTGACTAGATTAGCGGCTAATAATACAGGGCTTAGAGCTAAAGTAAGTAGTGATAATTGAATAAGTTTTTTCATAATAGTGCTCGTTAATTTTTATTAAAATAGAAGTTAGGTAAGGCCAAAAATAGCTTGAGCCCAGTGTTCTGTCAATGATTCACGTTAGCTCACCTACTCAAATGTTAACTTAAGTCAGCATAAGAATAATTAATCATTTCACTTAGTACGAGAAACAGCGACTGAAAAGTCCTTTCGGCATCACACGGGTAAATATAGCAAAATTATGAGCCGACCTAAATAAGAACACTTCTTATTCTTAATTTTAATTATCGTGTTCATGAGTTTTACCAGCCAAGATAAGTGAATTTAAACATCTTGAATATAAAAAGCTTAAACTTGAGTGAGCAGTCTTAATAAAAGCTCAAAGAAGAATATGGCTACATGTTTTTCTATCCATAATAAAGAAGGGAAATCCATTTTTTCATCAGAAAAACATTTATTTTTTTACACAAAAAAAATTCTTAACTGGTGGATCTCTTGCTAGCTATTGCCCTTACTCGCTTATGTTTTTTTGTTATTTAAAAGTGTCAAAAATTGGTAAAAAAAGTTTAATAATGCGCTGGTAATCACGCCAAATTCTGATAATCTCTTACCACGTTATTTTCTTTAGCTGATTTTTCGTACAGCTGAAAAATAACTTGATATTAAAATTATCCACATATTACTAAAATAAAAACATTGCGTATTAAAAAGCACTGGTATAACGCTTTTTTTCAATGAAACCAAACCATTATATCTATAAAGCCAGATTTGTCATTTACAAATCCCTGGCTATTTTTCGTACTTGACCACAAGGTTATCCACAAGCAGTGTCAATAAAGCGCACTGATAAAGTGGAGCCTACTTGCGCTTTGTGGCATGCTTAGCCATCTTTAGCTTAATTTAGTCGCTTTGCGTATTTCATATGACAACTTCTGCAACCTCTCAAGACTCTAATAACACGAAATCACCCTTAATTTTGGTCGATGGTTCATCGTATTTATTTCGAGCCTATCACGTACCTTATTTGCAAGCACTTTCGACCGCAGACGGTCAACCAACAGGTGCAATTACCGGCGTATTAAATATGTTGGGCAGTTTGAAAAAAGACTACCCGAATGGCAATATAATCGCTATTTTTGATGCGAAAGGTAAAACCTTTCGTAATGACATGTACCCAGAGTACAAAGCAAATCGTCCTCCCATGCCGGATGACTTACGTACCCAAATTGCCCCATTACATGAAATTATTAGTGCAATGGGCTTACCCCTTATAGTCACCCCTGGTGTTGAGGCTGATGATGTTATTGGTACTTTGGCAAAACAAGCCGATGAACTAGGTATCGAAACTGTAATTTCTACAGGCGATAAAGATATGGCGCAGTTAGTGACTGAGCATGTTCGTTTGATTAATACTATGACAGACGTAGAAATGGATGTTGCAGGCGTCAGTGAAAAATTTGGCGTTCGACCTGATCAAATAATTGATTACCTTGCCTTGATGGGCGACAAAGTGGACAACATTCCAGGTGTTGTAAAGTGTGGACCTAAAACTGCCGTTAAATGGTTAGCTGAACACGGTACATTGGATGAGGTTATAGCCAACGCAGACAAAGTGAAGGGTAAAATTGGTGAGAACCTCCGAGATGCTCTAGAACAGTTACCCTTGTCTTATCAATTAGCGACCATTAAATGTGATGTCGAATTAGAGCAGACTGCCGCAGAATTGGGTCCGAAAGCACCGGATATTGCAGCATTAACTGAACTTTATCAAAAATTTGAATTAAAACGTTTATTAGCAGATTTAAGCAAAGGCGGAAGTGAGACAAGCGCCAAGGGTGCAAAAACCACTGCATCTAAAAACTCTACGGGTGAACAATCGACAATAATCGAAGCAGTAGAGGTAGAAGAAAGCCAATACGATATTATTTTAGATAAAACACTTTTTGAAAAATGGCTTAAAAAACTGCAAGAGAGTGATGCTTTTGCTTTTGATACTGAAACAACCAGTGTTCATTATATGAAGGCTGAATTAGTAGGAGTATCGTTTGCTATTGAAGCAGGGAAGGCTGCCTATGTGCCTTTAACACATGATTATGAAGACGCACCTGAACAGCTTGATAAAGACTGGGTTTTAGCGCAATTAAAACCGTTACTCGAAAGTACGACGATTAAAAAAATTGGTCAAAACCTTAAGTATGATGCCAATGTACTAAGCCATTACGATATTGCCTTGCAAGGTATTGAATTTGACACCATGATCGAGTCCTATTGCTACAATAGTGTTGCTACCCGCCACAATATGGATGCACTGGCGCTGAAATATCTTGGTTATGAAACTGTACATTTTGAAGATATTGCCGGTAAAGGTGCTAAACAGCTCACTTTCAATCAAATTGACATTGAAAAAGCAGGTCACTATGCCGCGGAAGATGCGGATATTACCTTACGATTACATCACGCTATTTTCCCAGCATTAGCGCAAACAGCGTCAATGCTAAGTGTTTTCAATGAAATTGAGATGCCGTTATTACCGGTGCTGGCTCGTATGGAGCAAACGGGCGTATTAATTGATAGTGATATTTTAGCCGATCAAAGTTTAAGCATAGGGCAGCGTTTAGCTGAGCTAGAAATTGAAGCACATAATTTAGCGGGTAAAAGCTTTAATCTGTCATCACCTAAGCAATTACAGCAGATTCTTTTTGAAGAGTTAAAAATCCCGGTCATCAAAAAGACACCAAAAGGCGCACCATCAACAGCTGAAGAAGTACTACAAGAGTTGGCACTTGATTACCCATTACCTAAGATTATCTTAGAAAATCGAGGTCTAAGTAAGCTGAAGTCGACGTATACTGACAAGTTACCTTTAATGGTTAGCGATAAAACTAATCGTTTACATACATCGTATCACCAAGCGGTTACGGCAACGGGACGTTTATCTTCAACCGATCCAAACTTACAAAACATACCAATTCGTAGTGAGCAAGGAAGAAAAATTCGCCAGGCTTTTATCGCACCGAAAGATCACAAAATAGTCGCGATAGATTATTCACAAATTGAATTACGCATAATGGCGCATTTGTCGAACGATAAGGGCTTAGTCACTGCTTTTAGCGAAGGAAAAGATATCCATAGAGCAACAGCCGCAGAAATCTTTGCTGTTGAACTTGATGAAGTTACTACTGATCAGCGTCGTAGTGCCAAGGCCATTAACTTTGGTTTAATTTACGGTATGTCAGCATTTGGTTTAGCGAAGCAACTCCATATCGGTCGCCAACAAGCACAAGAATATCAGGATAAATATTTTCAGCGTTACCCTGGGGTATTAATGTATATGGAAGATACTCGTCAACAAGCCAGTGAGCAGGGCTATGTTGAAACCTTGTATGGTCGTCGATTATACCTACCTGACATTAACGCTAAAAATGGAATGCGTAAGAAAGCAGCTGAACGTGCAGCAATCAATGCGCCAATGCAAGGTACTGCAGCTGATATCATTAAAAAGGCGATGTTAGCGGTAGATCAGTGGTTACTTGAACAAAATGATGACCGTATTAAAATGACCATGCAGGTTCACGATGAACTTATCTTTGAAATACATCAAGATATCGTTGAAGAAACCACGCAGAAGTTAGTTACGTTAATGAATGATGCCGTAGAGCTCAGCGTGCCATTAATTGCAGAAGCGGGTAGTGGTGATAACTGGGATGAAGCGCACTAATTTTCTTGCTAACCTGAGCTAGTAGGTTAATGTCCAGCTAATGAAGACCACTTAATGTTTACACGTTGAGTGGTTTTTTTATGACTAATACCAAGTTGATTAATTTCTTTCCCACTCAGCGAGAATTAAAAGGCTTAGAGGCAAGACATTGATTGAAGA
>CAJXRC010000005.1 GCA_913058405.1 uncultured Colwellia sp. | reverse complement strand
GTCCAATCAAGGTTTCAATTTATGCGGTTATCAAGGCAAAACGTTTATGAATAGCTGGCTATTTATAAACGTTTTAACGATGAGAACCTCAAAAATGGGAATGTTGAGCAAGTGCTGTTTATCGAGAGTTAAGCTTAGTTAATCAAATAGTTAATAAATTTAAAATTTCAGAGGCAAGTTATGAATCACGTTTCCCACACAGGCTCTTATTATGCAGCAAGTGCTAATGATAAAGTTCAGCGTTCAAAGCTGACAGAAGATATTACCGCTGACATATGCGTTGTTGGTTCTGGTTTTACTGGATTATCGAGCGCATTACATTTAGCCGAAAAAGGCTTCAAAGTGGTTGTTGTTGAAGGCAGTCGCATTGGATTTGGCGCTTCAGGTCGTAACGGCGGCCAGTTAGTAAATAGCTATAGTCGAGATATGGACTTTATTGAACGTAATTATGGCAAACATGTTAGTACTGAAATGGGACAAATGGCCTTTGAAGGTAGTCGAATAATTAAACGTTTAATTAACGATTACGATATTAAATGTGATTTAAGACCAGGGGGGGTTTTTGCCGCTTGTAACAACAAACAGCTGGATGAAATGGCTGAAAAGCAAAAACTTTGGGCTAAGCATGGCTACCATGAAACTGAGCTATTAAGTGCAAGTGACATTCAAAATCATGTCGGTTCTGAACGTTACGTGGGCGGGTTATTAGATAAAGCAGGTGGTCATATCCATCCACTAAATTTAGCACTTGGTGAAGCCGCAGCGTTTGAAAAACTAGGTGGTGTTATTTATGAAGACAGCCCGGTTATTGATATTGTTCATGGTAAAAAAGCAGTCATTAAAACAGCTTCTGGCAGTGTAACGGCTGATTTTGTTGTTGTAGCTGGTAATGCTTATTTAGAAGGGCTTTTACCTAAGCAACAGAAACAATCAATGCCATGTGGCACGCAAATAATCACCACTGAAGTCTTACCAGAAGCCGTACAAAAGCAATTATTACCGACCGATGTTTGCGTCGAAGATTGTAACTACCTGTTAGATTACTTCCGCTTATCAGGCGATGGTCGTCTGATCTACGGTGGTGGTACAACCTATGGGGCGAGAGAGCCTTCTAAAATTGAATCAATTATCATTCCTAAAATGTTGAAAACATTCCCTCAGCTTAAAGATGTGAAGATTGATTATGCCTGGACAGGTAACTTTTTACTGACGCTAATGCGCTTACCGCAATTTGGTCGTATAAATGACAATGTCTATTATGCTCAAGGTTATAGTGGCCATGGTGTTACTTCGACACACTTAGCCGGTAAAGTTATTGCCGATGCAATTACTGGCCAAGCAGAACGGTTTGATGTATTTGCTGGCTTACCTCAATATCCATTCCCTGGTGGTAGGCTATTTAAAACGCCTTACACCGCGATGGGCGCTTGGTATTACCAGATGAGAGATAAGTTAGGTATATAATTTCATTAATTGGATGAATGTTATAACCGAAGAACAAAAAAGCTAACAAGGTGTTGTTAGCTTTTTTATTGCCGTAAATTTATGGCTTATCAACTCAACTCAACTCAGCTTAAATCAATAGATTGACTTAAAACTTAAAACTTAAAACGCCCGATAAGTTGCTCTTGATCTTGTCCTGACACCAACAACTCTTCACTGACTTTTAAAGTCTGCTGAGCACTTTGCGCTAGCTCATCAGAGGTTGTATTTATATTTTGTAAGGTGCTGCTAATGTCTTCTGACACATGACTTTGTTCTTCAGCGGCAGAAGCAATATTAACCGCCATATCAGTCATGGTAGTCACTTCTTGCTCAATGACTTCAAAGATAGATTGTGTTTCTTGTGCTTGTTCCGTGCAAGCTTCGGCTCTTTTAACGTTTTCACTGATGGTAGCAACCATTTCTTTGGTGGAAACTTGTAGTTCATTAATAACCACCTCAATTTCAAACACTGAACTAGCAGTTCTACCCGCTAGGGCTCTCACTTCATCAGCAACAACGGCAAAACCACGACCTAATTCACCTGCTCTTGCGGCTTCAATCGCAGCATTCAAAGCCAGTAAATTAGTTTGCTCAGCAACCGATTTAATCACGTTAAGTACATTAACTATATTATCGCTATTACTTGAAAGCTTATCGACTTGTCCGTTTGAATACTGCATTTGCTCTGCTAGTTTTGAAATAGTACTCGTGGTCTGCTTTAACTTAATGATGCCATTAGAAGCGGCGCTTTTAACCTCTCTAGTGGCATCAGCGGTTGATACTGCATTTTGTGCAACCTCAGTAGAAGTCTGCGACATTTCTTCTGCCGCGGTAGCAACCATTTCAATCATTAACTGCTGGTTTGCCAATTGTGAGTTAGTTGTTGTTGATAACGCTTTACCTGTTTCAGAGGCTGAAAAAGTGGTTTTAACGCCTTCAGAAAATTGACTGACAATAGTCGCCAATCCTCCGACAAATTGGTTAAATGACTGGGCTAGTTGACCCGTCTCATCTTTTGAATTGACGTTTATTCGTTGAGTCAAATCGGCATCTCCGCTGGCAATTTGTTTTAAAGCTGCTGCCACAGATCTTAAAGGTATCGTTAATTTTTCAGCCATGAAAAAGATAACGATACTCCCTATGATTAACACCAATAAACTCATATAAAGCACACTGGTTAATTGATCTTCAGTACCTTCATCTAGTACCAACATGGTTTGATTAACTTCATCACTGATATACTGTTTAGGGATTTCAGTATAAATACTCCACTTAGCTAAGCCCCCTAAATGAATGTGTTTCACTAACGTGAAGCTATGATCATTTTCATTAAGGCCCTCAATTAATTCAGTACGACTAATGACATCAGAAAATAAGGATCCTTGATTTGCACTATTATTGGAATCCGCTATTACCGATTTATCTTCAGATACGATCAAAACTCGGCTATTGCCATCAGCAATTTTAGCGGAAAATGCTTGCGCCTTTGTTTGAATATCTGATAAAGCGATGTCTATGCCGACAACTCCAACGACCTTACCATCGAATTTAATCGGCATAGCGACTGACGTCATCAAGGTGTTTTTACCATCAACTTTGTCAATGTAAGGCTCTAACAAACAATTTTTCTGTTGTTCAATGGGACAAGTAAACCAAGAGTTATAAGGCTGGCCTGTTGAATTTGGACTCTTATCGTTAATCATATCTTCGGGCATGATTTCTTCAACAGCTTGACCCTGCTCATTAAGGGCCCAGTACACTGCGAACCTTCCTGCTTCGTTAGTTGCTAGATCATCAGCATCTCTATTTGCTTCATCTGCACCATCAAGTGCATTGGGGAGAAATACGGCATAAACACCAATCGCTGACTGGTTACTTTCAATAGCACTCTTGAGATACATATTTAAGATATGACGAACATCTTCAGCAGATAAAAAAAGTGCACGAAATTGTTGTCGTAAAAAGGCAATGTCATTCGAAAGGCGGTTAGTCTCATTGATGACTTGGCCAAAAAATGCTTCATTTCTTGCGGTTTCAGCCTCTGCGGCAATAACCATTGGCATCAAACTGCTGTCTTTGATTTTAGGCTCAAGGTAGGTAGATAAAGATGTGGAGGTTTTATCAATAGAGACTGAAGAGACAATTAGTAACGATGTTATTGTTATAATAAGTAACAATAAAGTGGAAAAAATAATTTTTGTTTTTACGGATTTATTCATATAGTTGATCCCTTGGAAAATAAAAAAGGTTGTAAAGAAAAACAATACAACCTTAATTTTCAATATTAAAAATGAGCACTATTTAGAGGGCATTTTCTTTTTTTCTCATTTGCCACATCGCTGCGACCACACCAATGGCGACAATTAATATCATGATTGTTGCTAACGCATTGACTTCAGGTGATACCCCTAATCTGATCTTAGAGAATATAACCATAGGTAAAGTACTGTTACCTGGTCCTGAAACGAAACTGGCAATAACCAAATCATCTAATGACATGGTAAATGCTAGTAACCAACCAGAAATTATCGCCGGTGAGATAATAGGTAAGGTAACGAGAAAAAACAGGCTATGTGGTTTTGCACCTAAATCCATTGCAGCTTCTTCTAATGAGTCATCCATTTGTGATAAACGAGACTGTACAATGACAGCAACATAGGCCATACAAAAAGTAGTATGGGCAATGATAATCGTAGTAATACCTCGTCCGGCAGGCCAGCCTATTAGGTTTTCCAAGGAAACGAATAGTAATAATAATGATAAACCGGTGATTACTTCAGGCATAATAAGTGGTGCACTTATCCAACCTGAAACAATTAGTTTACCGGGGAACTTACCCATCCGACTCAAGACATAACCCGCCAGTACCCCAAGAATAACGGAGAGCGTAGCGGTGATAAATGCCACTTTTAAGCTCACCATTGCCGCATCAATAATTTGTTGATTACTAAATAACTCGACATACCATTTTACTGACCAGCCACCCCATACCGTTACTAGCTTGGATTTATTAAAGCTATAAATAATTAATGAAAGTATTGGCGCATAAAGAAATATAAAACCAAGTAACGATGAGATTGATAAAAACTTAGAATTTCTAGTCATTATTCTGTCCCTTCCTTTTTGCCATTACGTAAAAACATAATTGGAACAACTAAAATAAGTAGCATCATGGTCGCTACAGCTGAAGCCATTGGCCAATCTCTATTTTGGAAGAACTCATCCCATAGCACTCGTCCAATCATTAGCGTGTCAGATGCACCTAATAAGGCAGGAATAACAAATTCCCCAACGGCAGGTATAAACACTAATAAACAACCAGCTAAAATTCCGGGCATAGACATAGGTAAAGTAATGAGGAAAAAGGTTCTAATTGGTCCTGCACCAAGGTCTTTAGCGGCTTCAATCAAACTACCATCCAATTTTTCTAAGGTGGTGTATAAAGGTAGTATCATGAAAGGCAAATAGGTGTAGACAATACCGATATAAACGGCGAAGTCGGTTTGTAACATTTGAATAGGCTGGTCGATAAGACCAATACCCTGTAGAAACTCATTTACAATACCGTTCTTTTTAAGAAATCCCATCCATGCATAGACCCTTAGCAAAAAAGAAGTCCAAAAAGGTAAGATAACAAGCGTTAATAACAGTGTTCGCATTGAACCCGTTTTACTTGCAATATAATAGGCCATAGGAAAGCCAATTATTAAAGTAAAAAAAGTAGAGACCGCGGCAATTTTTACCGAACTCAAATAAGCGTCCAAATAAAAGGAGTCTTCAAAAAGGTATAAATAATTACCCAGCTTTATTTTTACATCAATGATTGCCTCTTCTATATTCCAGCTAAACATATCAGTGTAAGGAGGCACTGCAATTGCAGATTCAGCCAGTGAAATTTTAAACACGACCAAAAAAGGAATAAAGAAAAATAAGGCTAACCATAAGGAAGGGACAGAGATAACTGCATATCTACCCCAGCGGATTTTTTTCAATGAACTAAATCTAGTTTTGACTGTGTCGTAACGACCTAGCCAAAAAGTACCGGTTACTTTACTCATGATGTTAATACCACGCTGCTGTCGTCATCCCATGCAAGGTAAACAAAATCATCCCAAGTTAGTGGGTTACGATTTTCTCTGACTAGATTAGGCAAGGTGACACGGACAATGATGCCGCTCTCTAATTTGACCCTAAAAATTGAAAGGTTACCCATGTAGGCAATATCGATGATTTGACCGTGTAAGCAGTTATATTCCTGATCTGGTTTTCTTCGGGTGACTTTCATTTTTTCAGGACGAACAGCAACGGTAACTTTTTGATTCGGCGCACAGCTAATGCCATGATTGACAAAGAAGTTGCAACCAGCTTCTTTTGACTTTATTTTTACATGCTCAACTTCATCTTCATAAATACGACCCTCAAATAAATTGATAGAGCCAACAAATTCTGCAACAAAACGGCTACTTGGGTATTCATAAACATCACGAGGTTCATCAACTTGGGTAATAACACCATTACCCATAACGCCAATTCGGGTGGCGAGTGTCATAGCCTCTTCTTGGTCATGGGTTACTACGACAAAGGTAACCCCTAACTTGTCTTGAATATTGACTAATTCAAATTGAGTTTCTTCTCTAAGCTTTTTATCAAGTGCGCCTAACGGCTCATCAAGTAATAATAATTTAGGACGTTTGATTAAGGATCTTGCTAACGCGACACGTTGACGCTGACCGCCTGATAATTGGTCCGGTTTTCTATCAGCGAACGCTTCTATTTGCATCATAGTAAGCATTTCATCGACACGTTCATTAATTTCTTTTTTCGGTACCTTGTCTCGCTTCAGACCAAACGCAATATTTTTAGCAACTGTCATATGCGGAAATAATGCGTATGACTGAAACATCATATTGATTGGACGATTCCATGGTTCGATATTAGCCATATCGACACCATCGATAAGTACCTGGCCAGAGGTTAGATCTTCAAAGCCTGCTAATATCCTTAACAGGGTACTTTTCCCTGATCCCGAGCCTCCTAATAAACAAAATAATTCATTTTCGTATATATCTAATGAAACATTATCTACGGCAGTAAATTCGCCGAATTTCTTAGTAACGTTTTTTATTTGAATAAAAGGTTTAGCGCCATCTTGCTTCCAAAGAGGCATAGTTGTTTCTTGAGTCATTCGAGATTCCTAGGGATATTTTCGACAGGATCTATACTCATTACCATTCAAGCTGGATATTTCAGAGTGCTGGAATTATTTTAACTTCCACTGAGATCCTGCACTTTGAATGGTAATAGGTATATATATTTTTATTTTAGTTATGTCCTAAAGCATAAGGGCAAACCAATGCCCTTATGACCAATGATTAAAACTATCTACCTGTTTTGATTTGTGTCCACGCACGCGTTAATTTACGGTCAAAACGGGAAGTGTGAGCGAGTTGAGAAAACAGTTTTTCTTTCGTTTCGCCAACTGGGTAAATACCGATATTAGATTTAATGTCTTTGTTAACAAACTTAGCAGCAGCTTCATTGGCAACAGCGTAATAAACATAGTTAGAAATACCAGCACCAGTTTCAGCTTTTAAGATGTAGTTGATGAACGCATAAGCTTCTTTCTTATGAGGCGCATCAGCAGGAATAGCCATCATATCGAACCAAGCTATGGTGCCTTCCTTAGGAATTAAGTATTCAACTTTAACCCCTTGTCCAGCTTCACTTGCACGACTATTCGCTTGTAACATATCGCCGTTATAACCTAAAGCCACACAAATATCGCCATTGGCTAAATCAGCAATCAGGCGGCTTGAGTCAAAGTATTTATAATGAGGGCGGGCTTTTTTTATCATTGATTTTGCTGCGGAAAGATCTTTACTACTTTCAGTATTAGGATCTAAACCAGCGTAATTTAATGCGATTGACATAACTTCTGCAGGGGAGTCTAAAATACCAATACCACAATCTGCTAACTTGGCTGCAACTTCAGGCTTAAAGATAAGGTCTAAGCTATTCAGTTCGACATCACCTAAACGTGCTTTAACCATATCCGGATTTACACCTAAACCAATCGTTCCCCAAGTATAAGGTACACTGTGCTTGTTACCTGGATCATGAAGCGCCATTTTACCAGCCATTGCTTTATCAATGTTACTGTAATTAGCCAGTTTATCTTTATCGATTTGTGCGTAAATTCCCGCTTTGGCTTGGCGCTCTAAAAATGAACCTGTAGGTACCACAACATCATATCCTGATCCACCAGCCATCAACTTGGCTTCGAGTATTTCATTCGAATCATAAACATCGTAGTTAACTTTAATACCGGTTTCTTTTTCAAACTGTTTAATTGCAGCAGGGTCAATATAGTCTGACCAGTTATAGACGTTTACGACTTTATCTGATGCCGATGCCGCTAGCGAAGCAAGCATTGTTGTAATTAGTAATATACTTTTCTTTTTCATGGTTCATACCCTGTTTTTGTTTGTTATTTACTTATAAAAGCTACTATAAAACTCAGAATGACATTGTTGTGTTAAATATATTCTTCAAATTCTTATTTATAGAAACATAGTCAAGTCAATAAATCAACACCCTTTTAGGGGAAATTTAAGCTTATATACCCGTCATCAATCAAGATGTAGGTTTCAGAGAGCTTGAGCAATTTCAATTCAAGGCGCTGTGATGAAATAATGGTAATTCAGGAGAATATGCTCCTGCATTCTCTTATAGACTACATCCATGTGGCGTCCTTATAAATCACAGTAACGATGAAATGATGTTGCTCAAGCGCTTCTTCGATGGGTTTTAAATGCCTTTATACTGCGTCAAATAATCAAAGCATAGAATGACTATGCTTAAATCATTCTTCTTGCCTAAAGTCATTTAAATTCCCACTGAAAACCTGCACTTTGAATGGTAACGGGTATTAGTAAATATAATTAAATCTCAAAGACTAACGGCTGGTCGCTTTAATTTCTAAATAATCATCAAAACCAAATACTCCCCACTCACGACCATTTCCTGATTGTTTATAACCACCAAACGGAGAGGTATAGTGATGTGAAGCCCAGTTAATCCTTACCATTCCAGCTCTCATTTTCCTTGCAACACGGCTCGCTTTTGTTTCATCTTGGGTATTAATATAGGCAGCTAAACCATAAGGAGAATCGTTTGCTAAGGTGATCGCTTCTTGTTCATCTTTGAATGGAATGATTACCAAAACGGGGCCAAATACCTCTTCTTGTGCGATGTTCATTTTATTGTTCACATTGGAAAATATGGTAGGTTTAGTGAAATGACCAAGCTCACAGCCTTCAGGTTTCCCAAGACCTCCAGCTGATAACGTAGCGCCCGAATCTATCGCTTCTTTGATCATGCTTTGTACTTTATCAAAGTGGGCTTTACTCACTAATGGTCCAATGTGATTACCAGGTTTATCAGCACTATCAATTCTTACGTCGTTCGCAACGCGGGTCGCTATTTTGACAGCTTCATCGTAAACAGACGCTTGCACTAGCATACGTGTTGGTGCATTACATGATTGACCGGTATTTTCCATACAGCCGACAACACCTTTGGTTACGATTGCTTCAAGGTCTACATCGTCAAATATAATGTTCGGTGATTTACCACCTAATTCTAGTGCTACTCGTTTTACCGTATCTGCAGCCGCTTTCGAAATTAATGAACCCGCTCTGGTTGAGCCAGTGAAAGACACCATATCAATATCTTGGTGAGACGATATGGCAGAGCCAACGCCCATTCCATCGCCATTAACTAAATTGAACGTACCGGCTGGGTAGCCAGCATCATCTATTATTTTTGCAAAAACATGAGCAGATAATGGCGCAATTTCACTCGGTTTTAAAACCACGGTGCAACCTGTGGCTAGTGCTGGCGCAACTTTGCAAACAATTTGATTAATAGGCCAGTTCCACGGCGTGATGAATCCACAAACGCCTATTGGCTCATGAGTTATAGTGGCATTTCCAGACGTGTGCTCAAATTCAAAGTCTTTTAAAGCATCTAAGGCTGTTTGAATATGACCTCGGCCACAATCAGCTTGAGCTGCTGTGGCAAAATCGATTGGCGCGCCCATTTCTTGGGAAATAGCCTGAGCCATTTCATCATACCGATTCATATAGGCACTTAAGAGTTTTTCTAATAGTGCAATACGCTCTTCTCTTGAACTAAAACCATACTGATTAAATGCGTTTCTAGCTGCGGTAACGGCTTTATCAACATCAACACTGGTGCCTAGAGAAATAATACCGATTTGACGTTCATTTGAAGGATTCTCAACGATAAAGTCATTTGGTTTCTCTGGAGAGACCCATTGCCCGTTAATATAAAAGTGGCTTAAATTTTTCATAAACACATTGCCTTATAGCAGTTTTTAAATGATTCTAGTGTTGGATAAAATAAACAATAAAGCGCAAAACATCAATAAATATTAAAATTTTGTTGTAAATAACACTTCAATAAGGTTATAAACGGTTGTGTGGTAAATTGCTGTGCTGTCTTTGTATTTGAAATCGGAACAGGTAATTTGTCATGAGGTAAATGGTGCCTCAGTTTTTAACTAGAAAATGCAGTAATCACCATTCTTACTTAAGGAGCATTTAATGGCAGGGCCACTTAACGGAATCAAAGTACTCGATCTCAGCCGAATTTTAGCTGGCCCATGGGCTACCCAAGTATTGGCTGATTATGGTGCTGAAGTGTGGAAGATAGAACGACCTGAGAAGGGCGATGATACTCGTCACTGGGGTCCTCCTTATGTAAAAAATGAGCAGGGTGATGATACAGCAGAGTCTGCTTATTATATTGCTGCTAATCGAGGTAAAAAATCGATTGAAGTTGATATGACAACGCCAGCTGGGCAAGCGGCCATTTATAAATTAGTACAACAAGCAGATATTGTCGTTGAAAATTATAAAGTTGGCGGACTTAAAAAATACGGTTTAGATTACCAGAGTATTAAAAATATTCGTAAAAATGTTATTTATTGCTCGATAACTGGTTTTGGTCAAGATGGACCCTATGCGAATCGAGCAGGCTACGATGCCATGATTCAAGCGATGGGAGGATTGATGAGCATTACTGGAGAGAAGGATAACTTACCTGGTGGAGGCCCGCAAAAAGTAGGTGTAGCTACCACGGATTTAATGACAGGAATGTATGCTGTTTCAGGTATTTTAGCGGCGTTATATCATCGAACTCAAACAGATGAAGGCCAGCAGATAGATATCGCACTATTAGATACGCAAGTAGCCTGCTTAGCGAATCAAGGCAGTAGTTATTTAGTGAGTGGAGAAGTGCCCCAAAGATTAGGGTCGGCTCATCCAAATATTGTTCCATATCAAGCCATGAAAGTGCAAGATGGTTATATTCTGTTAGCGGTTGGCAATGATGATCAGTTTAAAAAATGCTGTAATATACTCGGTTGCTCAGACGTTGGCGAGAGTGAACAATTTGCAACAAATGCATTAAGAGTAAAGCATCGAGAAACCCTTATTCCAATAATAAAATCTTACTTTATTAAAGGTAAATTAGATTATTGGTTAACCGCACTGTCAGAAGTACACGTACCTTGTGGCCCAATTAATTCAATTGATCGTGTGTTTGAAAACCCGCAAATTAAACATCGCAACATGGCCTTTGAACTAGATCACCCCACAGCAGGTAAAGTGCCACAGGTAGGTAATCCAGTAAGATTTTCACAAACGCCAATTAACTATCACGCTGCCCCACCCACATTGGGACAGCACACTGATGAAATCTTAAAATCGAAGTGAACCAAGCTAAACCAAAATTTTATTAGCTATAACCCTATATTTATAACGGAGGAATAATATGACAAATTCAGTACTAAACAATTGGGATGACCTACTTTTACTTAACGACCAATTATCAGAAGATGAACGAATGGTGCGTGACATGGCACATACTTTTTGCCAAGAAGAGTTGTTGCCGGGTGTATTAATGGCGAACCGTAATGAGGACTTTGATCCTAATATTATGCGTCAATTTGGCGAACTTGGGTTATTAGGGGCAACTATTGATGGTTACGGTTGTTCAGGTGTTAACTATGTAAGTTATGGTTTGGTTGCTCGTGAAGTAGAACGTGTAGATAGTGGTTATAGAAGTGCCATGAGCGTGCAATCTTCATTAGTGATGCATCCAATTAATGCCTACGGTACTACAGAGCAAAAAGAAAAATATTTACCAAAGCTTGCTACGGGTGAATACATAGGTTGCTTTGGTTTAACCGAGCCAGGTTCAGGCTCTGATCCTTCAAGCATGATCACTCGCGCTAAAAAAGTAGCGGGTGGCTATCGTTTAACGGGAGCAAAAATGTGGATCACCAATTCACCTATTGCTGATGTTTTTGTCGTGTGGGCAAAAAATGAAGCCGAAGGAAATCAAATTTGTGGTTTTGTGTTAGAAAAAGGTATGGAAGGTTTATCGGCACCAAAAATTGAAGGTAAAGTATCGTTACGCACCTCAATTACGGGTGAAATCGTAATGGATAATGTCTTTGTACCAGAAGAGAATATGTTTCCGGAAGTACGTGGTTTAGCTGGACCATTTGGTTGTTTAAATATGGCGAGATACGGTATTTCTTGGGGGGCTCTAGGCGCTGCTGAATTCTGTTGGCATGCTGCGCGTCAGTATGGTTTAGACCGTATTCAATTTAAACGTCCACTTGCACAAACGCAGTTATTCCAAACTAAATTAGCGAACATGCAAACTGAAATATCGTTAGGTCTGCAGGCATCACTTCGTGTTGGTCAAATTATTGATACCAAAAAGTGGGACCCTACTATGATATCAATGGTTAAACGTAACAACTGTGGTAAATCACTTGATATTGCTCGCATGGCGCGTGACATGCACGGTGGTAATGGAATTTCAGATGAATTCCATGTTATTCGTCATATGGTTAATTTAGAAACAGTAAACACCTATGAAGGGACGTACGATGTGCATGGTTTAATATTGGGGCGTGCGCAAACGGGTTTACAAGCATTCTGCTAAATTAGTACCGCTCACCGAAAAAACTAAATACAGGTTATGCCCATTGGTATAGCCTGTATTTTTTTGGCCGAAATAATGTCAGATAAATATTTTCATGTGTTCTTCCTTCAAATAAAGTAAACCGACCATTTAATTGCTCTTCATAATAATAAAAACGCTAGCTTGCATAAAGGGGGATATGGCTTCTTTGTGGTTAAAGATGATTAAATTCAGTTAAGGGCTGTTGAGCTTTAGCGGTCAAATTTCTTGGTATTAAAGCGCTTTAAGTGCTGTGAGTTGTGAAGCCTAATTACTTTAAGTAAATATCAGCTACTGCGTAATTTTTTAAAATCATGGTTTTATCAATTGAGCAATTTTGTTCAATATTTTTGCTCGGTGCCTCTTTATACTGATGTGAAAGAGCCAGTGGCTATACCCAAACCAGCTGAAATCCGCATCTTCAGGTAGTTTAGGTATAATAATCAGAAAGAGGTATTCATGAACAAAGAAAATCGTTTCCAATTCATCAATAGCGAAAAGAGTGAAAATATCACTGTTCTTGATGCAACTATGAGCGATTTTTCATATTCAAAACATGCCCATGAAGAGTATTCTTTAGGTGTAACACTCCAAGGACGGCAAGACTTTTTTTGCCAAAATTCTTTTCATCAGAGTGCTTCTGGAAATGTACTGATATTCAATCCTGAAGATGTGCATGATGGTCATTCTGGTGGTGAACAAGCGCTAAAGTATAAGATGTTATATATTCATCCTGACGAATTTCGCCCGTTATTTAGATCACTTGGTTATCAACAAAGCTCGATATTAAGGTTAAGTCAACCAATGGCTGATAATCCTATTCTTCGTCATCAAATACTCAGATTGTCGTCAACCATTCAGCAAGCCAATTATTCTAAAATTGAATTTGAATCAGGCTTATTTCAAATTGCTCACTCACTAGTCGCTATGTCGGGCAATCTTGATCTCGGCACACAAAATAGCAAGCGTATTGATCAATTACTGCTAAGAGCAAGAGATTATATTCTGGCAAGTCTTGAACATAATATATCCATTGATGATATTGCCAACGTTGCCAATATGTCTAAGTTCCATTTTATTCGTCAGTTTCGTCAGCAATTCGGTATTACTCCTCACCAATACGTGTTGAGTTGTCGAGTTAATCTTGCACGAAGAATCATCGAATCAGGTAAATCATTGAATCAAGCCGCTTTTGAGGCGGGTTTTGCCGATGATAGTCATTTGAGCCGTCACTTCAAACGAATCTATGGGTTAACGCCTAAGCGCTTCCAGAAACAATTTCCCTAACAACTTTACTATGGAGTTGAACATGTTAACTATTATTATCTATGCTTTTGGCATTATGTACACGCCAGGACCTGTCAATTTGTTAGGAATTCATAGCGGTATAAACGGTAAAGTTACTGACCACATTGGTTTTTTTATCGGTATTGCGTGCGCAATGTTTATATTATTTGTGACACTTGGTTTTTTAGGTAATACCTTTATTAACCCAACATTTATTCCTTATATGAGCTTATTAGGCTGTTGTTATATTATATATATTGCTTGGAAAATAATGTCGGTGAGAGTGAGTGTGAGCCCTGCATCAGGAGAGGAAAGAGTTTTATCCATTTGGGATGGACTTTTTATGCAATTGTTAAATCCTAAAGGATTGCTTGCGACGCTGCCCATTGCCACTATTCAGTTTCCATCAGAGAATATTCAAGGGAGTGCTATTGTTATTTGGTCGATAGGTTTGTCTGTTATGGCTTTTGGAGCGCCATTTAGTTATTCCCTGATAGGGTTGCTTATTGGCAAGAAACTAAACAACCCTAACTATTTTAAAATCTTCAATATTTTTATGGCAATGTTGCTTGTTACTGTCGCCATTAATATTGGCTATGAATATGTTTTTCTAAAATTAAGGTGATATTACAGCAGCACTCGTTATTTGAATAAATAGTATTACAGCTCAAATACTTGAGAAAACACATCAGATAATAATTCCACTTTTTTTACTTCTCTAGGTGTTTTTTTACTCACTAAAGAGAGTCTAAATTGATAGTGATGGCTGTTTGGTTTTATTATTCTGATTTCGCCACGATTTAATTCGGCTTGGATAAAGCTTTGTTGCATAAACCCTATATAACAGCCAGATAAAATCATCGCTTTACGGGTATCAAATTGATAAGACTTTGCCGATAAGTTCAACTTTTCTAATTGCCGTTTACCGGCTAAATCTATATTGATGCCAGGATGTATCGCAGCAGCTTCACCTAACATTTCTTCTGAAATTTCCGTATCAACCTGATTAAAAAAGGGGTGCTGTTTGCCACAACATAAATAAATGGATTCACTAAATAGCGGTTGATATTTTAATCCTTCTATTTGCTGGTAGCTTGGAAATACACCTATATGAGCCTTATCTTTTAACAAGGATTTTTCTATGTTTGAGATAGAGTCACCATCTAACACTAAATGTAAATTAGGTGAAGCATCGTTAATTTTTCGAATGACTTGTGCCATTTTATGCTGTTTGCTGTCATCAAGTTGATCCGCACATAAAATAATTAATTCGCCACTTAATTCACTACCTAAGCTGTCAATTAATAAAGAAAAATCATCCATAGTTGCAAACAAATCAAGTACGGCTTGGTAAACGGCCTGACCATCTTCAGTTAACGAAAACCCCCCTCGGCCGCGTAAACACAACTTTAATTTCATGCGAGTTTCTAAATTAGACATGTGCACACTAATGGTGGAACGCGTTATCCCTAAGGCATTGGCTGCAGCGGAAAATCCGCCATGTTCGACCACTGAGATGAAAATACGCAGCAAACGTAAATCATATTCACTAACCGGTTTAGGAATAATTGAATGTTTATACATGTTTTGTTTACTTCAAACTAAAGGTTTATTGTTTTGTATTTAACCTTAATTAAAACTAGGTTTCAATACCGATATTGTTTATTAAATAACTAGTGAGATAAAACCATGACTGAAGTTACTTGTAATTTAGAAGCCGCGGGCATAAAAGACAGCCAGCTTATCAAACCATTTTCATATATTAACGGCAGTTGGCATAGCAGTGAAACGCAATTTCCAGTAATCAACCCATCGACTGGGGAAGTTGTTGCTCAGGTGAGTAATGCTGATGTAGCCGAAACTGAATTAGCCGTGTCTGCTGCCAAAGGTGCATTAAAAATGTGGTCTGCTAAATCGGCCAATGAACGTGCAACTTTATTACGTAATTGGTTTAACTTAGTGATGGAAAACCAAGATGACCTAGGACGTATCTTAACGTTAGAGCAAGGTAAACCTTTGGCTGAAGCTAAAGGTGAAATCGCCTATGGTGCGGCATTCTTAGAATGGTTTGCTGAAGAAGGTAAACGCGTTTATGGCGATACCATCCCTGCGCTTTCGAGTGATAAAAAAATTGTTGTTATTAAGCAACCCGTTGGTGTGGTCGCTTCTATTACCCCATGGAACTTCCCAAATGCGATGATTGCTCGTAAAGCTGCTGCTGCACTAGCTGCAGGTTGTACCTTTGTCGTTAGACCATCTGAATCAACGCCGTTATCGGCATTAGCGATGGCTGAATTAGCAGAGCGAGCAGGTATTCCAGCTGGCGTATTTAATGTTGTTGTTGGTAGTAACTCTCGAGGTATGGGACAAGTATTAACACAGCACCCTGATGTTGCAAAATTCACTTTCACCGGTTCGACCGGCGTTGGTAAATTATTATTGACTCAATGTGCTACAACCGTAAAAAAAGTATCAATGGAATTAGGTGGTAACGCACCCTTTATTGTCTTTAATGATGCTGACATTGACGCTGCTGTACAAGGCGCGATTATTTCTAAATACCGTAATGCAGGCCAAACTTGTGTTTGTACAAACCGTATTCTTGTACAACAAGGCGTATTAGAAGAATTTACAGAAAAATTCAAAAATGCAGTAGCTGAATTACACATTGGTGATGGTTTAGTCGAGGGCGTTAACCTTGGCCCTATGATTACAGACAAAGCGGTCTGTGATGTTGAAAAATTAGTTGCCGACTCTATCGCTGCAGGTGCAAAAGTTGCCTTTGGCGGACAGCGCTCAGAAGCAGGTGAGCTATTCTATCAGCCAACTATTTTAACTGGCGTTACCAATGATATGCCTATTGCAGCCAATGAAATCTTTGGTCCAGTATCACCTATTATTGCTTTTGAAACGGAAGAAGAAGCGATTGAACTTGCTAACGATACCGAATATGGCTTAGCGGCGTATTTCTACTCTCGTGATATTGGCACGGTTTGGCGAGTAGCTGAAGGTCTTGAGTTTGGCATGGTAGGTATTAATGAAGGCATTATTTCTAACGCTGCGGCTCCGTTTGGTGGTGTTAAACAATCGGGTAACGGCCGAGAAGGATCAAAATACGGCTTAGACGATTATTTAGAAATTAAATACCTATGTATGGGCGGTTTAGATAAATAGCCTCGTTTAGGCAAGCTCAACCAAATTTATATTATGTCGAGAGAGTTCTACAAAAGTGTCTCTCTCACCATTTAGAAAAGAATGTAGAGACAATACAATGACAACAGCAAATCAAGCATTACAAAACAGAAAAACTAAAGTGATAGCGCGTGGCCAAGGCAATATGTACCCAGTGTATGTAGAGCGTGCAGAGAATTCAGAAATATGGGATGTAGAAGGTAATCGTTATATTGATTTTGGCGCGGGTATTGCTGTTTGTAATACTGGCCACAGTCATCCAAAAGTTGTTGCTGCTGCAAAAGAACAGTTAGACAAATTTAGCCATACCTGCGTCATGGTTAACCCTTATGAAGTAGCTGTTGAATTAGCGGAAAAACTAATCGACATTGCTCCAGGTGACTCCGAGAAAAAAGCGATATTTGTTTCAACAGGTGCAGAAGCTGTTGAAAACTGTGTGAAAATTGCTCGTGCCCATACTGGTCGTCGTGGTGTTATTGCCTTTAATGGTGGTTTTCACGGACGTACCAACTTGACCATGGCGCTAACAGGGAAAATCACACCGTATAAAAATTTATTTGGTCCATTTCCTGGCGATATTTTTCATGCCCCATTCCCAATCGAATGTCATGACATTACGGTTAAACAATCATTAAAAGCCCTAGAAAACTTATTTAAAGTCGATATTGCACCAAGCGATGTTGCAGCCATTATTGTTGAGCCAGTTCAAGGTGAAGGTGGTTTTTATGCTGCACCTACTGAGTTTTTACAAGCGCTACGTCAACTTTGTGATCAACATGGAATTATGTTGATTGCCGATGAGATTCAAACGGGCTTTGGCCGTACAGGAAAAATGTTTGCTTTTGAACACTCAGGTGTAGAAGCAGATCTAATGACTATGGCAAAAGGCATTGCAGGTGGTTTCCCTATTGCTGCAGTCGTGGGTAAAAGTGAAGTAATGGATGCGCCATTACCAGGCGGTTTAGGCGGAACCTATGGTGGTTCTCCAGTGGCATGTGCTGCAGCGTTAGCAGTGCTAGATATTATCAAAGAAGAAAGTTTAGTGGAACGTTCAGCACACATTGGCGAGCAATTTAATCACCGTTTAAGTCAATTAAAAACGGCATTCCCTGAGCTAGTGTTAGATGTACGTAATCAAGGTTCAATGATTGCCATGGAATTAATCCAAAATGGTGATTCAGAGCAACCAAATACTGAATTAACGCAAGCGCTTATTGCAAATGCAGCCAAAAACGGTTTGGTATTACTTGCTTGTGGTTTTTACGGCAATGTTATTCGTTTCTTACCGCCACTAACAATTTCAGATGAAGTATTAACAGAAGGCTTAGATGCATTCGAAAATATGTTCAAAGAACTTGCTAAATAAAGTGTAATTTTTAAAAACGTTTTAAACAGACCGCCCTGATAGGGCGGATAATTTATAATAAAAATTAAAAGGTTATGTTATGAAGTCAGAATTTCAGCAAAAAAATACAGCACATCACTTTCAACCATTTAGTGATAATAAAGAGCTAGCAGAAAAAGGTATTAAATTAATATCTAAAGCTGAAGGTGTTTATATCTATGAAGATAATGGCAAAAAATACCTCGATGGCATGGCGGGTTTGTGGTGTGTAAATATTGGTTATGGTCGTAAAGAACTTGTTGAAGCAGCAAGCCATCAAATGACAGAGCTGCCTTATTACAACTTGTTCTTTAAAACTACCACGGCACCAGCAACAGATCTGGCAGCAAAAATTGCCTCTCTTGCTCCTGCACATATGAATAAGGTATTTTTTACTGGTTCAGGCTCTGATGCGAATGACACAAACTTTAGAATGGTGCGTAGATACTGGGACTTAAAAGGGAAACCAACGAAGAAAACCTTTATCAGTCGTCAAAATGCTTATCACGGTTCTACTGTTGCTGCGGCAAGCCTAGGTGGCATGGGCTATATGCATGAACAAGGTGACTTACCTATTGATGGTATTGTGCATGTTGATCAACCTTATTGGTTTGCTGAAGGTGGCGATTTGTCTCAAGATGAATTTGGACTTAAAGCGGCTCAATCATTGGAAGCTAAAATATTAGAAGTAGGCGAAGAGAACGTTGCTGCTTTTATTGCAGAACCTTTCCAAGGTGCTGGTGGGGTTATAACACCTCCAGATAGCTACTGGCCCGAAATTAAAAGAATTCTAGCCAAGTACGATATTCTCTTTATTTTAGACGAAGTTATTTCAGGTTTTGGTCGTACAGGCGAATGGTTCGCGAGTGAATACTTCGATTTAAAACCAGACATGATTACTATCGCTAAAGGCATGTCTTCAGGTTACTTGCCTATTGGCGGCGTTATCATTTCAGATAAAGTTGCTGATGTAGTGATTGGAGAAGGTGCTGACTTTAACCATGGTTACACCTATTCAGGTCACCCAGTAGCGGCTGCTGTTGCACTAAAGAATATCGAGATTTTAGAGTCAGAAGGTATTGTTGAGCAAGTTAAAGCTGAGATTTCACCTTATTTACAACAACGCTGGCAAGAACTTGCTGATCATCCTATTGTTGGTGAAGCGCGTGGTTTAGGTATGGTAGCAGCGATTGAACTTGTAAAAAATAAGGCAACTAAAGAACGTTTAGCACCTAATGCCGCTGGTGGCGGTGTTTGTCGTGATTATTCAATGGACAATGGTTTAATTATGCGTTCATGTGGCGACATCATGGTTATCTCACCGCCGTTGGTTATTAGCAAAGCCGAAATTGATGAGTTGATTGAGAAAGCTAAAAAGACATTAGACGATACAGCAAGGTTCTATAACCTTATCTAACTTTTTCTCGTATGCATGAGTTCGGATCTTGTATCAAGAAAGCCATTACTTATCAGTAGTGGCTTTTTATTTTGACTGTTGGATTTACCTTTACAGGCTGTTCACAGGCTCTAGTGTAGACTTTAAATGCGTCATAAAAGCTTTACTGGCTTTAGACAGGTAATGATTTTTTTTCCATGCCAAACTCAGCTTAAACTCAATTTTTGGCTCAAAGGGAGCTGATGTCATCTGTTGTTCGTTTTGTAAAATACGTGATAAACAAGTAGTGATTCCCACCTCGTTGCGCACCAATGATTTTTGCAGCTCTATAAGATTGGTTTCCATACGAATATCTAAAGCTAAGTGATTTTTTTTAGAATATTGACTGATGACTTCACGTAAGAAATAGCCTTCATGAAACAGCACTAATGGCTGCTGACAAAATTGTGCCAGTGATATGCTTTGTTCAGCAGCTAGTGGATGGGAACTGGCCATAGCGGCAACAACCTCCTCATTAAAAAGCTCAGTGTAGCGCAGCTGCGGATTCTCTGAATCACTACGTACTAAGGCTAAATCAAGCTCACCATTGAGTAACATTTTCTCAAGTGCAGCCGTGCCTTGGTCAACCAAGTGCATTTTTATTTTCGGGTACTTTTGTTTAAAAGTCGTTAGTACTTTTGGGAAGTAATATGAGCCCATCATAGCGGAAACACCAAATCGAATAGTGCCTTGCTCTAGGTCTTTGAGTTCTTCTAATTCTAATTCAAGCTGTTTTGCTTGGCTTAATAGCTGAGTTGCCAGTTTATATAATACTTCACCTTCAGCGGTTAATAAGGCGTTCTTTTCAGCCCTATTAATTAATTTTAGCCCAACTTCTTGCTCTAGTTTTTGAATAGCAATGGTAAGAGCTGGTTGAGCAATGCCTATTTTATGCGCTGTCCGAGTAAAGTTGCCCAGCACGGCTAATTGACAAAAATATTCAAGACGTTTCAAATTCATATTAACGCAACCGATAAGTAAAAGTTATTAAAATTATAAAAACTATATATTATATTTATTCTTGCTTTCTAGATAGAGTAAACCCTAATGAAGAGCAATAAAAATTACAGTGAAGCTAGCAGTCGTTAGCCATTTACTATCTAGGTTTTAAATCAAAAACATAAGAGGGTGATAGAATGAATACATCAGCAATAAAATTGAACAATGAATCAATTCCACAAGGCTTTTCGGTAGCGCCGTTTGCAGCGAATCCACGTTTGCAAGTGATAAAGTTATCTTCTGAAACAGTGAAGGGATTTATTGAACAGGCATTACCCTTAGGTGTGCAGGCTATAGAGTACAAGCCATTTTTGCGTTTTCATGTTGCGAGTATTCTAAATAACCTCACTAATGATACTTTAGGTACTTTATTGCTAAACATCATTAAGAACCGAGATACAGGGGCGTTTATGTTGCAGTGTGAACCTGTCGCCGCCGAGTTTGATCAACTTGAGTTTAATATTTTGTTATCGACTGCCGTTTCTCATTTAATTGGTGTACCTAATTTAGATGCTATGTACGGCAAATTTTATGCACGATTCAGCGTAAAAAATGAAGATAATAGTGATAGTTATTTACGTCAAGCTCATCGTCGTATGGAGCTACATAATGATGGTACTTATGTAGAGGAACGAACCGACTGGGTGATTATGCAAAAAATAGCGGAAGAAAATATGGAAGGTGGAGATTCCTTGTTATTACACGTAGACGAATGGCAAGATTTAGAAAAATTCTATAATCATCCGCTGGCAAAAGAAGACATTCAATGGACATCGCCTGCCAGTAAAAATATTACCTATAAAATGCAGCATCCGGTGTTTTTTGAAGAAGATGACAATGGTCGACCTAAAATGCTATTTATCGACCAATTCGCTGAACCTTTAAATATGCGCCAAGGTCAGTATCTATATGAAATGGGCACATCGCTAGAGGCAGAGCAAAATACCTTTAATGTCCGTGTTCCTGTGGGCAGTATGTTAGTGGTAAATAATCACTCTTGGTTACATGGTCGTGATAAATTTGTTGCCGATAAAGGGCTCTATCGTGAATTACTGCGTCAACGTGGTGCTTATTATGAAAATGCAAAACTGAAATCGTAAAGTTAAGGTAATTATATGATCTATGACTACATAATCATTGGTGGTGGTATTGTTGGTGTATCGACGGCTTGGCAGCTACAGCAACGCTACCCAGATAAAAAAGTATTATTGTTAGAAAAAGAAAGCGAATTTGCTACTCATCAAACGGGGCATAATAGCGGTGTTATTCATGCTGGCGTATATTATGAGCCTGGCAGCTTAAAGGCTAAGTTTTGTCGAGCAGGGGTCGATGCTACCATTAATTTTTGTCAGCAACATAATATTCCTTTTAATCAATGCGGTAAGTTATTGGTCGCCACTAATGAATTAGAAGTAAAGCGCATGGAAGCACTTTATCAACGCTGCAAAAAGAATAATATTGAAGTGGAGTTATTAGATAAACAGCAACTTAAAATTGAGGAGCCTAATATTACCGGGCTTGGCGCTATTTTGGTTAGATCGACAGGCATTGTTGATTACCAACTCATAACTATTAAAATGGCGCAGGAATTTCAGTCTTTGGGCGGTGAATGCAGACTAAATACCAAAGTAACTCAGTTAATGGAAACGGCAGAAGAGATTCGCGTGAGTACAAGCCAAGGTGAAATTGCTAGCCGTTACTTAATCACCTGTTCAGGTTTAATGGCTGATCGTGTGGTTAAAATGTTAGATATTAAAGTCGATTTTCAAATTGTACCGTTTCGCGGTGAGTACTATCAGTTGCCAGCGAATAAAAATACCATTGTTAATCATTTAATCTATCCGATCCCTGATCCTACATTACCGTTTTTAGGTGTGCATTTAACTCGGATGATTGATGGCAGTGTTACTGTTGGTCCTAATGCAGTATTGGGCTTTAAACGAGAAGGTTATGGCAAGATTAATATTAACTTACGTGATATTAAAGAAATGATGCTGTTTGCTGGGTTTTGGAAAGTACTGTGGAAAAATTTGAGTTCAGGTCTTACTGAGTTTAAGAATTCACTCTTTAAAAACGGTTACTTAACCTTGGTGCGAAAATATTGCCCCTCAATAGAGTTATCCGATCTTAAAGCATATCCTGCGGGTATTCGTGCACAAGCAGTGATGAATGATGGCAGCTTAGTGCATGATTTTTTGTTTGCAAATAGCGAGCGAACAATCAACGTCTGCAATGCACCATCGCCAGCAGCGACTTCGGCCATTCCCATTGGTGGTTATATTGTTGATAAAGTAGACGAACATTTTAGCTCTTAATCAAACCGACAAAGACCAACAAAACTGTGTGTTGGTCTATTTACTCAAATGTTTAATCAATGAAAAGTTTACAACTCGCTTTTGATAGATATTTTTCCATTTCAACCGTTGGGACCATACCGCCACCCGTTGCCCAAACAAGGTGTGTTGCGTTTACCAATTTTTCATTATTCACTGCTATACGATTAAGGTATTCACCATTATTAGCAACTACAATAGGGCCTAACATACCAGCCAGTGCTGACGGCTCTAATTGAATACCTTCTACCTTATTTAATAACCAAAGCAGATCATACATTCTCTGATCGGTGATGGTGTAAAAACCATCTAACAGCCGTTCCATTGCTCTGCCAACAAAGCCAGAAGCTCGTCCAACAGCAAGGCCGTCAGCAGCGGTAATGTTATCAATACCGATATCTTGAACGGCAATGGCATCATGTAATCCAGTGAGGATTCCGAGCAACATGCAAGGAGAGTGTGTTGGCTCGGCAAATACACAATGTACGTCATCACCAAAAGCCACCTTCAGCCCAAATGCTACGCCACCAGGACCACCACCGACACCGCAGGGCAGGTAGACAAATAATGGATTATCGCTATCTACCACAATGTGCATATCATCAAACTGTTGTTTTAGTCTTTCACCGGCAACGGCGTAGCCTAAAAATAGTGTTTGGGAGTTTTCATCATCAATAAAAAAGCACTTGGGATCACTTTCAGCTTCCTGGCGACCTTGCTCTACAGCGACACTGTAATCTTCGCTGTACTCAACAACATTAACACCATGAGCTCGGAGTTTTTCTTTTTTCCATTGGCGGGCATCTGCAGACATATGTACGCTAACTGAAAAACCCAGTTTTGCACTCATAATACCAATAGACATACCAAGATTACCCGTTGAACCAACAGCGATACTGTACTGGCTAAAAAAGCACTTAAATTCTTCGGTGAGTAGCTTACTGTAATCATCTGAAAGCTCAAGCACGCCTGCTTTTATTGCTAGTTGTTCAGCATGTGCCAACACTTCATAAATGCCACCACGCGCTTTGATTGAACCTGAAATGGGCAGGTGACTATCTTTTTTTAGCAGCAGTTTACCTTTAATTTCCACCTCATATTGCTGCTCCAGTTGCGATTTCATTGCTGAAATTTCAACTACCTCAGATTCAATAATACCTTTGGTTGCGGCCGTTTCGGGAAATGCCTTTACCATGTAGGGGGCAAAACGTGCTAATCGGTCACTGGCATCTTGAATGTCATTGTTATCAAGCCCGACATAAGGAAGGCCTTCCTGTAGTGAAGTAATATTAGGGTTAAACCAGTTTACCTCTTTTAGTTTGACCATTTTTTTTATGAGGGGAAAGTCAGCTATTAGCTTTTCGATGTCGACGTTATTCATTATTACCTCTCAATCCGCTTTATGTGTTTTCTTAATAGTATTAAACAATAATCGTCACACACAGACAAACGATGATTATTCAACTTCACATGAGCTAGATTTAAACAAGAGCGATGTTAATCATATAAAACCATAGAATTGTTCAATTTGAGTTAATTTTTGTTATGCATAATGATATTGTCGTTGTCAGAATTCGTCGGAAACCGCCAATGGAAGATTCTGTATTATGTACAGCCAAGACAATATTATTTCTAAAAGTAAACGGTTGAGCAGTTTTCAGCTTTCTAAAATGCATACCTTTGAAGTAGCAGCCAGGCACTGTTCTTTCTCGCTTGCGGCTGAAGAGTTATCGATGACGCCAAGTGCAATATCTCATCGAATAAATGCGTTAGAGCATGAATTAGGTATATTGTTATTTAAACGCTCACATCGAAAAATTGAATTAACCAAGGAAGGTGAGCGCATTTATATTGCGGCAAGGTCTTCGTTAACCAGTTTAAATCAGGAAATTCTAGAGGTAAAAAGTAATGAGATTTCTGGTGAGCTAACTGTTTATTCGCGACCTTCTTTTGCGCAAAGCTGGTTGGTGCCCAGAATTTCCAGTTTTCAAAAAAAATACCCTGCTATTTCGCTCAACATTTTAACGGGAAATGAAAATATAAACTTTCATGGTCATGGCATTAATGTGGCAATTTATTTTGATGAAAAACAACGGAGTAAGTTACACTGCCAAGATATTATGGCCGAAACTATAGTGCCAGTATGTACTCCTGAGTACGCCAAAGAATTTAATTTGATCGGTAATATTAATAATCTAAACCAATGCACGTTATTGCATGATAACCAAGCATGGGGATATGACTCCAACACAGATGAATGGGCATTATGGACAAATCATTTCAATATAAACTGCTTAGAGGATAGTGGGAATATCAGCTTTGACCGCTCAGACTTGGCCGTTATCGCGGCGATGCATGGTGCTGGTGTAGCAATGGGTAGGGAGAGTCTTATCCGCAATCAAATTAAGAGAGGAGAGTTGATTAAACCTTTTCTTGATAAAAAAATGCTATGTCCACAGCGATATTATCTTGCTACGTTACCTAATAATAGAAATACAAAAATAGAATTATTTATTGATTGGCTAAAAAATGAAGTACAAAACGAAGAGGTTGAATCTAGTGTGTGACTTTTTCATACTCGCTGACTCCGTAAATTAGAGCAATTAGAAACAGCTTACTGAAGAGATGTTTGAGCGCTATTGTCTATGTAAATAAACTACTTGATAAGCTTCAACTGGGGATGATTGAAAACTTATCAGCATTATTATTTAAAGTAGAGGCTACAATTTTCTTATGCGACTTTACCAACAGATAAAATACGATCACCTACTTTATTTAAAATGGTAATTTCACCCTCACACACAGCAATAATTGATTTACCCTTTTTAAACTCTGCAGGTAAAACAACTCTTCCGTGGTGATTTTTTGGAAATGATTTCACTTCATGTAGTAATTCAAGTGATTCTACTTGGTAATAAATGATGGTTACTTGGATTAAATCTTGCTCCATAATATACTCTTTTAGTTATTCCATATTAAATTTACTTAGGAAATCGGTCATGTATTATCCCGTATGAACGATTTTTTTGTGTGGATCTAAATCAATAGTAGTCCATAGTTCTTAATGTTTCTTAATAATAAGAACAAAAAAACTAACCATTACCTTTACTGCTTTAAGAGCTCAGATACTATTATATTCGTAGTTCGGCAAAAAAATAGCACGAAACGCGCCAAGTTAATAATAGTCAACTATTTCAGTACGATAAAATAATTCAGCTAACCAATAAATAATTAACTGTAAATTAATCTGACATTTTTAACTGATCAATCACTTATTTTATAGCAGAACATTAATGTAAACTGGGTGATGCAATTGTCTTCGGGATGAGGTTATGAATAACGTTTACCACGATATAATTGATGTTAGTGACCGTAACCGTGATACTCATATTAAAAACATTCGTAACAAATTCATCAATACTTTCCAGATTCAAGATCTATAAGATCAGTCTATGGTGTTGGTTATAAATGTGAAAAATAAGCCCACATATCTTAGAAGTTTCTTTCAACGAAAATGATAATTAATGGTTAAAGAAATAAAGAGATAAAGAAATAAAGAAAGATATCGTGTTCAAGTGCACGATATCTTTCTTTAATATTACAAGAAAATTAATTATAAATTGCCGAATTTACCGTTTGTATTTTTCCATTGTTCTTTTGGAATAATGGTTTCCATTACATCCCAGTGCTCAACAATTTTTCCATTTTCAACACGGAATAAATCGTAGAATGAAGTAGGCTTATTGGCAAAAGTGCCTTCACTTATGCTTAATACAAAGTTACCTTCACCTAGCACTTTATGGTTTTTGGTATAAACCATCTTAATACCATTTTTAGCCATTGCTTCTAGTGCTTGACCTAATCCCGATAAACCGTCAGCGATTGCCGTATTATGTTGATGGTAAAAATCACCCTCAAAGAATGCGCTTAACTGGTCAAATTGACCGTTAACTAATATGGTATCAACAAACTTTGCTACTAATGCTTTGTTTTCATCTGTCTTATCTAAATCTTCAACTGTTGTCGGGCCATCTATTTGGCTACGGCCGCTTGGATTTAGGGTTGCTGATTTTTCGTCTAAATTATCCCAGTGTTCGACAATCAAGCCGTCTTCAAATCTAAACAAATCAAAACCAATTTTTGGGCCAAAAAAGTTATAGTCAGTGTGAGTAAATACATATTCCCCGTCAGTAAATGAACGCGCTATATTTACCTTGGCGCTATTTTTAGGTAAGGCTTGCAAAACAGCACCAAAACCAGCTAACCCATCGCCTACTGCCAAGTTGTGCTGTGTATATTTTGCTGGGTTTACATAACCAATAGCGGTTTGGTCACCGGTCTCAATACTATTAAGTAAAGCAACGGCTTTATCTTCATTTGATATATTCATTTTTATCTCCGAATTCACAGGGGTAGCGTTACAGGCAGAAATGGCTAGCACCCCTACTACGACAGTTGTTAAAAAGCTTTTTTTCATCGTTATTTCCTTCTAAATAAGATGAGGAAATTATATGTGGTTGCTTAGTAAGTGTTCAGGTGAATGAATGCGAAAAAATGGTAAATATCTAACCTTGCATCGATTTTTTGAATTGTGAAGGAGTAATAAGGGTATTCTTTTTGAAGTACTTGACGAAATTAGTAACCTCATCAAAGCCTAATTCGTCAGCAAGTTGCTGAACGCGGATGTTTTCAATTGAGAGTTTTCGCTTAGCTTCTAAAATAATATATGCATCTATCAACTGCTTTGTTGTTTGTTTTGTTGCTAGCTTACATATTTGATTAAGCGACTTATAAGTCATATGCAGCATGTCAGCATATATTTTTGCATCGCGTGAGTTAGTATAATTTCCTTCAAGTAATTTAATGAATCTCATAAATTTTTCCGTACGAGATTCACTCAAATATTGCTCATAAGATCGTGTGCGCTGACTAGTAAACTTGGTTAATACCGCCGAAAATATTAAATTTAAGAAATTCAAATTTGGGTCTGTTATTTGATACTCTTTCTCAATCTCTGTGAGCAATACGTCGCAAGTTTTTCTTATTTCCTTTGTCAATGTCAGGGTCGGTGAGTAGGAGGTAAGTAGATAGTTGTGAGCAGCTAAAGGCGTTTTAATCGTGGTAAAGATAGTATCAAGAAATTGATCCGTAAAAATGATCAGCTTACCTTGTGGTTGATTGACTAAGTCAAACGCGTGGACTTGATTTTTATTAATAAAAACGACACTGCCAGCTTGAATAGTATAGGTATTAAAATCAATGAAGTGTGTTCCGCTACCTTGTGTGATGTACAATAAATTGTGAAATTTTATTCGATGTGGCTGTGCAATAAAATTTTCAGTTTCATCAGTAGACCGCTTATATATATCAGATAATTCAATGATTTCTATCCCAATTTTTTTGTGATTTTTGGGGCTGAATTCAACTTTTGGTATGCTCATTTATTACTAATTTACTCGTCTAGGTGACTTATTTTTAAAACAATAAGTCACGTTTGTATAGTGATTTTTTGACTCGGTAGCGATAAAATTAAAGTCATCAGCCATTAACAGAGCTAAAGCTAAACATTCAATTTAGCTACGTTTTCCTGTGACTAGTTTGAAGGTTGGCACTCTCCGTTATAACCGTTGCAGAGTTAGATAGTAAAATCAGCAAACTAGCAAAAATCATCTATGATTAATAATGTTAATGAAAGTACTATACGTATTCCTTAACGAATATAAACAGCTCTGACCACAAATATACAGCTTTGTGTATTTAACGTTGTTTGCTAGTTTAACTATGTGAAGGAATGTCATTTCCTATTTAGGCTTAACACTTAATAAAACGCTAGCAGTTTGTATTATTTGATGTAGTGATTTGAGGGCGTATGACAGAAATAGTGACTAAAGAAATACAACTACAAAGAGAAATTGAGCAATTACGTTCTGAGCTGGTTGCAGCGCATATAAGTCAGGATGTTCGTACCGCAGAGCTTCTTAATAGTGAAGAGCGCTTTGCTCTGGCTATGCGCGGAGCATCTGATGGCCTGTGGGATTGGGATTTAGCAACAGATGACGTGTATTACTCCCCTCGCTGGAAAAAGATGCTGGGTTACAGTGAAAATGAACTTGAGAATACCTTAAATACTTGGGCTGCAATGGTTCATATTGATGATAAAGGTTTTGTCTTAAAAGATGTTCAGAAATTTTTATCCGGAGAAATCGATACCTTTGAAGTTGAAATGCGTATGCGTCATAAAGCAGGTCATGACGTTTTTATACGATCTCGAGCATTTAAAGTAACACGCGGTGAAAATAATGAGACAGTACGTTTAGTTGGCACTCATGTTGATATAACACAGCAAAAAAAATCAGAATTCTTCAATGATAGAAATACAAAAATTCTTGAGTTAATTGCTCAAGGTAAGCCTGCATCTACAATCTATGATGAAATTGCCTTAATGTATGAAGAACGACACTCAGGTTTGCGCTGTTCAATGCTTGAATTAGATAAGGGGAAGTTGCTTCATGCGGGAGCACCTAGCTTACCAAAACCCTATTGCGAAGCAGTTCATGGCCTTGAATTTGGCCCTGACGTTGGCTCATGTGGTACCTCTACTTATACCGGTAAGCGTGTACTTGTCGAAAATATTGCAACCGATCCTAAGTGGACTGCATTAAAGCACGTAGCACTTCCTTATGGCATGCGTAGCTGTTGGTCAGAGCCTATTAAAAGCTCTTCTGGAAAAGTACTGGGTGCTTTTGGTATGTATCACGACTACCCTGCATTACCTAATGAAGAAGAATCTAATGATCTCAGATCAGCAGCACGACTTGCCGGTATTGTTATGGAGCGAGAACAAAATCAAAAACGAATTCAAGATTTAGCCTATACCGATGAACTCACTCGCCTTTCCAGTCGCCCTCATTTTTATATAAACATTGAAGAGTTAGTCAAAATATCTGCACGTAAAAAAAATAAGTTTGGTTTGTTATATATCGATCTTGATAATTTTAAGACGGTTAACGATAGCCTAGGACATGACGTTGGTGACTTACTCCTCAAACAGGTTGCACTGCGCTTAAAAAGCGCATGTCGTGAAATTGACTATATTGCTCGACTCAGCGGTGATGAATTTTGTATTGCCGTTAATAATGTGATGGATGACTATGGTGCTGCTCACGTTGCTCAACGTTGTTTAGAGCTGATATCAAAACCTGTAGAGTTAGCAGGAAGAAAGTTCACGCCAGCGTGTAGTATTGGTATTGCGCATTATCCTGACGATGGAATCGATCTACAAACAATATTAAAAGCTGCAGATACTGCGTTATATGCGGCAAAGGATCTCGGAAAAAATAGGTATGCTTTTTATAAAAAAGAGTTAACCGATAAAGCAGAATACCGTTTTAAAATAGAACAACATTTAAGAGAAGCGATAGAAAATCAGCAACTCTCACTGGTTTATCAACCAAAAGTTGATATTCATTCGGGCTGTATTATAGGCGTTGAAGCACTATCTCGCTGGCATCATCCACTGCTCGGTCAAGTCTCTCCGGTCGACTTTATAGGCATGGCAGAGCAAATAGGCATGATAAAACCACTAACTGAGTGGGTCTTGAAAATGGCCTGTAATCAGGCAACGTTATGGAAGCAAGCGGGCTTTTCTTCAATTATTATGGCGGTTAATATATCCCCAAGTCATTTCCTTGATAGTGATCTAGTGCCACTGGTTAAGCGTGTTATTAAAGAAACCGGTATATTGCCCGGTGAGCTTGAACTAGAAGTGACAGAAGGGGTGATACAGACCAACCCAGAAAACCTTGCCGTTTTTGAACATTTAAAAGAGCTGGGCGTTTTATTAGCGATTGATGACTTCGGTGTAGGTTACTCCTCTTTTGCTTCGCTCAAACATCTTAATGTTGATTTCTTAAAAATTGATAAATACTTTATCGATGACATTCTTATTGACCATAAAGCTAAACTATTGGTCGGTTCTATGATAGAAATGGGGCATAACCTTGAACATAAAATCACAGCTGAAGGCATTGAAAGCGAGGAGCAATTTACAATGCTTCAAGAGCTTGATTGCGATTACGCACAGGGGTATTTTTTTAGTAAGCCGGTCAGTGCCGATGACATTTCAAACTTATTAGAGGGACAATTAGCAGCACAATAAAACTATTGTCATAAGTAACTGCTATCAAGTGCATTCACTCGTCTTGTCTCTTGCGCATTAAAGTGTCGGCTGCGTAATTCATCTACCATAGCTTGTTGAATTTGGTGGTCAGGTTCGATGGCCAAAATAGTGGCCAATTCAACTCTGTATTCACTTAGTCTTTGTTGCCAGCGTAATCGCTGAGCATCAAGGGTTGATAACCTATCAGAAGCGTCACTGCTAAATTCTTGTTCTCTGAGTGCTCTTAATTCACTCTCACTCGCTCCTTGAGAAACTAGTTCACTATGGTGTTGCCGATATTCATTTAATTGATTGGCTGTATTTTGCTGTTCAATCAACCAGCTAGGTGCCTGAGTATTAAGTAGCGAAATAGCATTATCTTTTTGTTCTTTGCTTAAACTGTTGTCTTTGGTAATGCTTGCAATGCCAAGCATATAATTTTCATAGTCGTCTGCTAGTGCAAAAAAAGCGGTAATAACATCCTTTGATAGAAATCGCCAACGTGCTTCTATAAGTTCATCTCTAGCATTTATAACATGTTCCAATGAATAATCATTAGCGCCAATAGCTTGATTATATTCTTGCTTGATCGCTGTGATCTCATTTCGATATTGTAAATACCCTTCAAGAATATGTAGTGCTTCATCAAGGGCTTGAGCTGTTAGCTGCTCTCTAAGGCTACTTTTAATCCGAGTAATAATGACTTCTATAGACTCTTCACCCATTGCTGATAAATAAAACTCAAAAAGGTGAAGAATTTTCTTATTAATGATTAAACTCCCATCATCGTTAATATCAAGGTGCTCGGGCATCGGGGTATTACGTAATGATGTTGGTAAAACTATCGCATATTCAGCATATGCTATTGAATCTGGTGGTGATAATACCAATTCAGTAATCAGCTCAGGTTTTAGTGGCGCATTTGTGGCACTTTGATCAATTAATATTGCGGACTGTTTCTGTTGTTCTATCTTTTCATCACCTGCTAACATGTTAAATAGCGCGATAGCGAACATAGCTATACTGATCAAAATAATAGAAACTTTTAATATATTCAGATTCAAAATTAATACCTTGAGACTTGAAGTATTTTCAAAAGGAGTAAAGGTTCACACAGTGAACCTTTTTTATTTTACAAACCAACAGCCGTTAAACGTCTTGCGTGGTCTTTATATAGTTGCAGTGGATTTGCACTCCACAAACCACGTAGACCGAACATGCCATTGATTTCATCTGCATGGTTCATGGTGTAGTCATCACGAATAACTTGGCCCAAGTGGGTAGAACAACGTCCTACTACACCATCATTGGCTTCATTAATCGTTAGATAAGTCACGGATAAAAAGCCATCCGCTAAATCTAAAATGTTTGAATCAAATAGGGGATTATACGTACCTGCCCATGAATAATATGCCACACCATTCACTTGATGCGCACCATCATTGACAGAGTAGTCGCTTTGCCAATTAGGCCACCACCAAGAGCCGGCATTATAACTTGGGGTTTCCTGACAAGTTCCTTGGCGTAGACCTTCAGGATACTTGGCATTAAAAATTGCTGCATCAGTTGAGTTCAGTGCCTCTAATGATCCCATGGCATTAGCCTGTTGGGAGCTATCACCCGTTGCCGCTGCTAAAAAGCTTCCTACAGCATTACCTATAGATAACGTAATACCTTCAAGAGGGGAGTCCTTGATAAAATCAGCGGTTCCCGAACCAAAATGTGGTGAGCCAACAGATGTCACTGAGGCCACCAAGTCAGGGCGAATTGAGGCGACATAGCGTGAGTCAATCCCACCTTGTGAGTGGCCAATTAGGTTAAATTTAGTTGAACCCGTTATAGCACTTAACTCTTCTAGGTAAGTTAATAGCTCTTCTCCACGAGCTTCGCTCGTTTCATAGCCTGAGACTTGAGGGGTATAAACTTGTACTGAACCAACGGCAGCTAACGCGCCTTTAACGCCATAAAAGTAGTCGGCTAGTGCCGTATCAAAGCCCGATAAACCATGGACTAATACGATGGGGTACTTAGTATCACCTGAACTATCTGCTTTAGCAGGCATGGATATACAGCAGGTAGCGATCACTGAGACAGTGAGTAAAAGCATAAATTTTTTAATCATTTTTTCACCTTTTTTATAGTTGTAATAGAGAAAAATGTATATGAACAAAAACTGGTCATACCTCATCATTTATAATGAATAAAAAAATTAAATGCAACTGCAGAAAAGGGCTAATTTTGATTAAAACAAGGCGCTGTTATCTTCAGGCCTAAGCACCTTTAAAACCAATGTTTTATACGTAAGTTTTAAACGTGTATTTTATTTTTGTTTTTTCGAAAAATTAAGTTTTATCTGTTTTGAACACCCAAAAGAGATTTTAGGGTAGAAGTTTTTACCAAACTTTTTTAAACGTTAGCTGATAATTTAGTAGAAGTAATATCAAGTGGTGTTGAGTTATTGGGGAAAACTAGTTATCGGCACATTACAGAAGTTAAAGTTGCACAATAAGCCGGCATTTAGCTATAAACTAAACGAAAAAAACACCAACCATTACAATTGATGTTTTCTTAAATGTTTAATTATTAATACTATTTATTGAGTCGACGTGATAGTAAACCAATCATTGCAAATGCAAAAATCGCAAGTGTAGATGGTTCTGGCACGGCTTCTACATCAGCAGTTATATTATAGCTATAATCACGATTGAGACCGTTAATAAAAGTCGAATTACCAAATGTAGGTGCTTGACCAATTCCTTGAGTTAAGTCACCCGATCCTGAATTGTTTGAAGATCCAGTAAGAAACAGCGAATCTCCGCTTCTGTATGGTATGACGCTACCTGCGCTATTCCCATTCACATCTGCATCAAGAAAGCCGGAAGCAATAATGTCGCCTGCGGCTAAAGTGAACTGACTCAACATTGTAGAAAAATCAAAACTGAAGTTACCAGTGCTAAAATAATCAGTGCCTGAATATCGTGTTTCACCAATTGCTAATATAGTAAAATCATTGGTTGCAGAGTTATTAATTTTTACGACAAAAGGAGTTACCTGACCACGATTATTACCGACAGTAAAATTAAAGCTATTGACCGTAACAAGTTCAGAAGCACCTGATGAATTGGTATAAGCATCATTTTCATTGATTACCATAATAGCTTGCCACCCATCAACGCCCCCACCAGAAAGTGAATCGCCCAATGTGATAAGCCCAGCATTAGCTACGTTAAAAAAACACGAAACTGAAAAAAACATCACTGGTAATATAGTTTTTATACACTTAATTTTCATTTGATATTCCTTTTAACCTTTTCACAAAGTAAATTTGAAAGGTCTTGTCAAAAGTGAAACTGCACCATTTAATGCAAGTAAACTGCACGAAGTAAGCCAATTTCATAATATAGCATATATTCAATGATTTATACTGATGTACAAATAGCTCGTATGCTGAATTGTAAAATAAACCGACACGGATAAACCATGCTGAGAAAAAGTTGCTATGCATGAGAAATATTGAATTTGACTCTATTTTTTGAACAGAAAGATCTTTGATTAAAGTTGAAAGAATGATTTCAAACGAAAGTCAGTAATGTGATCGCTTTAGGTTTACTTGAGAACAGGATATGTACAGGAGTAGTTTATAGGTTGGAAATTTATTGTGTATTCAAAGGAGGGATGTATTTCGAAAGTGGTCGGTGATGCAAGATTCGAACTTGCGACCCCTTGGACCCAAACCAAGTGCGCTACCAAGCTGCGCTAATCACCGATTATCTTTTAGTACTTCTATTTTTTAACTTAAGGAGAGTTAAAAATGGGGTGGCTAAAGGGACTTGAACCCTCGACAACCGGAATCACAATCCGGGGCTCTACCAACTGAGCTATAGCCACCACTGAGGTGTACTGATACATATTATAGAAATATGTGTGCTGCTCTTTAACAGCGCGGCGATTGTATTGCATTTTGTTGCTCGTTGACAAGAAAAAAATGTATTTTATGTTACTTTTTTTGTGATTTTTAAAAAAAATCACAAATTGCTCAACTAAAGCACAACTTTATTCAAATTTATCGCACAGATTCTCAATAAATCCTGCTCAACAATAAATGAAGAGCAGGGGATATTACTTAGGTTTGTACTGTTAAGTTTTGTGGTTCTTTCGTTGATTGTGATGAAAACAAGCTTTTTAACTGCTCAACAATTAAATAATTCACTGGCACTAATATCAAGGTGATGAATGTGGCGAATAAAATACCAAAACCTAACGATACAGCCATAGGGATTAAAAATTGTGCTTGTGTTGATTGTTCAAACAACAACGGCATTAAACCAATAAAGGTGGTTAAACTAGTTAACATTACTGGTCTAAATCGAGCAGCACCTGCTGTTAGCACCGCTTCCATTAGCTCCCCGCCCTCACTACGCTTTTTATTAATAAAATCTACCAATACTAACGAGTCGTTTACTACGACACCGATGAGCGCCAACATGCCTAATAAGCTCATGATGGTTAATTCCATCCCCATAATCCAGTGACCAATCACGGCGCCGATCATGCCAAAAGGAATGATGCTCATAACAATGATTGGCTGAATGTAAGATTTGAAAGGAATCGCCAATAAGGCATAAATAATAAAAAATACAAAGACTAGTGCCCAACCGAGGGAACCAAAAGATTCACGTTGCTCTTTAGCCTCACCTTCAAGGGAATGGCTAACGCCAGGATATTGCACTATTAACTCATCTAAATAGCTTTTTAAATCGGCTTGCAATACTGTCATATTGGTATTTGATTTCTCAACATCGGCACTTACATTAGCAGTGCGGTAGCGATCTATTCTAGAAATAGTCGACGGACTTTTGCCTGGGATAAGCTTGGCAACATGAGATAAGGGCACTGAGCCCCCTGAAGGCGTGACAACAAGAATATCTTCTAGATCTGCCATAGTACGGCGTTCATCTATGGGCAGGCGCACCATGACGCGTACATCATCTCTACCTCGTTGTATACGCTGTACTTGTGAACCAAAGAAAGAGCGTCTCACTTGGTTTGATATGCTAACTCGGGTTAACCCTAATGCTTTACCTTGTTCCGTTAACTCAATCTGCAGTTCTTCTTTGCCATTAGACAAACTATCAGCAATATCAAATACCGTAGGGTAGGTGGCTAACCTGACTTTTACTTTATCAGTTATTTCTTTCAAGGTGTCTAATGAACTTGCTTTAAATTGCACATGAATGGGATCTGACGAACGGCCAATTTCAGCTCTAAAGGTAATACTTTCAGCGCCAGGAATAGGTCCAATTAAATTACGCCACTCACGAACCAACTCACGAGAGCTTATGGCTAATTCGCGTGATTCGGGTGGCGTTATTTCAAAACGAACGCTACCTGAGTTTGAAGCACCGCCACGCCCACCTGTGGTGGCTAATATATTGATAATCACGCTGCTATTAGTTGATGGCTCTATATACTTTTGTTTCAGCTCATCTGCTTTTTCAGCCATTTTAATAACATATTTATTGGTCACCTCAAATGGTGTACCTGCAGGCAGGGTCAGTGTTGCTCTTACGGTTTCACTCGGAATTCGCGGAAAGAATATAAACTTGGTCCAGCCACTCATAATAAGGGCAAGGATTACTAAAAAAACACCAACAAAGCCAACTAGAGTAGTGGTTTTGTTGCTAATTGCACGTTTTAATAAGGGCTGGTAAAAGCGGATTATCGCTCGCTCGAAACCATCGGCAAATGATTGTTGTAGTTTACTAAACTTTGACTGCTTTGCTTTTTCTGAACGTAACTTTAAATGTTTTAAATGCGACGGTAAAACGAATTTTGATTCTATTAAAGAGAAGATTAGTACCGGAATAACGATCACTGGAATTTGCGCAAATAAAGCGCCACGTGCGCCTTCAATAAAAGCCAGAGGCAAAAATGCTGCTACGGTTGTTAACACACCAAAAGTGACTGGCGTAGCAACTTCTTCGGTGCCACGAATAGCTGCCATTTCACCTGATTCTGACGTTTTTAGATGCGTATAAATATTTTCTCCCGTGACAATGGCATCGTCCACCACGATACCTAGCACCAAAATAAAGCCAAACAAACTCATTATGTTTAAGGTAACCCCAAACACTGGCATCATAATAAAGGCGCCCATAAAAGAGATGGGAATGCCAATAAATACCCAAAAGGCGATCGAAGGTCTGAGGAATAAAGTTAATAAGGCTAGTACCAAGATACCGCCTTGCAAAGCACTGGTTGTTAGTGTCGAAATACGATTTTTTACGATTTGAGAGTCGTCATCCCAAAAACTTAACTCAACGCCAACAGGCAAGGTACTTTGCTGATCATTAATATAGGTTCTTACGGCATCGGCAACGTCGATAGCGCTTTGCTGTCCGATTCGGTATACGTCAATAAAAGCGGCTTGTTTACCGTTAAAGCGAGTGCGTACAGGGGTTTCTTCAAAGTCATCTTTGATGACAGCAATATCACTGAGGCGAATGATAGAACCATCAACATTGGTTTTAATGGCTATTTTTTCAAACTCATCTTTACGATAGGCTTGTCCTTTTGAGCGCAGTAGAATATCACCGCCTTTGGTTTTCAAATTACCGGCAGAAATATCAGTACTGGAATCGGAAATAGAAGAAGATATTTTTGCTATGGTGAGATCATATTGGCGTAATTTATCTTGAGGCACTTCAATTGATATTTCATAGTCGCGGACACCACTCAATTCTACTTGGGTAATAGCGGGAATTTTTAATAAATCATCTCTGACTTTTTCGGCGAATTCACGTGTCTCTTTCTCGCTATAAATACTGGCGATAGTCACGGCAATCACTTCACGTTTACGTGTCGCTAAAGAGACGACGGGTTTTTCTGCATCAACGGGAAAGGTATTTATCTCATCTACGCGACTTTTTATATCGGCAAGCATTTCGCGCGGATCATAGCCTGACTCTACTTCGATATTGACCGCTGAAGAGCCTTCTTGTGATCTACTAGCAATTTGTTTAACGCCTTCTAAATCTTGCACTGCTTCTTCTATGCGTATAGATATGCTTTTTTCTACATCTTCTGGAGTCGCGCCGCGTAATGACACATTAACGTTAATGCGGTCGGTGGCAAAAGAGGGAAACACTTCCAGCGGAATGCGATTAGATAAGCTAAATAAACCTGCTATTAAAATAGTAATTAATAGTAAGTTGGCGGCAACATGATTTCGTGCAAACCAAGCAATCATTAGTTATCCACCTTAGCAACAGGTGTGGCGTTAGCTTTTGACGTTTTTCCTTTAGCAGCACTTCGTTCGGCAATTAAGGCTTCAACACTTATACCTTTTTGTGATGCAATTTTTTCTAATTTCTCTCGACGCTCTTTAGGTACTTTAGGTTTTTTTGTATTCTGGTCTGGCATTTCACCTGCAATGGCAACAGGCGTGCCTGAACTGACTTGTCCCAATGAGGTTAGCACTAACTGGTCACCAGCAATTAACCCTTGAGTGACGATAGACTCAGTACCGTTTTGCCAACCTAATTTAATTTCTTTTCGCATCAAAAGGCCGTCTTTAACGATATAGACATAGCTGCCTTGATAAATGGCACTACTTGGTATGACTAACGCATTATCGACTTCTCGTCCGGTAATTTCTGCGGTGACATATTGCCCCATTTTTATCTGCGCACCTTGATTATACTCACCATCGTATGGTCGAATAATCTGTGCAACGACATAAAGTTGCTGCGATATTTCATCGATAGCGCTTTCAGTACGCACGATTTTTCCTTGCCATATTTGATTGCCCATCAGATCAGATGAAATCACAACATTACTAATCATAGAGCTGTCGTTATTAGTATTATCAGTCTTAATACGGTTAGCTTCCGATGTTTCGTGGGCATTGCGATATTCTTCAGGTAATTTCATTAACGGTAAATCTTTGTTTTTAATTGGTAGGCGAATCTCGACATAATCAACAGCAAAAATATCGGCTAACTGGGTGTTACTAGAAATCACCTGACCAATATCAACATTTTTCTTTAAGATTCGGCCAGCGTAAGGTGCAACTATACTTGTCCGTTCTAGCGACAATTTTACTTTATCGAGCTGAGCTTCTGCAGAAAGTACTTGCGCTTTTGCCGCTTCATATTGTGGCTGACGTAATACTAAGGCATTAGGCGCTTTACCATTGCCTAGTCTTTTCCAGTCTGCTTTTGCTTGTTTTACCCGTGCGTCTTCTTCTTGTAAAACTTGTTTGGCTGACATTAGACTTGCTTGAGCAATGTTAACTTCAGCGCGATGATCTCTATCATCAAGTTGAATTAGAATGTCACCTTGTTCAAAAAATCCTCCTGCCCTAAATTGTTTACTTACGTAATTAATTTGTCCTGAAACCTGGGCGAAAAGCACACTTTGTGTTCTTGGCTTGACCGTGCCAAAACTTTGTACCATCACTTGATAGGTTTGAGGTGCAAGTGTGGTGGTTTCTACGGTCATTTGTGGTGCTTTTGACGGCGCGCCACGGCTACTTGTAGGTGGGTTTTTAAAAATAACCATCATTAATATGACTGTGGTAACGATAATAATCACCGGCAATAGTATTTTTCTATAATTCGAACTTTTCTTTTCATTGATGAGTGACATGGTTATTCGGCCTTTGGTGCAGGTGATGAGGCAAGTGACGGTGTGGTGAAGTCGCCACCCAAGGAAAGATGTAGATTGATTCGATTGGCAATGAGTTGGTTTTTAATTTTTATCAGTGTTGATTGCGCTTCAAAAGAACGATTTTGCGCATCAAGTACAGTGGTATAAGTGACTAAACCACTTTGGTATTGCTCAAAGGAAAGGGTCGAGGCAATTTTTGCATTTTCTTGAGCCGCCAACATAGTGTAATAACTGTTCTTTAAGTTTTTTTCAGTGGTGATAGCATTTTCAACATCACTAAACGCGTTATATAAGGTATCAAGGTATAACTGTTCACCTTGTTTAAGTTCTATTCGAGCTTTTTCTTCATTTGCTTTCAAGCGACCAGCATTAAAAATGGGTGCAGACACACTGCCAAGTAATGACCATGCTAATGATGACCCCGAGAGTAAGTCACCTATGTCGGCGTTAGAATCCCCAACTGAGCCAGACAGAACAATGCTTGGAAAACGTTGCTTATGCGCATAAGCTAAACCGGCATCTTGTGATAATAATTGATACCAACTGGCTTTTAACTCAGGCTTTCGGCTAATTAATTCTGACGGTAAACCTACGGGAATGTCTGTAGTTAGCAGTGGTAGATTTGCATTGACGAGTAGTTCACCTTTTGGGTATTCACCAACCAGCCGTTCAAGCTGTCTAATAAGTTTGGTTTTCTCCGTTTCTTGCTCAGAGACTCTGGTTAATTCGTTGTTCAAATCATTACGCGTTAAATAAACATCAAGCGCAGCGGTTAAGCCTGAATTATATCCCGCTTCAATAATAGCTAAATTTTGTTGGGAGTTTGCAACTCTGCTTCGATAAAGCGCTAACAGTTTTTCTGCCTCAATCACGCGAAACCAAGTGGTTAATACATTCACAACAAGTTGTTGCTTGTATTGCTCAAAAGTGGCTTTTTGTGCAAGATAGTTAAAGTTAGTCATGCGATCGGCATCAGATAACTTGCCCCAAATATCCACTTCATAGCTTAAATTCAAGTTAACTGAGTTACTGTTTGAATAACTATCAGTTTGATTGTCTTTATTACGGCCACTACGAAAAGCTAAGTCGAGCTCAGGCCAAAGTTGGCTACCCGAAACAATCAGTTGCTGTTCAGCTATCTCCAGTGAGTATGCTTGCATGGCAAATTGGTGGTTAGATGCTAACGCTTTTTTTACTAATTGATGAACTTGTAAGTTATCAAGTTCAGATAACCAATTATGTTCAACGGCCAAGGCTTGTTGGCTGTCTTGCCAATTTTGGGGAAGGGGCAAATCTTTCAGTTTTTCATCCACTTCAGATGTGCTACTACAAGCCAATAAAAACAGACTTGAAAGGAGTGGAAGTAGTAGTCGAAATCGACGTGTCATAAAGTGATTAACTCATGTTAAAAAATTACTCTTAACGCTAGTGTAATCAAAGATGCTTGATGATAATAGCGACATTACATAAGTTTACACTGTATACAGATTTGTGATTCCCAAAGATGAATTTATAAATTAAAGGACGTCTTATTGATATTTTTTTTGAATGCTTTCTAATGTTCCTTGGTCCATCATTTTATTAAAGATTGCTTTGAGTTTTTCAGCAGAAATATGATTTTTACTTTGCTTCGATAGCTGTAACCAAGGCGTGCGCTCAGAAACTGTTAGAGGTTTACCAAAAAAACTTTTACTCAGACCTAATTGTTTTGCACCACTGATAATAGGCTCCATAGGTCCTATGATGGCATCTACACGACTTTTCTTTAACATTAATAATCCCTGATTAAAATCCTCGACAATTTGCTTATTAATTTTAGGGTTACTATCTATCTCATCGCTAAATTTTGCGCCATTTAGATAAGCTATGTTCAAACCTTCTAGTTGTTTAATATTCTGATAATCATGGCCATAGCGACCAATAACAACATTCTTTAAGGCTGGGAGTGGATGAATATAATCAACGTAATTGGCGAGCTCTTTATATTTGAACATGATGGTCAGATCTGTTTTACCCAATTTAAGTTCATGTATTATTCGGCCGTAGGGAAATATATGGTGCTCAGATGCTAAGCCACTTTTGATAAGTAATGAATGCGTTAGATCATAGTAGATGCCGCTTAGTTTACCTGAATCATCAATACCATAGGGGGCAATTGCTATAGTCCTCACTTGCAGAGCTGTCGCGGTATGGTCAGCACTACTTTGATGACTGATACAGAGTATGCTAATAAAAATAATCTGGATGAAAGTCTTCATTGACACATGCATCGGTAGTTCATCGGTTGTATTAATATAAAGAATATTAATGGGAATGTCATTAGTAAAGGGAATGCTAAGGATATAGTGTGGGCAAGCTAGGCCGCGAGGCTTGGTATGTAAAGGAGTTACCCTCACCCAACTATAGTCAGGTGAGGGTATAGAAAAGCTTTATCAATTAACTCTTATTAAGTAAGTCGATGAAGAAGCTATATTGTAAAGCAGTATCATGAATGCGTTTAAATCGGCCCGAAGCGCCACCGTGTCCAGCTTCCATATCAGTTTTAAATAATAGTACGTTATCATCGGTTTTATAATCACGTAACTTAGCAACCCATTTCATTGGCTCGAAGTATTGTACTTGTGAATCATGCAATCCAGTAGTAACTAGAATGTTAGGGTAGTCTTGTGCTTTTACTTGATCATAAGGTGAATATGACAACATATAATCATAATAAGCTTTTTCTTTTGGGTTACCCCATTCTTTGAACTCATTGGTTGTTAGTGGGATGCTTTCATCAAGCATAGTAGTTACTACATCAACAAATGGTACTGCGGCAGCAATGCCTTTGTATTGTTCTGGTGCCATATTAATAACCGCGCCCATAAGTAAACCACCAGCACTACCACCAACTGCGAAGACGTTGTCTTTATCGCCGTAACCTTGTGCAGTTAAGTCTTTAGTGACATCAATGAAATCAGTAAAGGTGTTCATTTTTGTTAACTTCTTACCGTCTTCATACCAAGGGCGGCCCAGCATTTCTGACCCACGGATATGCGCAACAGCATAGACAAACCCACGATCTAATAGGCTTAATCGACTCACTGAAAAAGAAGGATCAATTGTGTGGCCGTATGAGCCATAGGCATATTGGTATAGTGGGTTAGTACCATCTTTTTTGAACTTATCTTTACGATAAACTAACGATACAGGTACTTTTTTGCCATCGCGGGCTTTAACAAATATACGTTCAGAGACATAGTTATTACTGTCAAAATCACCCAAAACTTTTACTTGTTTTAATTGCGTCTTATCAAGAGTGTTTAGGTCTACATCGTAATGTGTTCCTGGCGTAGTAAAACTAGTGTAGTAAAGGCGTAATTTATTATTTTTTAATTCATTGTTACCGTATAGCGATAAGGTATATGCAGTGTCATTAAAACTAAGCTGTTGCTTTTTCCCGCTTGATAACTCTTGAATAGTCAATCGACTAATACCATTTTCACGTTGTTGATAAACAAGGTGGTCAGCAAATAACTCATAATCCTCAAGCTTAACTGCATCATTCGCTGGGATTACGTCTTGCCATTGTGTTTTATCACCTAGGTGCTTTTTATCAACTTTCATTAAACGAAAGTTAGTCGCTTGCCAGTTAGTATTGATGTAATACCAATCATTCATTTTAGATATAGAGTATTCATGACCTTCTTCACGTTCAATGAATTTTTTAGGCATTGCTTTGGCATCATCAGCATCGATGACTGAAACACCACTTGCTTCGGTACTTGAATGCCAAATAAAGACACTACTGCCATCTTTAGATTTACTCAGGCCAGTGTAATAAGCTTTATTACTTTCTTCATAAACCATTTCATCCGTCGCTTGTGGTGTTCCAAGGGTATGACGAAATACCTGGTAACCTAATAAGGTTTGTGGATCTTTTTTGATGTAATACACTGTTTTATTGTCATTACCCCAAACAATGCCACCATTAGTACCTTCAAGCTTGTCATCAAGTAATGTATTACCCGCGATATCTTTGAATTGTACGGCATAAATTCGACGGCTAACGGTATCTTCTCCGTAAGCGAGTAGCTTGCCATCAGGACTAGCACTTAAGCCACTTACTTGATAATAATCGTGTGCTTTGGCTAACTCATTTACGTTAAGTAATACTTCAAGGTTACTGCCTGAAAAATCAGATGATCTTACGTAAATAGGATATTCATTTTCACCTTGCATTTGACTGGCGTAGTAAAAGTCACCTTTTTTGGTTGGTACTGAACTATCGTCTTTTTCAATACGCGCCTTAATCTCTTGGAAGATCTTTTCTTGCATTGCTTCAGTATGTTGTAGCTGTGCTTTCATATAGTCATTTTCAGCAGCTAAATGTGCTAAAACTTCTGGGTTTTTACGACTATCGTCACGCATCCAGTAATAATCATCGACACGTGTATGGTTATGAATAACCATTTTATGGGGAACTTTTTTAGCTATAGGTGCGGTAATATCGTTCATGGCATTTGTTGCTTCATTATTTTGATTGCTGCATGCTGCGATTAGCAGGGCAGAAGAGACTATTAAACTTAGCTTAGTCTTTGATAGGATTTGTGACATAAAAGATCTTTCCTTGTAAGATAACTTACGATAATTACTACAAATCGTAATACGTTAGCGGTAGTAAATGTTAAAAAAATGTATCAAGCGTTAAGTTAGCACGATAATAACCATAAACAAATTTACTTATCGTTTAATACCGTTATCTTATCGCATTTGAAAATTGAAGCGTTTGAACAAGGGGAGCATTATGTCATTGGATAAAATTTCGACTCAGTTAGGTGGAACTCACACAAAAGTACCACCAGTGGAATCATGGAATCCACCGTATTGTGGTGAAATTGATATACAAATTAAAGCCAATGGAGATTGGTTTTACGGCGGTAGTGTGATTAAACGTTTACCTTTGGTGAAGCTATTTGCCTCTGTGTTAATTAAAGAAGTAAACAGTGATGTGGCAGAGCATTTTTTAGTGACACCGGTTGAAAAAGTAAAAATTCAAGTAGATGATGCGCCATTTTTATTGACTCAATGGCGCTGGTTTGATGCAGATGAGAAAATAATGCAAGTTAGTACTAATTTGGATGATGAGTTTCTGCTTGATGCAGAACATCCATTGACGGTTACTGAAAGTGGTGATTTGTATGTCACTGTTCGTCGAAATTTGCTGGCGAAAGTACATCGAAATGTCTATTACCAGTGGGCTGATATAGCGCAAGAAGTGGAAACTAAAAATGGCACTGAGTTGATTCTATCGAGTGCCGATTGTCAATTTAGCTTAGGAATACTGTAACGGGCATAACCCTTAATCTGATCCACAAACAGTACAGCTTTTTTGTTTTTTCATGGAAAATTGTTGCCATTGATTTGCCAAACCATCAAGTAAATTAAGCTGATTGAGTTGTACTTTATTTCCTGTTAATAACTTAATCGCTTGTAAGCTTTGCATACCAGCAATCATGGCGAGTACTGGGCCAATAATGCCTATAGTTTGACAGTTATTGGCGGGCGCTTTTTCACTGACAGGGAAAAGACAATGATAACAAGCACTCGTTTCATCGCGCGGGTCTATTGTTAATTGCTGACCATCAAAGCCCGTAGCAGCACCCACTATCAGCGGTACTTTATGCTGCACACATGCTTGATTAATTAAGTAGCGAGTTTGAATGTTATCAGAGCAATCGAGCACTAAGTCGACTTGTGGAAGGTAATAATCACATAACTCTTCATCAAACATTTCATCAATTGCTTCAATAGTAACATCAGGAAATTGTCGTTGTAATTTTTCAGCGGCTACATCAGCCTTATTTTCAGCAATATTGTCTTCACTAAAGAGAATTTGCCTTGGTAAGTTACTGATCTCTATGGAATCACCGTCTGCTATATAGAGTGTGCCAACGCCAGCAGCAGCTAAATATAAACTCGCAGGATTACCTAAACCGCCGACACCTAAAATGAGTACTTTAGCATTACGTAGTGCGACTTGTCCCTGACTACCAATCTTATCCAACATTATCTGACGGGAGTATTTGAGTTGCTCTTGATTACTTAACACATTGATTCCTTGTTATTTTTATTTGTGCTAATGGATAAAAGTGCGCACGGCACTGGCTTTGAACTGTAAATAAACTTGTTGTCTACTGGTTAACGATAATTTTTGCTGCGAGAAAGCACTGATAGTGACAAAAAACTCTTGAGAAGCACAGTTAATGATTAATAGTACTTTATTTTCTGTATAGCTTATTTGCTTTATGCTACCAAAGAGGTGATTAACAATGGAGCTATTACTTGGTTCTGTAAGCGAAATACTAATATCACTAGCCAATATAAAACAACGTAATTGCGTTTGATTTTCGAAGGTTTTATCGCTAGTTAAATAAATATCTTGCTGTGCGTTTAGCGCTAATACGGTTAAACCATGGCCATTATTAAATTGTTTGATAGGTAATGACAAACTAGTTTGCTGATGAATAAGCGTATTTTCACCAAAGTTATTTAGCTGATGAATAACTTGGTGGATACTACCAAAATTAACAACTTTGCCTTGGGATAGAACTAATAAGGTGTCACAGACTTGCTGTAATTCATCTAATGAGTGACTGACATACAGCATAGGCAAGTTGAGCTTCTTTTGAATCTTTAGCATCATCTTTAATAGCTGGGTTTTACTGTGTTGATCGAGTGCACTTAAAGGCTCATCAAGTAATAATAATTTCGGCTCAGCCAATATAGCTCTTGCTAGGGCAACTCTTTGTTGTTGACCACCTGATAATTGATGTACGCGATGCTCAAGCAATGTTGTCAACTCGGTCAATTCAATGACTTCACTCAATACAAGCTTTTTGGTTTTACAGCGTTTAACTGCATATTCTAAATTGCCTAAAACGGATAAATGTTCGAACAAACGACTATTTTGAAAAACTAAACCAATTTGACGTACTTCGGGTTTGAGATAATTACCTTGTTCTGTATTAACTAGGTTTGTATCACCTAATATTATCTCACCCAAAAGGTTTTTTTCTAAACCTGCGATTGCGCGCAGTAAGGTTGATTTTCCTGAGGCTGAATGACCAAAAATACCCGTGATACCTTTTAAGGGGATGGGTAAATTGATAGCTAACTCGAATTGCTGATAGTTAATACTAATATCAATGTTGAGTTGGGAACACTCATCATCCGAGACCTTATTCAACCTAGTATCACTTATCTTCATTTGCTTATTCTTATTTGATTAGAGCTTTCACTAACATTTCTGTTCGGTAAGTTTAGCCAGTAGATAGCAGCCAATAATACCATTGAACCAATCAATAAACTGATGGCGAGCAAGTGTGCTCTAGCATAATCAAAGGCTTCGACATGATCAAATAAAGCAATAGAAAGCACTCGTGTTTCACCAGGAATATTACCCCCAATCATTAATATAACGCCAAACTCGCCCACCGTATGAGCAAAACCTAAACTCGCAGCAGTAATAAAACTGGCTTTGGTTAATGGTAATACAATAGAGAAAAATCGATCGATAGGACCTGCGCCGAGTAATGCGCCCGCTTCTAATAAAGAGTCACCCAATTGCTCAAATGCTTTTTGCAGTGGTTGAACGACAAAGGGTAGGGAATACAAAACAGATCCGATAACGATTGCTGAAAAACTAAAAGCGAGTTGTTGACCCGTGGCTTGTTGCCATAGTTGCCCAGGCAAGTACTCGGGTGAAAAAGCGATAAGTAAATAAAAACCAAGCACTGTTGGTGGTAAAACAAGCGGCAACGCTACTACAGCTTCAATAATAACCTTAAAACGACTGGTCATTTTGGCCAGATACCAAGCGAGAGGAGTACCAATAATTAATAGAATGATGGTGGTTAATGCCGCCATTTCCAGTGTGGTAATCAGTGCTTGTAGGTCTGAATTTATCATCTAGCCATCGACTCGCTTAACACATTTTTTTGTGTATCTTGCTTACGTTGGGCGTAACCATAACTTGTTATTTTATTTTGACTTTGGGTTGATAATAAAAAATGACTCAACTTTTCTGCAGCAGCTTGTTGCTTACTGCTACTTAATATAATTAACTGTTGCTCTATCGCTTGATGGTAACTACTAGGAATAATGACCCCTGATAAGCTATTTAACACTAATTGGCTATTGGCAACCATACCATAGGCAACGGCTTTACTGCGTAATTGGGCAAATGTCTGGCCAATATTGATTCCTTTGACCAATCGAGGTTCATAGGCTTGCCATAAACCCAAGTGGTTTAATGCTTCCTTGGCTGCTTTGCCATAGGGGGCGATATCGGGGTTAGCGATGGCAAAGCGTGCAGGTGGCTTTTTTAGTTGTTCAAGTGAACTTGCACTTGAATTATGTGATGACGAATAGAATGCTAACTGACCTACAGCATAAGTTTTTCGACTATCTTTTAGTGCATAGCCAGCTTGCTCAAGTTCTTTGGGACGGCGACTGTCGGCACTGAGAAATATATCAAAGGGAGCGCCATATTTAATTTGTAGAAACATGGCACCGCTAGCACCGCTGATTATCTGAGTGTTTATGCCTGTTTTAGTGGTGAATTCTTTAAGTAATACTTTTAATACAGGGGTGAAGTTAGCGGCAACAGCAATTCTTAGCGGTTTATTAGTCTGATTGTTAGTGGCGATACTTTGTTGAGCTTGGCTAGTGTTTACCGCCAGTAAATTTATAAGCAAGATTGAGACTAACAGGATACGTAGCACGTTAGCTCCAAAGATCTGCTTTGTCAGTATCACTGTTTTTAGCATCTAACCAATTTTCAGAAGTCTTGCCTTCATCGGTAATTTGTTCTTTTTTCCAAAAGGGGGCTTTAACTTTTAAATAGTCCATAATGAACTCATTGGCTGCAAAGGCATCTTGTCGGTGCTTACTGGTAACACCAACAAAAACAATTTGGTCACCTATGCTGAGTTCACCAATACGGTGAATTACTTTTACTCTACCTAGCTGCCAGCGATCTTTCGCTTGAATGATGATTTTAGCGAGAGATTTTTCTGTCATTCCCGGGTAATGCTCTAGCGTTAAGGTAGTCACCGAATTACCATTATTGTTATTTCTAACTCTACCGGTAAAAGTAACAACTGCACCATCTGTTACGTTATCTTCTTCAAGTAAAGCAACTTCATCAGCTAAACTAAAGTCATTAGTTTGGATAGATATCTCTTGTTTCAACATAACTTAACCGCCGGTAACAGGAGGGAAAAAGGCAACTTCATCGCCTGATTTTACCAAGTGATTACCATCAACCATGTCATGATTTACTGCAGATAACAGTGATGTATTGCTGAACGTTTGTTGCCACTGTTCATTTCGGTCACTTAATAACTGCTTTATATCGTTGACTGTTTTAGCATCAGCCGCTGGTAGAGAAAACTGTGCACAGTCAAGTTGCTCTCTAAGTGCGGCAAAAAAGACAATTTTAATCATAAGGTTTTCTCTTAATTTAGGTAGAAGGACTTTGCCAATGGCCAGACTTACCACCTTCTTTGGTTAATACTTCAATACCATGAATTATCATTGCAGGATCCGCAGCTTTACACATATCAAACAAAGTTAAACAGGCAACGGATACGGCAGTTAATGCCTCCATTTCAACACCTGTTTGCCCTGTTAGGCGACATAAACTATTCACTTGCACCTGACTGTTATCACTATCAAGGGTGAAGTCTACTTGTACTTTACTTAGCATCAAAGGGTGACATAGCGGAATTAAATCGCTGCACTTTTTCGCCGCTTGAATACCCGCTATTCTGGCTACTGCAAATACATCGCCTTTTTTATGCTTACCTGTGGTGATTAACTCAAAGGTTGCGCGGTTCATTTTGATGAACCCTTGGGCAGTAGCGGTACGTGATGTCATCGCTTTTTCAGTAACATCGACCATATTTGCTTCACCTTGCTGGTTAAGATGACTTAACTCAGGTGTTTGTTCGACGACTTTCTCTGATGTGTTAGTTGTATTCGATGTCATTAGTTACGCGTCTCACATTGCTCGGCACTTAAGTTCAAGTGTGGTACAAAGTTACATGGACGATGACTTGCATCTAGTTGTTCTTTAATCACTTTATCCCAAGCAGTTTTACAAGCATTGGTTGAGCCAGGTACACAAAGCACTACCGTTTTATTGGCAATACCGCCAAAAGCGCGCGATTGGATTGTTGAAGTGCCTATTTCTAGTAACGATACATGGCGAAATACTTCACCAAAACCTTCAACTGCTTTGTCAAATAATGGCGTTAACGCTTCAGGAGTATTATCACGTGCAGTAAAACCTGTTCCACCGGTAGAAATTATGGCATGGATGCTATCATCCGCTATCCATTTTGATACTTGTGCGCGCAGTTGATAGACATCATCAATCACAATCGCTTTATCCGCTAGGTTATGCCCTGATTGTGTTAGGCGCTCAACCAGTGCTTGACCAGACGTATCGTTTTCTTCTGTTCGTGTATCCGACACCGTTAAAACGGCGATATTTAAGGGAATGAAAGTGGTGCCGCCATGTGCTGACATAGGTTTATCCTTTACTAAATCTTTAGATTAAAATGATTGTTGTACTTATACTTTTTGCCACTCGCATGGTATGCATTGATATTTCATACGTGTGGCCTAAAACTGTTGTTGTGCTTGCTGCCATTGCTCTGGCGTATTGGTATTAAATAGTACCTGGCTATTAAGGCTAGCAACTGCTTGATGAGGTACTTGTTCTAACATGGCCCTTACTGAAGGACCCCTTTTGTTATTTTTCTTATTTATATTTGTACTGTTTGCTAGCAATTTTTCTTGGTGAAATGCTTGCATCAAAAACATGTTCAAAAATGCATTGTTGGGCAAATATAAAGGGATATGATGCATGTTTTTTTGACTATCACTGAAAAAAGTTGCTTTGTGGCTAAGCTCACCTTTTAGCCGTAATTCTGTTAAAGCGCTGGCAGTCATTAAAGGTAAATCAACGGGCAAGATTAATAAGGCTTTGGGTTGTAAATGTTCAGGGCTATTTGCAAGGTAATGCGAAAGCACACTATAAATTCCGCCAACAGGTCCAGCATGTGCTACGCGGTCAGGGATTTGATGATTATCACCGCTGATCACTATATCTTTTATACCTGCATCAGCTAAAAGCTGCTTAGAAAAATCTAACATGCTGTGTGCTGATTTTTCTGTTGAAGGTGCGGTATTTTGTTGACGTCTGAGCTGTGCTTTATCTTGTCCCATACGAGAAGATAAACCACCAGCAAGTACAACACCTAAACAATCGATAGCTTGAGGAAGCATACTTAACCTCCAAGCATAGCAAGGTGCTTAGTGGCACCTGTTAGCTTTTCATGTAAGTAGTGGGTGGCTTTTTTATCGCCAAGTAATGCTAATATTTTTGCTTGTAAAGGCTCAATATCATCACTTTGCAATTCTTCGCGTAATGACAAACCTTCTTCACCAAATAAACATAAATGTAACTTACCACTTGAGCTTATTCGTAAGCGGTTACAGCTACTACAAAAATCCTTAGAATAAGGCATGATCAAGCCGACTTTACCTTGATAATCAGGATGGTAAAATTCTTGGGCAGGGCCGGCGGACTTGTTTTGAATGACTGGAAGCCAGCCATCGAGAATTAAGTTCTGTTTAATACGTGAGCCTTGTACGTGCTGCGCATCAAAAAATTCTTGATTGTCACCTGTTTGCATCAACTCAATAAAACGTAATGTAATAGGTGTGTCTTTTAGCCAATCAAGATAGCTCTGAATTTCTCGACCACTGTGATCACGCATTAAGACCGTATTAACTTTAACTGAGGCTCTGCCATCAGCCAATGCCATATCAATCCCTGTGAGTATGGTCTTAAGTTTATCGTGGCCGGTAATCGCGTGAAATTGACGAGGATCTAAACTATCGATACTTATATTGATTGCATCAATACCAGCATCTAACCAATGAGGCAGATGATCTGGTAACTTAAAACCATTACTTGTAATAGCAACCTTTTTGATACCGGCTGTTTCTTTACAAATTCGAATGATTTCAGGTAAGTCTTTACGCAAGGCTGGTTCTCCACCAGTTATGCGGATCTTTTCAGTTCCTAACTCGGCGAAAGCTTTTGCGATACGTTTGATTTCACATAGTGATAAAAAATCACGCGGTTGATCGCACTGATATCCATCAGGCAAGCAGTAAGTGCAACTAAAATTGCAAACATCGGTAATAGAGAGACGCAGGTAAGAGAACCTACGGCCAAAGTTGTCTGTTAACATGTCACCTTTCCAAATGTAGGGAGGCTAACGCGTTTCCTTGTTAACCCTGGCAACTAAAATCCAATAAATACATGGGATTAGTCGCGGCATGTCACAACATGAATGCTTCGAATAAGTTGGCTTGATTTAACCAAAAAATAAAACAATGTTAGCTGTGATAGCTCGGTGTAATAAATAAAATTCTGTTCTAAAATGAGTATATACCCATTGTATTGCGAGATGGTAATTTTTTTTGCCCACCTCATTATTGATTGTAATCAATAAACGGGCGGTTAAATCACTATTAATTTTATCAGTAATTAAGCGATACTATCCTCTATAACCAAACTACCTGAAAATGTATCTTCAAGTGGCTTAGGTATATACCAATATTTCTCTAAACCAGCTTGCAAATTTACCTCGTTTAGAGTGAAACTTATCGTAATTTCAATTTAAGCGAGTTTTTTATGTCTGATTGTTGCTCAGCTCCAGGGCTTTTACCTTTTGAACAAGCTGTAGCTAATATGCTATCGCAAATATCACCTATCACCGAAACACTCGCCTTGCCGATAGAGCAGGCGCTGCATCATGTTTTAGCGCAAGATATTGCCAGCCCATTAAATGTGCCTCCACACGATAACTCAGCAATGGATGGTTATGCTTTTGCTATTGCAAGTTTAAATGAAAGTAAAACACTGAAGTTAATCGGACGTTCTATGGCGGGAGCGCCGTTTCAAGGAACATGTCGGCCTGGTGAATGTATTCGAATTATGACTGGGGCGAAAATGCCTGATTGTTGTGATTCTGTTGAGATGCAAGAAAATGTCACTGCTGATGAGGAAAAAATTACCTTTTTACAAGAGAAGACTTTTGGATCTCATGTTAGAAATGCCGGTGAAGATATTAAAATCAACCAACAAGTACTGCATTCTGGCCATAAATTAACTGTGGTTGATATTGGTGTACTGGCTTCTTTAGGGGTGGCTGAAGTTGTTGTTTTTCGAAAATTAAAAGTGGCACTAATCGCTACTGGAGATGAGCTAAAATTACCAGGTCAATCGCTGCGAGCAGGTGATATTTATGAGTCTAACAGCTTTGTGCTAGCTGCCATGCTTAAGACATTGCATGTTGATATTATTAATTTTGGTATTATTGGCGATGATTTTGAAGCAATAAAGGCTGCTTTTGTTAGTGCTGATGAACAAGCCGATGCGGTTATTTCTTCTGGCGGTGTTTCGGTAGGCGATGCGGATTACACTAAAACAGTGTTAGATGAATTAGGTGAAATAGGGTTTTGGAAAATAGCGATGAAACCAGGTAAGCCCTTTGCTTTTGGAACGTTAGCTAATAGTGTCTTTTTTGGACTACCAGGTAACCCCGTTTCAGCGTTAGTTACCTTTCATCAGTTAGCATTGGTTGCTTTGACTAAAATGCAAAACGCCAACGCTTTAAAGCGTACGCATTTATCTGTGAAATGTAGCAGTGACTTACGAAAATCACCAGGCCGAATGGATTTTCAACGCGGTGTTCTATCGGTTAATGAAGCGGGTGAAAATGTTGTTGCTTCAACAGGCGCACAAGGGTCAGGTATTTTATCTAGCTTAGCGCGAGCGAATTGCTACATTGTTTTACCTAGTGATCAAGGTGGGGTTAAAGCTGGCGAAATGGTGAATGTACAGTTATTTGATCACTACCTTTAAGTTTATGGATAGAAACAGCTAAAAAGTTTCAAACACATGTTTGTTAAGTTGAAAATATAGGTCTAGTATTGTGGTACTAAGTACAAAATATGTGGGCAGGACGTGATGCAAAAATACCAACTTAGTTTTGCTAAAGTTAATGTTTTAAATGAGCATATCGCCGAAGTTATTGTCGGTCAAGATGTTGTTATATCTCTGGAAATGTCGGAAGAATATGATGATTTTTTGACCAATACTTTTTCTAATAATTTTGCTTTGCTGATTAATAAGATCAATGAATATGACTTTTCATTTGAAGCCAAGTTAAGCGTGGCCTCTCATGAAAATTTAGCAGCAATTGCTGTTGTTACTTACGACAAGCAAAGTAAAGCCTCGGTAGGACAAATTGCTGCGATACGTCAACGTGATGGTTGGAACTTAAAGGTATTTGATGGTCTAAATTTAGGTTGGCAAGAAGGCTTAGATTGGTTGCAGGACGAGCTGAATAGTGAAGTATTGAATAACTAATTTTTAGCTAAAAAATACCAACTAAACTAACTAAGTGATCTTTTTAAATGGTCTAAATATCCAATAACATCGTTGCTTTCAATCCTAATAGCCAGCTATTACTCAATCAAGCGTCTTGTTCTTGAAAATTTATTCTCATTAAAATTTGCTCCATTAATTAATTTAACTGGTATAACTCAATAGTGAGCATTATCTTATACAAATAGCAATGAGATAAAAAAATATAAAAAACGCTGTCTGTATTACTACAGACAGCGTTTTTTATTTTAACGATTAATCGCTAGCATTATCTCGTTATAGTTGAGCGAAACACTTATCGGCAGCAACTAATGTTTTTTCAATAATGTCATCGGTATGCGCTGTTGATAAAAAGCCAGTCTCGTAAGATGATGGTGCTAAATATATGCCTTCATCAAGCATTAAGTGGAAGAAACGCTTGAACATTTCGCCATCACTTTGGGTGGCTTGCTCATAAGTAGTTATGGTGTTTTTATCTTCAGTAAAGAAAAAACCGAACATAGCGCCAACGTAGTTAACACTTAAACTTACGCCATTACGTTCAGCTGCGGCTTTTAAGCCCATAGCTAACTTTTCTGTCGCAGAAGAAAGTTGTTGGTGTTTATTTCCTTGAGCTAATTCAGTCAATGAAGCTAAACCTGCGGCCATAGCAATTGGGTTACCCGATAAAGTCCCTGCTTGGTAAACAGGACCAACAGGAGCGATATAATCCATGATCTCTTGTTTGCCACCAAAGGCACCAACAGGCATACCACCGCCAATAACTTTACCTAAAGTGGTTAAGTCAGGTTTAATATTATAGTGAGCTTGTGCTCCGCCTAATGCAACACGAAAACCAGTCATTACTTCATCAAAAATTAATACACTACTGTATTGGTCACAAACGTCACGTAAACCTTCAAGGAAGCCTTCAACAGGAGGAATACAGTTCATGTTACCAGCAACAGGTTCGACGATAATACAGGCAATTTCATCGGCATACTTAGTGAAAATCTCTTTCACTTCGTCGATATTATTGTAGCTAACGGTAAGAGTATGTTTAGCAAAATCTTCAGGAATACCTGGTGAATTTGGTACGCCTAACGTTAAAGCACCAGAACCGGCTTTAACTAACAAGGCGTCAGCATGGCCGTGATAACAACCTTCAAATTTTAATATTTTATCGCGACCAGTATAGCCACGAGCTAAACGGATTGCGCTCATCGTAGCTTCTGTACCAGAGCTAACCATGCGTAAAGATTCCATTGATGGTACTAACTCACGGACTTTCTCAGCCATGGTAATTTCAACTTCAGTCGGAGCACCAAAACTTAAACCATTCTTAGCCGTACTAATAACCGCTTCTAGAATTGCTGGATGGTTATGACCTAAAATCATAGGCCCCCAAGAACCAACGTAGTCTATGTAAGCTTTATCATCAGCGTCATAAATATAAGCACCTTGAGCACGTTTTATAAAACAAGGAGTACCACCAACGCTATTGAAAGCGCGAACTGGAGAGTTAACGCCACCAGGGATAATCTTTTGAGCTTGTTCAAATAACTGTTCTGATTTATTCATAATTGCTTCTTCTAAAATCGTTACTAATAAGGAGTGTTGCCATTAGGCGTTTTTATTTGTGAACCAGTTTACTGGTTTTTCATAATCGGTTAATTGATCTTCAACACCTAATGTTAAGGCAAATAATGCCATGCGCACTAAAACACCATTTTGTGCTTGTCTAAAAATGGCGAGGTTGTCTAAATCATTAAGATCGGTATCAAGTTCATTAGCTTCGGGGCGAGAGTCACGTGGTAATGGGTGCATAATTACCGTATTTTCTCGGCAATATTTTTGGTAGACATTTTTATTTAAACTGAAATGTCCACGGTATAACTCTGCTTCATCTTTACTGGCAAATCGTTCTTGCTGTATTCTTGTTTGATATATAACGTCGGCCGATAAATTGCCTGCCATAGTTTCTGTCAGCACTACTTCATGACCAGCATTGCTTAAGGTAGAAATAACGCTGTCAGGCATTTGTAGTGCTTTTGGCGCAACCATAGTGACTTTGACATTCTCGTAGAGACTTAATAGTTTTGATAATGAGTGCACGGTACGACCATGCTTTAAGTCGCCCATCAAAACAATATTTAAGTCATCTAAACCTTTGTTAAAATGCATCATTTCAGACTGAATCGTAAAGAGATCAAGCAATGCCTGAGTAGGGTGTTCATTAGCACCGTCACCACCATTGATTACCGGAACTGAACTACCTTGAGCAAACTGCTCTACTGAATGCATTTGAGGATGACGCATAGCAATGACATCAGAGTAACCACTGATCACTTGGGCAGTATCAAATAGAGATTCGCCTTTACTAAGTGAAGAGTTTTCTTGGCCAACAGTTTCTCGGACAAAACCACCGAGTAAATTAAATGCGGTACCAAAGCTAACACGGGTACGCGTACTTGGTTCAAAAAACAAATTACTCAATATGGCGCCATCAAGCACATGACAGCGTTTTTTTCGAGACGCATAAGGCGCCATTTGTGCTGAAACTTGCAGGATCTTTGCGATAGCTTCACGGTCAAATTGAGATACCGATAGAATATGGTTACCTTGAAATTTCATCATCTTGATTTATTACATTGAAAGGGGATAAATTTGCCAAGAATATAGCATAAAACGCTTACTTTGCGAATGCTAAAGAGAATTTTAACTGTCTCTAAATATAAGGAGGAAATAGAAAAAGGCAGTCAATTCTGCCTTTTTATCATTGAAGTTTAGTGATTAAATTCGTCGACGTATAAGGGGTAACAAACTAAGCAGGAACAAAATAAAATAGCTACTGCCACTACTCGATTTATTTGAGATTTTCTCTGTAGGCGCTGTAACTTGCTCGATAGGAGTTGAAATAACAAGGGGTGTAAAAATAACATTCTTTAAAGAGGCTTTATCTTCGCTGTCACGAGTACCGTCATCTTTTTTATACAACCAAGTTACTTGATGTTGGCCTTCAGTTATATCATCGATAGTTACCTTGGTATAAGCAATCTCTCCAGAGATTACGTTGATTTGTTGATCATCAATAATCAAATATAATGCACCAAACGGTTCATCGGGAGTATCAGTATTTTCTTCAGAAGAAACGGACCAATCAAATGACAAAGTACCGGCACCGGAAAAAGTGAGTAAAACGGCGCTTTGTTGATCATCTCCAATGACACCACTCATTATTGCGGCTTCAGTATTATCGAGTCGCCATGGTTGATCTCCGCCGCTAAACCAGCGTAACTCTGACGAACTATTTGATAACTGAGTATTGATATCGCTATTCTCGGCAACAGCTTCAGCACTTATATAGCTTAGACTTGTTGGAATATCTGCATCGTTGCTAGTGATGACAATTCGTACTTTTTGCTTGCCTACTATTCTAGCGTCAAAGTTGATTTGAATTTGACAACTTTGTTTTGCCGCTAATAGGGTACAGTCATTGGTATTTAGACTAAAACTAGTAGTGTCAAAATTATCAGAGAATAGCGAAAAACGTAAATTAGCGGCAAGGTCACTATTGTTAGTCACAGTTAGTCGTGTTGTTTGTGCTTTATTTTGTGAAGTAATTGCAAAGTCATGACTTGATTCAATGGCAATTCCTTGGGTGATATTATTAATCCAGTCCGTAAAATGTCCAACGCGGGCATAAACATCTGGAAAAGCAGCATTAGCGCAACCAACACCATAACTAACGATACCTACTTGTTGCCAACCTTGATTGGTGTTTACTAATAAAGGTCCACCACTATCACCCTGGCATGAGCCTTTTTGAACGTCACCAAAGAATTCAGCACAAATCATGCTATCAGTAATGCCCACTTGATTTGGTGAATAGGAGGTATTATTTAAATCGCCATAAGCTTGCGCTAATTTATTTTTGCATTCTTCATTACTTAATAAAGACAACTCAACTTGGCGTAATTGATTGGGCTGACTATTGTCAGGCTGTTCGTCATTTGGACCATAAGCATTTACGTTACCCCAACCGATCACCGTTGCAGGACTGTGAGCAAGGGCTAATTGTCTGCTGGTATTATCATCAAGCAGTTTAAGTGAAGGGTTGTCGATCGATTCTACTAACTCAATAAGCGCGATATCATTATTAAAATCACTGCCTTCATCGTACTCGGGATGAATATAAATCTGCTTAATTGCTTTAGCATCACTCGCGCCATCACTTAAGTCAAATTCGCCAATATTAACTTTTAAAAATTGACTATTAGCATCTTCAACACAGTGTGCAGCGGTAAGTACCCATTTTTCGCCAATAAAGCTTGCTCCGCAACTAGCACTTTGCGCGAGATCTTGTTTTACCGTTAAATTGATTGTCGCAATGCTATCAAGTTCATTGAGTAAAGCAGCACCATCATCTTGATTAATAGCAATGACCGGAATGTTGCCACTAAAATCCTCACCTAAAGTGCCACTGATAACTCCTGAAGTATTGTTATAGATAATCGCACCGATACCACCTGCGGTTTGGCAATTCATGGCTTTTACCGAAAAGTCTATTTCACCACGGGCAATTAAGCATATTTTATTCTCAGCTAAATTACATAAATTATCACCAATTCCACAATCAACCATAGTAGCGCTAACTTGACCGGGTGGGGAATATGAAAAAGGATCACTTTGGTACTGAGTGCCAGCAACGTCTAAATCGCTATTCACATCACTGTAAGTAAAAACTAATGCTGACATCCAAGGCCAAGCCTCTTCATTTGCAACTTCGCCACCGACAATCTTAGGTTTTGATATAAGCAGGGGAGATCGGTTCGCTGCGTTTGCGAATGACAATAATGTTGAAATCGCTAACACAGCGAATAAAAAGTACTTCATTATGATATTTCTCAATACTGTAAACAGAACATTAATAGTTTGTTAATAAGCTAACAAACTATCTTATCTTGATTATAACGGTAAAGCTTGAAAAATGAAGCCTTGAAAATGAGGTTATGTTTTGTCGCTAGCTTGCCACTACTTGCTTATTCAATGGTAAGTAGGCGATAACAAAGCACAATATAAACACCAGTACCTGTCTCTTATACACATCTCCGAGCCCACGAGACCGTACTAGATCTCG